>DASVFM010000014.1:0-3854 GCA_036380055.1 Casimicrobiaceae bacterium
ACGTGTCGAACGCTTTCTACCGGCTCTGGCTCGACGAGCGGATGGTGTACTCGTGCGCGTACTTCCGCGACGATGATGACACGCTCGAGCAGGCGCAGTTGCAGAAGCTCGACCACATCTGCCGCAAGCTTATGCTGGCGCCGGGCGAGGAGTTTCTCGACATCGGCTGCGGCTGGGGCGGGCTGATTCTTCGCGCCGCACAGAACTACGGGGTGAAGGCGACCGGGATCACGCTTTCGCAGAACCAGCATGACTACGTGGCGGCCAGGATCGCCGAGCTCGGCCTCGGCGATCGCCTGCACGTGCGCCTGCTCGATTACCTCGACCTGCCGGAGGGAAGGCTCTACGACAAGATTGCCAGCATCGGCATGTTCGAGCACGTGGGGATCGGCAACTATGCGAAGTACTTCGGCAAGATCTACCGTATCCTCAAGCCCGGCGGATTGGTGCTCAACCACGGAATCACGCACAACTGGATCGGCGGCACGAGCCTCGGCAGCGGTATCGGTGACTTCATCGAGCAATATGTGTTCCCCGGCGGACAGCTCGCGCACGCCGGCCGGGTGATCCAAGGCCTCGCCACCGACGGGCTGGAGCTGATCGACGCGGAAGCGCTGCGCGAGCACTACGCGCGGACACTCTGGCACTGGCTCGAGCGCCTCGAGGGCAATGCCGACGCAGCGCGCCGCGAGGTCGGGGAAGAGAGATACCGCGTCTGGCGCATCTATCTCGCGGGCTCCGCCCATGCTTTCGATCGTGGCTGGCTCTCGATCTTCCAGTTGCTGGCCGGCAAGCCGTTGCAGGATGGCCGTCTGCCTCACCCCCCGACGCGCGAGTACATGTATGCCTTCGCGCAAGGGCGAGGTTAGCGCGACGGCTCGCATTGCGAGGTCGGGCGAGCGAGTGGCGTTTGCGTATTGGCGCCTTCGCCACCATATTGGAGCGATGGAACAGCCCATGGCCGAAACACTGCTCGAATTCCCCTGCACTTTCCCGATGAAGATCGTCGGCCGCACGGAAGACGGCTTCGCCCAAGCCGTGCTCGCCGTCGTTCTGCGTCACGCGCCCGACTTTGACAGCGCGTCGATGGAGATGCGCGCATCGCGTGAGGGGAAGTACCTCTCGCTCACCTGCACCGTCAACGCCACCTCGCGCGAGCAGCTCGACGCGCTGTACCGGGAGCTTTCCTCGCACCCGATGGTGACGATGGTTCTGTAGGAGGCGAAGCCTGCTTGCCGCCGAGCGCGTCGGTTGCGCGGCGTCGGTTTGCTGTGGCAATATTCAGCATAGATCCTTTCTGCAGGACCAAGAGACGATGCCCGCTGCCTCCCAAGGTGCCGCGAGCGCTCCTGCGCCACAGGTTGTCGATGAGGCTCGCGTGCTCGGCAAATCGGTCGTCCGGGCGGCAAAGCTGCTCGGGCTTTCCCAGCGGCGCGTAGCGGAGATCCTCGGCATCTCCGACGCGACGGCCTCGCGACTGTTCGCGGGTAAGTACACACTATCTCGCGAACGGGCTAAGGAATGGGAATTGGCGCTGCTGTTCGTTCGGTTGTTCCGTTCGCTCGACGCCCTCTGGGGCCACGAGGACAGCGCCCGGAGCTGGCTTGAAAGCAGCAATCTCGCCCTCGGGGCGGCGCCCGTAGAGCTGCTGAGCACGGTACAAGGCCTCGTCCGTGTCGTCTCGTACTTGGACAGCGCACGCGGTCGGCTCTGAGGCGAGACCGGCGCGCCTGGAGCTGTGGCGCGCGGTCGAGGCGCAGCACGTGGCCGCCACGATGGCGCTGGTGGACAACGTGGACGAGCAGCACGCGCTCGAGCGGCTGCTCGAGGAGTCCAAGCCGCCCGTACCCGCAGCGGCGAGCAGGCTGCACTGGCTGCTCTCGACCCCGTTCCGCTACCCCCCGCCTCCCGGCGGCTCGCGCTTTCGCGGACCCGACGATCCCGGAGTGTTTTACGGCGCCGACGAGATCCGCACGGCCTGCGCCGAGCTCGGCTACTGGCGCTGGAGGCATCTGCTCGACACGCCTGCGCTCGCGGCGATGCCGACCCGGCCGCAGACAGTGTTCCGCACGGCGCTTTCCGTCGCTTGCGTGGACCTCCGCACGCCGCCCTTCGCGGCCGAGCGCGCCGTCTGGACGCACCCGAGCGACTACAGCGGCTGCCAGCGCCTCGGACGAGTCGCGCGCGAAGCGCGGGTCGGCGCGATTCGCTACGAGTCTGTGCGCGATCCCGGCCGCGGAGGCTGCTGTGCCGTGCTCACGCCCGCGGCCTTCGCGCGCAAGGCGCCCGTGGAACAACAGACTTGGATGCTCTCGGTATCGCGCGATCAAATCGTATGGCAGCGGACCGCAGCGGTGCGGCAGACGGAGCTCGCGTTTGCGCCGGCAATCTGGGGCCATGGCGCGGGGCGTGCGCCCAGCGCGCGAAGAGTGAGGCGATGAGCCTGCCGGAGCGAGCACGCGAGTCGCGCGTGACTCGGGCGAGCGAGCTCATCGTGCGCGCCCTCGGGCGCAGCGATTACGAGACCTGCTGGCATGCCATGCGGGCATTCACCGAGTCGCGCGGCGCGAACACGCGCGACGAGATCTGGCTAACCGAGCACGCGCCGATCTATACGCTCGGGCTTGCCGGAAGACGCGAGCATGTGCTGCGCGAGAACGGCATTCGCGCGCTCAAGGTGGATCGCGGCGGGCAGGTGACCTATCACGGCCCGGGTCAGCTCATTGCTTATACGCTTTTCGATCTGGCTCGCGCGCGGATCGGCGTGCGCGCTATGGTGCGGAGGCTGGAGGGCGCCGTGATACTATGGCTCGGCTCTCTCGGCATAGAGGCCTATGGAAAGCCATCGGCGCCGGGAGTGTACACGTCAGCCACGGGCGGAGAGGCGAAGATCGCGGCGCTGGGATTGAAGGTAAGCCGCGGCAGCACCTATCACGGTCTCGCGGTCAACGTCGCCATGGATCTTGCGCCCTTTGCCGACATCGATCCCTGCGGTTATCCCGGGCTCGCGGTGACACAGCTTGCCGATCTCGGCATCACGCGCAGCGTCGAGGAAGCCGGGCGAGAGCTTGCCCCGTTCCTCGAGTCGAGCCTCGCCGGACGGACGCCATGACCGACCTCTCCGGCGACACCACGGCTCCCGCGGCTGCGGGCGCCAAGCAGAAGGGCGGCGCCAAGACGGCGCGCATCCCGGTGAAGGTCGTCGCCGCTGCGCCGCTGAAGAAGCCCGCATGGATCCGCGTGCGTGCGCCCTCGGGTCCGCGCTTCTACGAGATCAAGCGCATCCTGCGCGAACATCGACTGCACACCGTCTGCGAAGAAGCCTCTTGCCCGAACATCGGCGAGTGCTTCGGCAACGGGACCGCGACCTTCATGATCATGGGCGACCTTTGCACGCGCCGCTGCCCTTTCTGCGACGTGGGCCACGGCCGACCCTTACCGCTCGACGCGGACGAGCCGCTCAACCTGGCCGCCACGATCGCCGCCCTTGAGCTCGGCTACGTCGTCATCACCAGCGTGGATCGAGACGATCTGCGTGACGGCGGCGCGCAGCACTTCGTCGACTGCATCCGCGCGGTGCGCGAGCGCTCGCCGCGAACGACGATCGAGATTCTGGTGCCCGATTTTCGGGGCCGCTTGGAGCGCGCGCTCGAGATTCTTGCCGCATGCCCGCCGGACGTGATGAACCACAATCTCGAAACCGTGCCGCGACTCTATCGCCAGGCGCGACCGGGCTCCGACTACGCGCATTCACTGCGGCTGCTGCAGGAGTTCAAGCAGCGCTTTCCGCAAACACCGACGAAATCCGGCCTCATGGTGGGTCTCGGCGAGACCGACGAGGAGATCCTCGCGGT
>DASVFM010000015.1:0-5071 GCA_036380055.1 Casimicrobiaceae bacterium
CTACGGTCGCATCGTCTAACGTGCGTTAGCGCATCACGGCGCCATGGTTCTGCACTGGCCGCTCAGGATGATGCCGCTTGCGAGGCAGTACTCTGCGACAGCAGGCGCGCCGTCACCGCCGTGCGCACCGTGATCGGAACGTCCCGCCCGCGGATCGCAATCTCCCTGACCGGAAGCGTGTCGGCAGCGAGCCCGGCCCTCTTGCACACGTCATCGGACAGCACGACCTCGCAGACGAGCTCTTTCGACAGATCCTGCAGGCGCGCGGCGACGTTGACGGGGTCGCCGAGGGCCGTGAAGACGTTGCGCGCCCCGTAAACCACGTCCCCGAGAACAACTTCCCCGCCATTCACGCCGATCCCATAGCGGATCGGCTCGCGCAGGTCTGAAGCGAGCTCCTTGTTCAGCCGGTCGATGTTCTCCGCGATGCCGACGACGGCCGCGAGCGCCTGCCGGCAGGCGGCCTCGGCGCTCCCGCGCAGCCCGAACAGGACGAGCACGCCGTCGCCGACGAACTGGTTTGCCTGGCCGCCAGCAGCCTCCACTGCGCTGGAAACCGCGGCGACGAAGCGGTTGACGATGAACATCGTGTCGAACGGAAGCCGCTTCTCGGCGACGCTGGTCGAGCGGCGCATGTCGACGAACATGCTCACCACGTAACGCTCGTCGCCGGTGTGAGCCCGCCCCGATCCCGGCAGCGGCGCGCGCGAAGTCTGCGGCGGCAGCAGCGGGAAAAAGGCAATGTCCTGTTGCGGGCGGAGTTGACAGGCGAGGCGGATCGCGGGATCGGCGCTGACGCCTACGCGATCGAGCACGAAGGCCTCGCGGGGCGAAGGAAGCGGGAGATCTTTCACGGCGCCGACGACGCGTATCCGGCAAGTCGAACAGCGCGCCTTACCGCCGCAGACGCTCGCGTGCGGGATATCGTAGCGCAGGCTCGCCTCGAGCACGCTCCATCCACGCGGAACGCTCACGACCCGGCCGCCGGGATAGGAGAGCTTGATAAGCCCGCCGCGCCGCTCGTGCAACGCGCGCACACCTCGCGCCGCGATGATCAGCAATAGCACCGCCAGATACCCGGCGCTGGAGATCGCGACGATGTTGTCGAGCGTGTCTCGCTGCTCCGCCGTGATGATTCCGCCGGGTGGCAGGTTGTTGGCCCGCCACTCGGGATTCTCGCTCAGCACTCGGACCTCGCGTGCTCCCTGCACCAGGCCGAGGAAAGCGAGCGTCGGAATCAGCACCGCCGCGGCGAGAAGATAAGGCGCAGCCGAGCGGAAGAAAGGCTTGAGTCGAAGCCAGAAGTACAGGCCGATGCAGCCGTGTGTCCACGCGACGAAGAGCAGCGTGTATTGAATCCAGTGGAGGTAGGCTTTGCTCACCCAGTAGGCACTGAACACCTGCGCGTAATACAGATCGCGCTCGAAGAGAGCGGCGGCGACCCGAACCCCGACCAGGTGGAAGACGATGAGGAAGGGAATCGACAGCCCGAGCAGCAGCTGCGTCATCTCCGCCGCCTTGTAGCGGAATTGCCTGCGTTCGTAGAGCGCCCACAGGCCGAGCGACCAGTGCACGACCGCCGCGGTATAGAACACGGCTGCCACGAACGGGTCGCGCCAGAAGCGCATGTGATACTCGAGCGCCGCCTCCATCGCCTCGTAGGAGACGTTGCCAAGGGCGTGATTCGCAAAATGCGACAGCAGATAGGAGAAGAGAATGAGCCCGCAGGCGATGCGAACCTGCCGGACACCGATTCCCGCGATGCGATTGGGACGCGCCCGCGCAGTCGCTTCGCTCGTCGTCATGTCGGCAACGATCGACCGGGCGCAGCAGACCGCGCCGAGCTACTCGTTCGCCACCCCGTGCGGGACGTGGCCTGCCGCCACGTGCTTCGCCGCCGATTCGACGTGCGTGCGCTGGTCGTCGAAGAAGAAGTCCGCTCCGAATGCCCGCAGGAACTCGCCCTTGTCGAGTCCGCCGAGAAAGAGAGCTTCGTCGATGCGAATGTTCCATGCCCGCAGCGTGCGGATGACCCGCTCGTGAGCCGGGGCGCTGCGCGCGGTGACGAGTGCCGTGCGGATGGGGCTCTTGTCCTCCGGATAGTCCACCTGAATCTGGTGCAGGGCGGCGAGGAAGTTCTTGAACGGGCCGCCTGGCAGCGGGTCGCGCGCAGCATCGGACTCGCGCCGCGCGAACGCTTCGAGGCCGCCCGCCTGGTAGACGCGCTCGGCTTCGTCCGAGAAGATGACCGCGTCGCCGTCAAAAGCGATGCGCAGCTCGTCGGTCTCGTTCTTGTACACGCTGGGAAAGATCGTCGCTGCGGCATAACCGTCGTCGAGCGCTCGCTTGACGTCCTCGGTGTCGGCCGACAGGAACAGATGCGATCCGAACGCCGGCACATAGCGCGAGGTCGGTTCGCCCTTGGTGAAAGCCGCGCGGCTGATGTCGAGACCGTAGTGCTTGATGGAGTTGAACACGCGCAATCCCGTATCCGCCGAGTTGCGCGAAAGGAGAATAACCTCGACGTAGTGCTTGTCCGGGCGGTTCAGCCGCAGCAGCTTCTTTACCAGCGTGAAGGCCGGCCCTGGCGCGAGGATCTCGTCCTCGTGTTCGATCTGGTAGCGCTGGTAAGCCTCGACGCCCTGTTCGGTGAAGATCCGGTGGCTCTCGGTCAGGTCGAAGAGCGCTCGCGAGGAGATTGCGACGACGAGCTTGTCGGCGAGCGTCGGCTTGGGCATGCGCGCATTATGCGCCTTACGCCGCCCTTCGCATCCCGTTGCCGAGCTCGTCGAACACCGCGCGCACTTGCTCGACCGCCCAGTCGATCTGCTCCTTGGCGATGACGAGCGGCGGGGCGAAGCGCACGACCGTGCCGTGCGTGTCCTTGGAAAGCAGCCCGCGCGTGAGCAGCCGATCGACGATCGTGCGCGCGTCGGTGCGTCGCGAATCGACCTCGATGCCGACGAACAGCCCCTTGCCGCGCACCTCACGGATCGCCGGGCTGCGCACGGTCTTGAGCTGCGCGAGCAGATACTCGCCGAGATCTCGCGCGCGGTCGATCAACTTCTCCTCGAAGAGAACCGCCAGCGCCTCGAGCGCGACCGCTGCCGCCAGCGGGTTGCCGCCGAAGGTGCTGCCGTGGCTGCCCGGATCGAAGACCTGCATCAGCTCGCTCGTGGCGACAAATGCCGACACCGGCAGCAGTCCGCCGCCGAGCCCCTTGCCGAGCATCAGGCCGTCGGGCTTGACGCGCTCGTGCTCGCTCGCGAGGAACTTGCCCGTGCGGCCCATGCCGGTCTGGATTTCGTCGCAGAGGAGCAGCACGCGATGCTTGCGGCAGATCCGCGCGCACTCGGCGAGATAACCCGCCGGCGGCACCACGATGCCGCCTTCGCCCTGGATCGGCTCGACCAGAAATGCGGAAGTGTGCGGCGTGATCGCGGCCTCGAGCGCGCTCGCCTCGCCGAACGGAATGAGCGAGAACCCCGGAGCAAACGGCCCGAAGCCGTCGCGATATTGCGGGTCGGACGAAAAGCCGACGATGGTGATCGAGCGACCGTGGAAGTTGTTCTCGCAGGCGATGATCTGCGCCTTGCCTTCGGGGATGCCTTTCATCCGGTAGCCCCACTTGCGCGCCGCCTTGAGCCCCGTTTCCACCGCCTCGAGTCCGGTGTTCACCGGCAGCGCCCGATCGAGCCCCGTGAGCTCGGCGAGCCGCTTGAGCAGTTGCGGCAGCTGGTCGTTGTGACAGGCGCGCGAAGTCATCGCCAGGCGCTGCGCCTGCGCGACCAGTGCACGCACGATGCGCGGATGGGCGTGGCCGTGGCTGACGGCCGAGTAGGCGGAGAGCATGTCGAGGTAGCGCCGGCCGTGCTCGTCCCACAGCCACACGCCGTCCCCGTGGGTCATCACGACCGGCAAGGGCGCGTAGTTGTTCGCGCCGTAGCGGCGTTCGGTCTCGATCGACGGCGAGCCGGCCTCGAGCCGGTCGTCCAGCAGGTGTGCGGCGGTCAATGCGCTCTTCATGTTCGACTCCTTCGACTCCGTTCGAGGATCGCTCGGCCGTTGTCGGATATTCCGTGAAAGTCGCTCCTCGTGGGAGCGTGTCCCCGCCTATGGCGGCGCGACATGGAACGGTTGCGGCGCGCAGTCCCGACCCGCGGCCGGGAGGCGCGAATCAGAGGTGAAACGGGCGGCGACTTCGCCAGGACATGGCGCGGATTCTACTCTCGGTCGCGCCCTCTCGCCCGCTGCGATGCACAAAACCCTTGCAACAAAAGAGGTCAGACCGGTTTCAGCACGCGCTGCAGGAAATCGCGCGTGCGCTCGTGTCGCGGATTGGCGAGGATGTGTTGCGCCGTGCCCTCCTCCACGACCTGTCCATCGTCGAGGAAGAGCACCCGGTGCGCCACCTCGGCGGCGAAGCTCATCTCGTGCGTCACCACGATCATCGTCATGCCTTCGCGCGCGAGCGCGAGCATGACTCGGAGCACTTCGCCGACGAGCTCGGGATCGAGCGCGGAAGTTGGTTCGTCGAAAAGGATCGCCTTCGGCTGCATCGCGAGCGCGCGCGCGATCGCCACGCGCTGCTGCTGCCCGCCGGAGAGCTTCGCCGGATAGGCGTCGAGCTTGTGCGCGAGCCCGACCTTGGCGAGCAGCGCGGCAGCCCGCTCTCGTGCTTCGGTGCGCGGCGCTCGCTTCACGTACACCGGACCTTCCATCACGTTTTCCAGCGCGGTGCGATGCGGAAAGAGGTTGAAGCGCTGGAAGACCATGCCGACTTCGCTGCGGACTTCGTGGATCGAAGCGAGGTCCCGGCGCACAAGCTCGCCGTCGATCGCGACTTCGCCCGCGTCGTAGCTCTCCAACCCGTTGATGCACCGGAGCAGCGTCGACTTGCCCGAACCGGACGGGCCGATGATGCAGACGACCTCGCCCTTGGCGACTTCGAGGCTCACGCGATCGAGGACGCAGTGCTCGCCGAAAGACTTGGAAATGGAGCGGACCGAGATCATCGCTTTCCCTACTTGCGCCCGAACGCGCGCTCGAGGCGGTGCGCGAGATAGGTGAG
>DASVFM010000016.1:0-2180 GCA_036380055.1 Casimicrobiaceae bacterium
GCGGCGAGCTGGACGCTGCTGCGCGCGCTGCTCGGGGCAGGCCTGCTGCTTCCCGACGGTCCAGGCTGCTACCGGCCTTCCGCGCGCTTCCGCGAGTACGCCGTTGCGGACATCGTCACGCCGCTCTCGCGCTCTCAGGCGAGGGGTCTTGTCGACCAGGCGCGCGCACTGGCCGCAGGCATCAACACCGACGCGGCACGCAATCCGTTCCGAATAAGGATGATCCTCGTTTCGGGCAGCTACATGAGCCGCCACGAGCGCGTTCCGGAGCTTTCGCTGTGGCTGCTCCTGCGCCGCCGCCCGGAACCTCAGGCGCGGCGCCGGCGAGCCCCGCTCAGCAAGAGCGATGCACTGCGCGATATCGCGGCGAAGATGAGAGGGCTCAGCTCGCTCATCGTTGTGCGCGTCGTCGCGGACAAGTCGGCCGTGCCGCGACCGTTCAGCGTGGTGTTCGACAGCGGGGACGACGATGCCGACTCGCCCCACACCTGGAACAGATTCCGCGAATGGGGTGCCTCGATCAGCCGGCGCCTGTCCATGAAGTAGGGCGAAAGTAGCCCGCGAGCCCGCCTGTCGCGATCAATCGACGGCGCTCGATTCCGGACCGCTAACGGCCGCGCGATACGCAAATGCTGCTGCGCCAGGCGCGGGCCCAGGGCGTCGGCGCGATCTGCCGTTCACGCCGGAGCGGGGGAAGACGCGCCCGGCTGACCGGCTCGCGCTCGTCGCCCAAGCAACAGCGCTAGGCGAGACCGAGCTTGCGCAGGAACGGTTGCCAGCGCGGATCGCTGCGCAACGGTCGCAGGAAGATGTCCGATGCGGTGTAGATCGTGCCCGGGTCGCGCTGCGTGTAGGCACGCTCGAGCCATTCGAACGCCTTGTCGATTTCCTGACGGTGGGCGTAGGCCTCGCCGATCTGGTAGGCGGCGGTCCATCCGAAGCCGTCGATCAGCTCCTTCAGAGCCGCATCCGACTCAGCGGGATGCCCGAGGGTGTGATGGATCATCGCCAGCGCGAGGTTGCGGAACACGTCGTGCGATTCGGCTTGCGCAATCGGCAGCGCAGTCTGCGCACGGCCCTGCATCAGCTGGGTGATCGCCAGAAAGCCGTGGTTGAGCCCCGCGTTCGGCGCGAGATCGAGGGCGAGCTGAAACGACGTCGCGGCGTCGTCGAAGCGCTCGCCGATGACGGCGATCATCGCCGCCTGGCGATGGGTTCGTGCAGATAGCGGATCGAGAGCGATGGCTCTCCGGATCAGGTCGAGTCCCTCGTCAACGTGGCCCAGAATCCGCGCGAGCTGCGCCGCCGCGCGCAGCGCATTCGCATCGCCGGGCGCAAGCTCCACCGCGCGCCGGAACGAGGCTTCCGCCGCGGCGAAGTTCCAGTCGTGGCCTTCGAGCACCGAGCCGAGCGCGATGTGAGCTTCGGCCAGGTCTGGAGCGAGCCGCAGGGCGTGCTGCGCGGCCACGCGGGCCTGCTCGAAGCCTTCGTTGATCGGCGCGAAGCCGTACCCTGCCTGGAGCTGGTGGATGTGCGATAGCCCGGCCCACGCTAGCGCGAAGTCCGGATCGATCGCCAGCGCGCGATTGAAGAGGTCGATCGCCTTGTCGGTGTCCGCTTGCGTGATGCGCTCGCCGTGGAACTTGCCCTGCAGGTAGAGCTGAAAGGCCTCGGGATCGTCGCTGCGACCCGCTGCAGCCTTGCGCACGTCGGCGGCGGCTGCCTTGTCGCTTGCAGTCTCGGATGAGGCGCCAAGCAGCGCAGCCCGCAGCTCCTTAACGACCGACTGCGCGATGTCGTCCTGCACAGCGAAGATGTCGTCGAGCTCGCGGTCGTAGGTGTCCGACCAGAGGTGCGAATCCGACGCTACCTCGATCAGCTGCGCCGTGATGCGCACGCGCTTTCCCGACTTGCGTACGCTGCCTTCGAGAATGGTCGCCACGTTGAGCTTCTGCGCAACCGTGGGGATGTCTACGCCCTTGCCCTTGAACGAGAACGCGGAGGTGCGCGAGGCGACACGCAGGCCCCGGATTTTCGCCAGCACGTTCAGCAATTCCTCGGAGAGTCCATCGGCGAAGTACTCGTTTTCCTCGTCGCGGCTCATGTTGACAAAAGGCAGCACAGCGATCGACGGCGTTTCCTTGTCGGCCGGCGCGGCCTGCGACCTGAGCGGCGGGAAG
>DASVFM010000017.1:0-17971 GCA_036380055.1 Casimicrobiaceae bacterium
CCCGGCGGGCGATTCGCCCTCGTCGATCGTCCGCTCGCCGCGGGCTCGCTGCGCGACGCGGCGCTCGCACGCTTCCCCGCGGAAGGCGACTATCTGTCGGAGATCAACCCAGCCGCGGAAGCGCTGGTGCTGACGCTATCGCAGCGCTGCGAGCGCGGCGTGATGCTCATCATCGATTACGGATTTCCCGCACCCGAGTATTACCATCCCCAGCGCAGCAGCGGAACGCTGATGGCGCACTACCGCCACCACGCACTCGCCGATCCGCTCGTTCTTCCGGGGCTTGCCGATCTCACGGCGCACGTCGATTTCAGCGCCATCGCGCGCGCCGGCGTGGCGGGGGGCATGCGCGTCGCCGGCTACGCGACGCAGGCGCGCTTCCTCATCAATTGCGGGCTCCTCGACGAGCTGCAGCGCGTCGGCGACCCCCGCTCGACGCGGTACATCCGGGAGGCGAGCGCCGTGCAGAAGCTAACCTCGCCCGCCGAGATGGGGGAACTGTTCAAGGTGCTTGCCTTCGCGCGGGGATTCGAGCCCGAGCTCGTCGGCTTCCGCGACGGCGACCGGAGGCACCGCCCCTAGCGTCTCGCGCGAGAGTGGCGCTGGCGCTTCTTCTTGGCGTAGGCCGGCAGCGGCGGCCAAAGCATCGTCCCGCGGCAGCGCGGTGCTCCGCAGCGGCAGGCGAACGCCCGCTCGGCGCGTCGGGTGAGACGACCCTCGTAGCTCAGGCGATAGTCGTAGCGCAGCTCCTCGCCGGCGCGGATCGTTCGCCGCGCGCGGATGAACAGCCGGCCATCGTCGTCCTCGATGGCCTCGCAGTTCGGATCGCAGCCGTGATTGATCCATTTCGCCGCGCTGCCGCGCACGCTCGCGTCGATCACTGTTCTGTCGTCGAGTTGGAACTGCAACGTGTGGAAGGGATCCGCGGGATCGGTCGGCGGCCGGGCATCCGCCGCCGAGGCGTCCATTCGCTTGCCGCGGTATTCGACGATGCGCGCACCCTTGCGGATCGTCCGCGTCGCGAACAGGCCTCGCCCGTGCGTCGGCGAGGCGCGAACGGTGTAGCAACGTTTCAATGCTTCGCGAGCTCGAGCTTGCCGATCTGGTTGCGATGGACTTCATCCGGGCCGTCGGCGAGACGGAGCGTGCGCGCGTGGGCGTAGGCGTAGGCGAGCCCGAAGTCGTCGCAGACCCCGGCACCGCCGTGCGCCTGGATCGCCCAGTCGATCACCTTGCACGCGGTTGCCGGCGCTGCGACCTTGATCATCGCGATCTCGGCCCGCGCTGCCTTGTTGCCGACTGTGTCCATCATGTACGCCGCCTTGAGCGTCAGCAGGCGCGCCTGATCGATCATGATCCGCGCCTCGGCGATCCGCTCGAGGGTGATCGTCTGCTCGGCGATCGGCTTACCGAACGCCACGCGCGCCTTGGTTCGCGCGCACATCTTCTCGAGCGCGCGCTCCGCGAGCCCGATCGCGCGCATGCAGTGGTGAATACGCCCCGGGCCGAGCCGGCCTTGCGCGATCTCGAAGCCCCTGCCCTCGCCAAGGAGGATGTTCGACACCGGCACGCGCACGTTCTCGAAAGCGATTTCCATGTGTCCGTGCGGCGCGTCGTCGTAGCCGAACACGGGAAGGTGGCGGAGCACCTTCACGCCCGGCGTCTCGCGCGGCACGAGCACCATCGACTGCTGGGCGTGCCGCGGCGCCTGCGGGTCGGTCTTACCCATGAAGATGATGATCTTGCAGCGCGGATCGCCGGCGCCCGAAGTCCACCACTTGCGGCCGTTGATGACGTAATGATCGCCGTCGCGGACGATCGAGCTCTTGATGTTGGTTGCGTCGGAGGAGGCGACGTCGGGCTCGGTCATCGCGAAGGCGGAGCGGATGCGCCCTTCGAGCAGCGGCACGAGCCAGCGTTCCTTCTGGGCGTCGTTGCCGTAGCGCTCGAGCGTCTCCATGTTGCCGGTGTCGGGCGCCGAGCAGTTGAACACCTCGGGTGCCCAGGGAACCCGGCCCATGATCTCGCACAGCGGCGCGTACTCGGTGTTGGTGAGGCCGGCGCCTCGCGCCGACGCGGGGAGAAAAAGGTTCCAGAGGCCCGCTGCACGCGCCTTCGCCTTGAGCTCTTCGATCAGCTCGAGCGGCTGCCAGCGTTCCCCGCTGGCGACCTCGGCGTGGAAGCGCTGCTCGTTCGGATAGGCCTCCGCCTCCATGAACGCGCGGAGGCGCTCGGAAAGATCCTTCACCTTCGGTGAGTATTCGAAATCCATCAGCGTTCCCCTTTGAAGGCTTGGCGCGGGCACCCGGGACAGACGGGAGGATTCACGAGGCCCTCCGCTCCACCTGTTCCCAGCCGAGCTCGGCCAACGGCCGCGCCTGCTTCCCTGCTTGCAACGCCCGCTCGCTCGTGGCGTTTCCTGCGACGGCGCGCGCCATGACTCCCTGCAGAATCGCGGCCAGCCGAAACATGTTGTAGGCCATGTAGAACGACCACTCCGCCTCGCCCGGCCGACGCGGCTCTTTCGTGCGCTCGAGATACGTGCGGAGATACGTCGCTTCGTCCGGGATGCCGAGCGCCGCGAAATCGGACCCGCGCAGACCGCGAAACTCGTCAGCGGAGAGTCGCCACGCCATCATGTGGTAGGCGAGATCCGCCATCGGGTCGCCGAGCGTCGAAAGCTCCCAATCGAGCACTGCGAGCACGCGCGGCTCGCTCGGGTGGAAGATCATGTTGTCCAGGCGATAGTCGCCGTGGACGATCGTGGTGCGCTCGCCTTCGGGAATGTGACCGGGCAACCATTCGATCAACCGGTCCATGGCGTCGATCTTCTCCGTCTCGGAGGCACGGTACTGCCGGCTCCAGCGGTCGATCTGCCGTGCGAGGTAGTTGCCGGGGCGCCCGAAGTCCGAGAGACCGATCGCTGCGTAGTCCACGCAGTGCAGCGCGGCCAGCACGCGATTCACCTCGTCGAAGACCGCGCTGCGCTCGCTCGAGCTCATGCCGGGCAACCTCGGGTCCCAGAGCACCCGTCCCTCGACATAATCCATCAGATAGAACATCGTGCCGATGACCGATTCGTCGGTGCACAGCACGTGGCCGCGAGCGACGGGAACTTCGGTGCCGGCGAGCGCGGTGATGACGCGATACTCGCGATCCACGGCGTGCGCCGAAGGCAGCAGCTTGCCCGGCGGCTTGCGACGCAGGACGTAGACGCGCTCGGGCGTGCTGAGCTTGAAGGTCGGGTTTGATTGGCCACCGCGAAACTGCTCCGCTTGCAATGGACCGCGGAAGCCCGCCACGTGCGAACGCATGTAGCGCTCGAGCGCGCCGAGGTCGAAGCGGTGTGCCTCCGCAACCGGACGTGTGCCGTGGGTCGCCTCGTAGTCGAGCATCTCGTTTCAGATGGCCGTCACTCCGCCATCGACCGTGATGACCTGGCCGGTGATGAAAGCCGAGGCATCCGAGGCGAGCAGCACTACGGCGCCCTTCAGATCCTCCGGCCCCCCCATGCGCTTGAGCGGCGCCTTCTCCGTGATCTTGTCGCCCAGCATCTCCTGGATGCCCCTGGTCATCTTGGTAGGAAAGAATCCCGGCGCGATCGCATTGACGTTGATGTTGTAAGGCGCCCACTCGGCGGCGAGCGAGCGCGTCAGGCTGAGCACGCCGCCTTTGGTCGTGTTGTAGGCGAGCGTAGCCGGCCGGCCGGGGTCGCCGCCGCCGACCAGGCCGAGAATCGAAGCGATGTTGATGATCCTGCCTTTGCGTCGGGGCACCATCGAGCGACGGCCGACCTCCTGGCACAACAGGAAAATGGCGGTGAGATTGAGGTTGACGACCTTCTGCCAGGCGTCGAGCGGATGCTCGAGCGTAGCCGCGCCCCAGGTCGTGCCGGCATTGTTGAGCAGGATGTCGATCGGGCCCAGGCCGGCGATCGCCCGCTCGACCAGCGGGCCGATCGCCGCGGCATCGGACAGGTCGGCGACCAACGGTAGCGCGTCGCTGCCGAAGTGAGCCTTCAGGCGAGCACGGGCCGCCTCGAGCTCGTCGCCCCTGCGGGCGACCAGAGCCACGCGGGCGCCCATCTCGACTAGCGCTTCCGCCATCTGCAGCCCGAGCCCGCGCGAGCCACCCGTGACGAGCGCGGTCCTGCCGGATAGATCGAGGAGTTGCTTGACGCTCAAAGAAGGCTCGTGCAAGCCAACAGCGTGGTCTTGTTGCCGCATTCCACGTTAACATTCTCCTTCGCATCCGGGCAAGCGAGAAGGCTGTCCGGAGCATCGACGTCACGTCCTGCCGCGGCGATGGACCTCAACTATTCGGCCGAAGATCTCGCCTTCCGCGACGAGGTTCGCCGGTGGCTGGGCGAGAACCTCCCGGCGGACCTGCGCGACAAGGTGGTCCAACACCGTGCGCTGGCCAAGGACGATCTGCTGCGCTGGCATCGGTTGCTCGCTGCCAAGGGCTGGGTGGCGCCGGCATGGCCGCTCGAATGGGGCGGGACCGGCTGGAGCGTCGTGCAGCGCTACATCTTTGAAGAGGAATGCGGCTATGCGGGAACGCCGCCGCTCGCGCCATTCGGCCTCATGATGTGCGCGCCGGTGCTCCTCGAGTTCGGCACCGAGGCGCAGAAGAAGCGATTTCTGCCGCGCATCTACTCCGGCGACGACTTCTGGTGCCAGGGATATTCGGAGCCCGGGTCGGGCTCGGATCTCGCCTCGCTGCGCACCTCGGCGAGGCGCGACGGGGATCACTACGTCGTCAGCGGGCAGAAGACCTGGACCACGCTGGCGCACATGGCCGACTGGATCTTCTGCCTCGTGCGCAGCGCATCGGCTGGGGAGCGCAAGCAGGAAGGCATATCGTTCCTGCTCATCGACATGAAGAGTGCGGGCGTCACCGTGCGACCGCTGATTCTCATGGACGGCCGGCACGAGGTGAACGAGGTCTTCTTCGACGACGTGCGGGTGCCGCTCGAGAACCTGGTGCACGAGGACGGCAAGGGCTGGACCGTGGCCAAGTTCCTGCTCGGCCACGAGCGCATGAACACGGCGCGCATCGGTACTTCCATGCGCGAGCTGGAGCAGCTCAAGGCGCTCGCTGCAACCGAGACCAAGGACGGTCGCCCGCTCGCCGACGACGCGCGGTTCCGGGATCGGCTGTCGCGGGTGGAGATCGAGCTCATGGCGCTCTCCATCACCAACCTGCGCTTTCTCGATGCCCTGCGCGGCGGACGCGCCCCGGGCGCGGAGGTCTCGATGCTCAAGATCACCGGGACCGAGATCCAGCAGGCGATCACCGAGCTCATGATGGAAGCAGCGGGGCCGGAAGCGCAGCGCGTGGCTGCGCTCGATGAGGACGCGGCCTTCGATGCGTTCACGGCATCGCTCGCACCGCGCTACTGCAACTACCGCAAGACGTCGATCTACGCCGGATCGAACGAGATCCAGCGCAACATCATCGCCAAGCGGCTGCTCGACCTTTGACGCGGGCCTAGCCTTGAACTTCGATTACACCGAGGAGCAGCGTCTGCTGGCAGCGTCCATCCGTCGCTTCGTCGAGCGCGACTACGCGTTCGAGACGCGGCGGGCGATCGCGAAGTCGCGCGAGGGTTGGAGCCGCGAGGTCTGGGCGAAGCTCGCCGAGCTGGGCGTGCTCGGTCTCGCGCTCCCGGCGGAGACCGGCGGGCTCGGCGGCGGAGCCCTGGACCTGATGCCGGTGATGGAGGCATTCGGAGACGCGCTTCTCATCGAGCCCTTTCTGTCGACGGTCGGCCTCGGGGCGAGGTTCGTGGCGCTAGGCGCTGTGCCGGCACGGCGCACACAGATCCTGCCGCAAGTCGCAGACGGCGGGCTGAGACTCGCCTTCGCGCAGACCGAGCGCGGCGCTCGCTACGAGCTCGCGCGCGTCGCGACGCGCGCGCGGCGGACGGCGGCCGGCTACTCGATCGAGGGCGAAAAACGCGTCGTCCTGCACGCGCCCTGCGCCGATCTGCTGATCGTCTCGGCGCGTACTGCGGGCGGCGAGGCCGATGACCACGGGGTGAGCCTCTTCATCGTCGAAGCTTCCGCAGCGGGCGTGACGATGCACCGCCACCGCACGCTCGACGGCTGCGTCGCGGCCGACGTGACGCTGCGCAAGGTCGAGGTCGGTCCGCGCGATCTCGTGGGCACCGAGAACGAAGCGCTCGCGCTCATCGAGGAAGTCGTCGATTGGGCGACCGCGCTCGTGTGCGCCGAAGCCGTTGGTGCGATTCGCTTCGCCAACGCGGCGACGCTCGAGTACCTCAAGACGCGCAGGCAGTTCGGCGTGCCGATCGGCTCGTTCCAGGCCCTGCAGCACCGCATGGTGGACATGATGATCGCGCAGGAGCAGACCCAGTCGATGGCGAGCCTCGCCTGCTCGACGGTAGACTCCGAGCGCGATCCGCGCGCCCGCAAGCACCTCGTGTCAGCGGCCAAGGTCAAGATCGCCGACGCCTGCCGCCACGTCGCCCAGGAAGCGGTTCAGCTGCACGGCGGGATGGGGATGAGCGACGAGATGAAGGTAAGCCACACTTTCCGGCGGCTCACCGCGATCGCTCAGCAATTCGGAGACGCCGACCATCACTTGCAGCGCTTCGCCGCAACTGCTTGAGGAGCTGATGGCCACCATGAACCGACAGGTGCTGCTCGCGAGCCGGCCGCAGGGCTTGGTCAGGGAAGAGAACTTCCGCATCGTCGACGCGCCGGTGCCGAAGCCCAACCCGGGGGAGGTGCTGGTGAGGGGCGAGTGGCTTTCGCTCGATCCGTACATGCGCGGGCGGATGAACGAAGCAAAGTCCTACGCGGCACCGGTGGAAATCGGGCAGGTCATGGTCGGACAGGTCGTGGGCGAGGTGCTCGAATCGCGCGATCCCGCTTTCAGCGCCGGCGACAAGGTGCTCGCGCCGCTGGGCTGGCAGCTCTACGGCGTGGCCGCTGCGAAGTCGCTGCGCAAGATCGACGCCACGCGCGCCCCCGCGACGTATTACCTCGGCGTGCTCGGAATGCCGGGAATGACGGCCTGGTTCGGACTGTCGGAGATTGCCAAGCCCAAACGCGGCGAGACGCTCGTAGTGTCGGCGGCCTCCGGCGCGGTCGGGAGCGTGGTTGGCCAGCTCGCGCGCATCGCCGGTTGCCGCGTCGTCGGCATCGCGGGCGGGAAGGCGAAATGCGCTTACGTCGTCGACGAGCTCGGCTTCGATGCCTGCATTGATTACAAAGCCGAGGACGTGCTGCAGCGGCTGCGCGAGACCTGTCCCGACGGCGTGGACGTCTACTTCGAGAACGTCGGCGGCGCGCTGCTCGACGCGCTGCTCGCGGTGATGAATCGCTTCTCGCGCATCGTCATCTGCGGCCTCGTGGCGGAGTACAACGCGACCGAGTCCTACGGCTACAAGCGCCTGCGTTCCATCCTGGTGAACCGCATCCGCATGCAAGGGATGCTGGTGTTCGACTGGGAGGCGCGTTACGGCGAAGCGCTCGAGGCACTGAGCGGACACCTGGCCGCGGGCAAGCTCAAGTACCGCGAATCGATCGTGGAAGGAATCGACAACGCCCCGAAGGGGCTGATCGGACTGCTCAGAGGCGAGAATTTCGGCAAGCAGCTCGTGCGTCTCGCGTAATCACAGAGCGGCGGCGACGCACGATCGCCGATCGAGCGCCGATCAGCAGCAGCACTGCTACGGCAGCGAGTCCAACCAGGGACAGCGCGGGTACCGGAGTCGCAGGCGCAGCCAGAGGAGCGTCGGGGGGGCCGCTCACGACCACGAGGCTGCCGCCATTCGTCGCGGTGCTGAAATAGACGCGGACGCCGGTTCGTGCCGCAGTGAGCTCAGGTGAGCTGAAGTTGCCGCCGTTGGGCAGCCCGTCCACCTGCACGGCATTGCCGTCGGGGTAGATCCCGAGCGGCGCGCTCCAGGTGAGGCCGTCGTCGCTGGATTCGACGAACCAGATCTGCTTGTCCTGGCGCGCGCCGGTGGCGAAGTCGCGGAACGAGTAATACGCGCCGATCGCGCTCCCGTTCGCGATGACCCGGCCGCTGTTATGCACGTAGGAGGCTTGCGGGCTCAGGCACGGATTGGGGTTGCCCAGGGGCCAGCAATAAGGAGTACTGGCGAACATTCCCGCTTCGCTCGTTCCGAACAGCGGCGACAGCGCCGGGCGGATCCCGTCGGTGTAGATGTAGCGGCCGATGCCTCCTCCGGTGACCGGTGGGCCCGCGTTGTAGGGCGTGTCCTGGCGCAGGTAGATCTTGCCGTTCAGCATCCCGAAGGAGCCCACGAAATCTCCGCCCGGCCCGGGCGGCGTATCGGACAGCGTCGGAAGCGGGCCGTGCTGGACGATGTTGAGGTTGTTGATGTCGCTGCCGACGTCCCAGACGTTGGCGTTGTAGTTGTAGCGGCCCGTGTTGGTTTCGTTCGGCGACCAGATCGTCAAGAACCACTCGCCGTTGAGCTTGTCGACCCGCAGGAAATTGACCGAGGGCTCGGCGCTCGCCCCGACGCCGGGGATGGCGGTCCACCAGTTCGCGGGCGGATTGAGCTTGCCCCGCGACGTGAAGCTGATTCCGTCGGTCGATGTGGCGTGCGAGATGTCGGAGACCTGCATGTCGGCGGGCGTCTGCGAATCGCCGCCGTTCAGCACCCACAGGTGGTACAGGCCGTCGCCCGGGTTGAACGTCACCGTGTAGCGCAGCGAGTTGAGCGAAGACGGATGCAGCGCCTGGCCGAGCGCGATGCCGTCCAGCGTGACCGTGAAGGTTTGCGTGGGAAACGGAACCGGCGCTGCCGCCGCGGAGAGCGAGACGGCGAGGCCGGCCAGGAAGAGAAGCAACGCTCGTATCCGAGAGCCGCTGCGCAAGGGATCGCCGGCCGTCATCAAGCGATTTCGAACAATCCCGCCGCACCCATGCCGCCACCGATGCACATGGTCACGACGACAAGTTTCTCGCCGCGGCGCTTGCCCTCGAGAAGCGCGTGCGCAGTGAGCCGAGTGCCCGACACGCCGTACGGATGTCCGACGGCGATCGCGCCGCCGTCCACGTTGAGGCGATCGTCCGGGATGCCGAGCTTGTCGCGGCAGTAGATCACCTGCACCGCGAAGGCCTCGTTCAGCTCCCACAACCCGATGTCGTCGATGCGCTTGCCGGTGCGCTCGAGAAGCTTCGGCACGGCGAAGGCCGGCCCGATGCCCATCTCGTCGGGCTCGCAGCCGGCGACGGCGAAGCCGCGGAAGATGCCGAGCGGCTTCAGTCCGTGTCGGGCCGCGGCGCGATCGCTCATGACGACGCACGCGGCGGCCCCGTCGGAGAATTGGCTTGCGTTTCCGGCAGCGATCACGCCCCCGGCAAGCGCCGGCTTGATCTTGGCCACACCTTCGTACGTCGTGTCGGCGCGGATGCCTTCGTCGGCGCCGATCGTGACTTGTCTCGTCAGAATGCGCGACGAATCCTTGTCGACAGCGCCCATGGTGACCGACATCGGCACGATTTCGTCGTCGAACTTGTGCGCCGCAGCCGCTGCCGCCGCGCGCTGCTGACTGCGCGCGCCGTACTCGTCCTGGCGCTCGCGCGAGATGCCGTAGCGCTTGGAAACGGTCTCCGCCGTCTGCAGCATCGTCCAGTAGATCTCGGGCTTGTGCTCGGTGAGCCAGCGCTCACGGAGCATGTGCTTGTTCGATTCGTTCTGGACGCAGGAGATCGATTCGACGCCGCCGGCGACGAATACGTCGCCCTCGCCGGCGATGACCCGTTGCGCGGCGAGCGCGATCGTCTGCAGCCCGGAAGAGCAGAAGCGATTGATCGTCGCTCCGGGAACGCTCACCGGACATCCAGCCCGGAGAGCAATCTGCCGCGCGATGTTGTGGCCGGTGGCCCCCTCCGGGAAGGCGCAGCCGATGAGCACGTCCTCGACCTCGCCGGGGTCCAGTCGCGCGCGCTCGATCGCGTGCCGGACGACGTGGCCGCCCATGCTCGCGCCGTGAGTCATGTTGAACGCGCCGCGCCATGACTTGGCGAGGCCGGTTCGGGCAGTGGAAACGATGACTGCGTCGGTCATGGTCGATGGCGTTCGCGCGGGACTCAGCCGTTGAAGGACCCGCCCTCGGAGGCGAGCCGTGCGAGCAGCGCCGCCGGCTGCCAGAAGCCCGGATCGCCGTGCGGATTGGCGGCGAAGCGACGCATCGCGCGCACGACATTGTAGAGGCCGATCGTGTCGGCGTAGAACATGGGACCGCCGCGCGCCGGCGGGAATCCGTAGCCGGTCAGGTAGACGAGGTCGATGTCGGAGGCGCGCAGTGCGATCCCGTCCTCCAGGATCCGCGCGCCTTCGTTGACGAGGGCGAAAACGCAGCGCTCGACGATCTCGTCGTCGGTGATCTTGCGCGGCACGAACCCTTTCTCCTTGCGATACGCTTCGATCAGCGCATCGATCGCCGGGTCGGGAATCGCATCACGACGGCCGGTTTCATAGCGATACCAGCCCGAGCCTGTCTTCTGGCCGAAGCGGCCCAGCTCGCAGACGCGGTCGGCGATCCGAGAATAGACGACCTGCGGCTTCTCCACGTAGCGGCGCTTGCGGATGTACCAGCCGACGTCGTTGCCGGCGAGGTCGCTCATGCGAAACGGGCCCATCGCCATGCCGAAGCGCTCCATCGCGCGATCGACCTGCGGCGGCGAAGCGCCTTCCTCGAGGAGGAACATCGCCTGACGCAAATATTGCTCGAGCATCCGGTTGCCGATGAAGCCGTCGCACACGCCCGCGACCACGGCGGTCTTGCCGATCTTCTTCGCAAGGTTCATCACCGTGACCAGCACGTCGGCAGCGGTGGCCTTGCCGCGCACGACCTCGAGGAGCTTCATCACATTGGCCGGGCTGAAGAAGTGCATGCCGACTACGTCCTGCGGGCGCTTCGTCGTCGCCGCGATCCGGTTGAGGTCGAGCGTCGAGGTGTTGCTCGCGAGGATCGCGCCGGGCTTCGCTGTTTCGTCGAGCTTGCGGAAGACGCCCTCCTTCACGGCGATGTCCTCGAACACCGCCTCGATCACGAGATCCGCGCCGGTCAGGCCCTCGTAGGAGAGCGTGGGAGCGAGCAGCGACATGTTTCGTTGCAGAGCTTCTTCGGTCAGCTTGCCGCGCTTGACCGAGCCCTCGTAGTTCTTGCGGATCGTCGCCACGCCCTTGTCGAGAGCGTCCTGCTTCATCTCGAGCAGCGCGACCGGGATACCGGCGGAGAGGAAATTCATCGCGATCCCGCCGCCCATCGTGCCGGCGCCGATGACCGCCACGCGCTCGATCTTGCGCGATGGCGTCTTCTCGTCGATGTCCGGGATCTTCGCCGCCGCGCGCTCGGCGAAGAACGCATGGCGCAGGGCGCGCGATTCCGGCGTCTGCATCAGCGCGAGAAAGAGCTCGCGTTCGATGCGCAGGCCTTCATCGAACGGCTTTCCAACCGAGGCCGCGACGGCGTCGACGCACTTGAGCGGCGCGGGCAGGCCCTTGGCGGCGGCGCCCACCGTGTTGCGTGCGAATTCGAAGAACGCCTCGGCGTCGGGGTAATCGACGACGACATCCCGCAGGCGTTTGAGCGGCCGGCGCTCGGCGATCACCTTGCGCGCAAACGCGAGGGCACCGGCAAGGACTTCTCCGTCGAGCCTCTCGTCGAAGAGTGCGGCGCCGGCGAATTGCGCGGCCGGAACGCTCGCGCCGGAGACGATCATGTTGAGCGCTGCCTCCGGTCCGACCGCGCGGGGAAGGCGCTGCGTGCCGCCGGCTCCCGGAAGGAGTCCCAGCTTCACCTCGGGCAAGGCGATCGTCGCGCTTTTCGATGCCACGCGAAAGTGGCAGGCGAGAGAAAGCTCGAGCCCGCCGCCCATGCATATGCCGCCGATCGCGGCGACGATCGGCTTTGCGCTTGACTCGACCATCCGGATCAGCGTGTGCAGCGTCGGCTCGGTCCTTGCCGCCGGCGTACCGAACTCGCGGATGTCGGCGCCGCCGGAGAAAAGCTTCTCGCCGCCGGTGAGAACGATGGCGGCGACCGCCGTATCCGCGAGAGCGCGATCGATCCCCGCCCCGATCTCCGTGCGAGTACGGAGGTCGAGCCCATTCACGGGCGGGTGATCGAGCGTGATGACGGCGATGCTGCCGTCGAGCTGATAGCGCGCGGAGATGGTCTCGGCCCTCAGCGGGGAGCGGGATGCTCGCTCGGCATGACCGTCATCGTAGCATGCGGCCGCGGCCGCGGCTGCCGACGCCGCGGAGCCGGCTACAGGCAGATCGTGCCGGGATTCGTGAAGACTTCGCGCGTTATCGGCTTGACCTGCGCGACGCCGTTCACGCTGTACGAGAACGTTCCGGTGTTGCCGTTGCTGAAATTCAACGTCGCCGCACCGACTGCGGTGGCGGCCACGCTGCCCGGATTGAACGGCACCGCGTTGAAAGGCGGACCCGTGGTCCTGTACAGGGTCCCGGAATAAAGGCCCGGCGCAGATTTCGTCGCGGTCGTCACCAGCCACATCGGCGTGCGATCGGTGTCGTAGGTGAACCAGCTCGCGAAAATCGTATCCCCCTCGTGCGTGAGGTTGACTCCCCACCCGGATTCCGCGCCTGCGGGCGCCGCCCACCACAGGTCCTGGTAGTTGACGGCTTGCGAGAGATCGCCACCGCCGAACACACACGTCGGAAGTTGGCCGAAAACCTCGCGCGTGATGGTCTTCATCTGCGAGATGCCGTTCACCGTGTAGGCGAAGGTTCCGTCGTTCGCATCGGCAAACGTCAGCGTCCCCGCTCCCACCGCGGTAGCGGTGACCTGCGCAGGGTTGAACGGCACGGCGTCAAAAGCCGGCCCCATCGTCGTGTAGAGCGTCCCGGAATACGTGTTGGGTGCGGTCTTCGGAGCGGTCATCACCAGCCACAACCCCTTGCCGGTCAGGTCGTACGTGAACCAGCTCGCGAAGATGATATCGCCCTGGTGCGCGAAGTTGATGCCCCAGCCCGACTCCGACCCCGCCGGCGCCGCCCACCACAGCCCCTCGTAGTTCGAAGCAATCGCCGGTCCGGTGATGGCAAACGTCCGTGCGTTGAATACGCGCGAGGTCGAAATGTCACAGCCGTTCAGGAAGAATACATACCCGCCCAGACTGAGGTGCCCCGTGGGCGATCCCGGCGAGGTGAACGACGGGTACCAGCCGTCGAGCGACGCACCGTAGTTGATGCCGCCTGGGCACGGCTCGGACAGCGGGTATTGCGAATTCGCGATCATTTGCGGAACGCTCCAATCCTGCAGATCCAGGCTGGTGGCGACCGAGAAGTACCACGCCCCCACCGGGGGTACGGCCTGGTCCGAGCGACACACGAACGTCAGCAGATACTTTCCCAGCGAGTCGATGCGGCTGATCGCTCCCATGTTCTGTGCGCCCACGCACCCGCCTGCGGGAAGGAAGCCGTTGTCCAGTCCGCCGATGCCCGGCTGGCTGAATGCGCCGTTGTACCACTTGAGAAAGCTCAGCTGTCCCTTGCCGCCGAGTTGCGCGCGCGCAATGCGAAGCTTGCCGTCGCCGACGAATCCCGGCCCCGGCGGGGCGACGTAAACGACATAGGCGTAGCCGTTATCGACGAACGCCGCGGGAATCGCGTTGCCCATCGGGCCAGGCACCGGTTCCGACGCGGGCTCCGGAGCGGCGAGCCTGAGCACCGGGTAGCGATCGGGCCCGCCCATGGGGCCGTTCTGCGGCGCCGGCCAGGTCACCCCATTGTCGGAAGAGCGTGCGAACCCGATCGTGGCGTAGAAGGGTTGCTGCCACACGCCGCCCGGGCAATGGTTCTCCGCCTCGTAGAACATCATCAGATTTCCCGGAGGCAGCGTCGGGTCCTGCAGCACCGCTCCCTGCCCGGAGTAGTTCTCGTCGAATTCCGTGTCGTAGGTCGGGTTGCACTTCGTGAACGCGACCGGCGGCGACATCACTGGATTCGTCGGATAGCCTGCAGCGAGCGCGAAGGTTCGCAAGTCGAAGGACTGCAGCGCGACCGTTCCCGCGACTCCGGGAGAGACGTTGCTCGAAGCGAAGATGAGATGCGTGCTCGAACCTGGCGCCGGCGGAATGACCGTCGTGTGCTCGTCCGGCAGAGTGGTCATGCCCGCGGGATAATTCAGCGGCAGGTCGGGGCCGACCGAGATGGAGATGCCTTGCGCCGCGGCGCCAGTAGCTGCGAGGAGCACAACGAGCGCAGCGCATCTGACCGAAAGGATCGCAGCCCTGCTCGGGATTAACGTCATCTGAAAAACCGGCCGGAAGGGCCGGCCGTCGCAACAACGAGGGCGCCTAATCTAGCATCGCGCCTCGCGTTTGGCAGTCAGGAGTTCGTCAGTCTTTCGCAGCGGCGCACATTGCTCGACTGCGATGCATGCCAGCTAAACCTCGAGCCACTCCCTGCGCACCGCTTCGCTCGCGCGCAACTCCTGCGGCGCGCCCTCGAAGACGATGCGTCCGTGCCCCATCACGTAGACGCGGTGCGAGATCGCAAGCGCGATGGTGAGCTTCTGCTCGATCAGCAGGATGGCGATGCCGCGCGCGGCGATCCTCTCGAGCAGCTCGCGCACCAGCTCCACCAATTTCGGCGCAAGGCCCTCGGTGGGCTCGTCGACCATGATGAGATCGGGATCGCCCATCAGCGTGCGGCAGATGGTGAGCATCTGCTGCTCGCCACCCGAGAGGACTCCGCCGGGCGCATCGGCGCGCTCGCGCAAGAGGGGAAACAGCGCAAACGTATCCTCGAGCGACCAGCGGGCCCCGCCGTTCTTGTGCGGCGACTTCGCTCCGAGCAGCAGGTTCTCGCGGACCGTGAGCTCGGGAAAGATCGCCCGGTCCTCGGGAACATAGCCGAGCCCCCTGCGTGCGATCTCGTGCGGCTTGAGCCCGTCGATGCGCTCACCCTTGAACTTCACCGCGCCGACCGGGCGGATCAGGCCCATGATCGTCTTGACCGTCGTTGAGCGTCCCGCGCCATTGCGTCCGAGCAGGCTGATGATCTCCCCCTTGCTCACGCGGAACGAGACGCCCTGCAGGATGTGGCTCTTGCCGTAATAGGCGTGCAGCGCGTCGACCTCAAGCATGGAGGCTCGTCCCCAGATAGGCCGCCTGCACGGTCGGATTCTCGCGGATGCGCGCGGGAGCGTCGGTGGCGACGATCTCGCCGTAGACGAGCACCGAGATCCGGTCTGCGAGATCGAAGACCACGCCCATGTCGTGCTCCACGATCACCAGGGTTCTGCCGCTCGAGATGGAGCGGATCAGCTCGACGGCCCGTGCCGCTTCGGCGCGGCTCATTCCCGCCGTCGGCTCGTCAAGCAGGATCACCCGCGCGTCGCCCGCGATCGTGATCCCGATCTCCAGCGCGCGTTGCTCGGCATACGTCAGGATTCCCGCGCGAACGTCGCGACGCGCGACCATGCCGATCTGCTCGAGCACCCAATCGGTGCGCTCGTTGGCGTCACGCAGCTTCGACACGTCGTGCCGGAACGAATACCGATAACCGAGCGACCAGAGCACGCCGCAGCGGATGTTCTCGTACACGCTGAGCCGGGGAAAGATGTTCGTCACCTGGAAGCTACGGGCGAGCCCCCGGCGGTAGATTTCGAACGGCGCAAGGCTCTCTATCGACTCGCCGGCAAGGCGGATCGACCCGCTGCTGGGCGCGAAGAGTCCGCCGATCAGATTGAACAGCGTGGATTTCCCCGCGCCGTTGGGTCCGATGATCGCGTGCCGTTCGCCTTCGCGAATGTCGAGCGAGACACCGCGGATGATAGGTGTCGCGCCGAAGCGCTTGTGCAGATCGCGCAGCTGCAGCATTGAACGAGCGTTCCCGTGTGCTTCGCTCATCGGGCTGCCTCGCGCGAAGCCCCAGCGGCGCGAGCCTCCGCGCCCGCTCGCTCCCAGGCGCGCTCGACTAGCGGCAGGGTCCGGCGAAAGAGCAGCACCCCGATGGTCAGGAGCACGATTGCCGCCAGCCACGGCCACGGCGTCGACGTGTCCAGATCGAGCGCGAACAGCTTGATCCGTGCGCCGGCATCGGGCTGCGTGGCGCGGCGATAGTTCATCTCGAGAAGCATGATCGCGCCCGCCGCAGTGATCAGCACAGGCACGGCGGCGATCGCATAGGTCTTGAGGACACCGAGAAAGGCGCGCGTGCGCAGGATCGGCCGGTGCAACGAGAGGAGCCCCGACAGCCCGCCGGGTGCGAAGAGCACGGCCGCCATGAAAAACAGCCCCAGATAGAGCTGCCAGGCGGTTGTGTAGTCCGAGAGGCTGATCTGCAACCAGGTGATGGTGATGGCGCCCAGGACCGCGCCGAAGAAATGCTGCACGCCGCCGATGTAGGCCATCAGCAGAACTGCGCCCGAGCGGCCCGCGCCCACAGCCTCGGCGGCGACGATCTCGTAGTTCAGGGCGTGCAGCCCGCCCGCGAGACCGGCGAACATCGCCGCGACGGAGAACGCGACGAAGCGCACGCGCACTGGATCGTAGCCGATGAACGCCGCGCGCTCGGGATTGTCCCGGACGGCGTTGCACATCCGGCCGACAGGCGTACGCAGGAATGCCGCCATCAGCGCGGCGGAGAGGACCGACCAGAAAGCGATCACATAGTAGACCTGCAACTGCGGCCCGAGCGTGAGCCCGAACGGATGCGGCCCGAGTCCGCGGTTCGCCGTGATTCCTTCCTCGCCGCCAGAGAATCCCTGCAGGATGCGCATCGCTGCAAAGACCAGCTCGCCGATGCCAAGCGAGATCAGTGCAAACACCACTCCCGCGCGCCGCGTCGTGACGGCTCCGAAGAGCATCCCGAAGAAAAGCCCCGCTCCTGCACCGGCGAGCGGGACCAGCGGCATCGGGATTGGGAGGCCGCCGTTGATCGCCCGCATGAGATGGATGGCGGCGTACCCGCCGAGGCCGAAGTACACGGCGTGGCCGAACGACAGCAACCCCGTCTGGCCGAGCAGTAGATTGTAGGAGAGCGCGAAAACTGCGGCGATGCCCATCTGCGAAAGCAACGACCGGCCGAAGTTGCCGTCGAGACCCGGCACATGAGGCAGGACGATCAGGATCGCGATCGCAATTGGCCAGGCCCGCTGCTGCGCTGCCCACCGCCGCAGCCTGCCTCGCTGCGATGCGCCGGTGCGGCGGCTTGCGCTGCTCACGCCTCGCGCGTGCCGAGCAGTCCGCGCGGCCGGACGATCAGCATGGCAACCAGCAGCAGGTACGGAATGAGCGGCGCCGCCTGGGCTATCTTGACCCCGGCGAGCTCGTAGAACGGCGAGTCTCGTCCCAGCGAAACGCGTAGCACGCTGAACAGATCGAGCAGCGAGTAGTCGAGCGCCACGGCGAAGGTTTGCACGATGCCGATCAGCATCGAGGCGATGAATGCCCCGGTGATCGAGCCCAGGCCCCCCACCACCACGACGACGAACACGATCGGTCCGAGCGCTGCCGCCATGTTGGGTTCGGTGAGGAGCGCGAAACCGCCGATGACCCCCGCGAGACCTGCCAGCGCGCTGCCGATCGCGAACACGAGCACGAAGATGCGCGGCACGTCGTGCCCGAGTGCGCTCACCATCTCGGGGTGCGACAGCGCGGCGCGGATGATCAGCCCGATGCGCGTGCGGCGGAACGAGAGGTAAAGGAAGGCGAACATGCCCACCGAGATCGCCATCATCAGCACCTTGTAGGCCGGATAACTCGTGCCGAAGAGTTGGAACGCCGGAAAATCGATCACCGCTGGTACGCGATTCTCGATCGGATTCCGACCCCAGATCATCACCACCGCTTCGACGATGAGGTAGGCGAGCCCGAAGGTGAACAGGATTTCCGCCACGTGGCCCTGGCGGTGGACGTGCCGCAGCCCGTAGCGCTCGACCGCGGCGCCGATCGCACCCACCAGCAGCGGCGCGATCGC
>DASVFM010000018.1:0-7091 GCA_036380055.1 Casimicrobiaceae bacterium
AGTGGACCTCTCGCACCTGACGAGGGGGTGAATTTCGGCGACGCCGGCGCTGGCGTCGCATGCCCGTCAGGCGGGCGCTGCGCTCGCGACAGCGGCCTCCTACTACAGTCGACGAGCAGCCAGCTGCTGCGTGTCGGCCTCCTGCGTCGACTCGCCTCGCGCGATCCCCGCTTCGCGGGGCCTCTCGCTGCGGGCTCGCGACGCTACTCGATCGCGGCCGTTGACTTCGCCCGCTGGCGCAGGACGAACTTCTGGATCTTGCCGGTCGAGGTCTTCGGCAGCTCGCCGAAGACCACGCGCTTCGGCGCCTTGAAGCGCGCGAGCTGCCCGCGACAGTGCTCGATCAGCTCCTCTTCGGTCACGTTCGCGTTCGGCTTCACCTCCACGAACGCGCATGGCGTCTCGCCCCACTTCGGATCCGGCTGAGCCACGACCGCCGCGGCGAGGACTGCGGGGTGGCGGTAGAGCGCATCCTCGACCTCGAGCGAGCTGATGTTCTCGCCGCCGGAGATGATGACGTCCTTCGAGCGGTCCTTGATCTTCACGTAGCCGTCGGGCTGCATGACCGCGAGGTCGCCGGAGTGGAACCATCCGCCTGCGAACGCTTCCTCGCTCGCCTTGGAATTCTTGAGATAGCCCTTCATCGTGATGTTGCCGCGGAACATGATCTCTCCCATGGTCTCGCCGTCCCATGGGACTTCCTCCATCGTCTGCGAATCCATCACCGTCATCCCTTCCTCGCAGGTGTAGCGCACGCCCTGGCGGCCGTTGCGCTCCGTGCGCGCGCTGATGTCGAGCGCGTCCCACTCGGCGTGCTTGGCGCAGACTGCGGCAGGCCCATAGGTCTCGGTGAGCCCGTAGACGTGCGTGATGTCGAAACCCATGCGCTGCATGCCCTCGATCACGGCCGCCGGCGGAGCGGCGGCAGCGACCAGGCAGCTCACCTTGTGACCGATGTCGCGCTTCCACTCCTCGGGGGCGTTGATCAGCATCGCGTGCACGATGGGGGCGCCGCAATAGTGCGTCACGCGATACGTGCGGATCGCATCGAGGATGAGCTTGGCCTCCACGCGCCGCAGGCAGATGTTCGTTCCCGCGTTCGCCGCCATGGTCCAGGGAAAGCACCAGCCGTTGCAGTGAAACATCGGCAGGGTCCACAGGTAGATCGCATGCCGCGGCATCCCCCAGTCGATGATGTTCGACAGCGCATTGAGGTAGGCCCCGCGGTGGTGGTAGACCACGCCCTTCGGATTGCCGGTGGTGCCCGAGGTGTAATTGAGCGAGATCGCCCGCCATTCGTCGGCCGGATGCTTCCAGGCGAACTCGGGATCCCCACCGGCGATGAACTGCTCGTAGTCGGCGCTGCCGAGGCGTTTTCCTCCCGGGCCGGCCGCATCCACGATGTCGACCACCGGCAGCTTGCGCTTGACGAGCCGCAGGGCCGGTTCGACGATCGGCGCAAACTCGGTGTCGGTGATGAGCAGCTTGGCGTCGCCGTGCTGCAGCATGAAGCCGATCGCCTCGGCGTCGAGGCGCGTATTCAGCGTGTTGAGCACGCCGCCAGTCATCGGCACGCCGAAGTGAGCTTCGACCATCTCCGGCGTGTTCGACGCCATGACCGCCACCGTGTCACCGACGCCGATGCCTGCGGCATGCAGCGCTGAGGCGAGGCGGCGCGCCCGCGCATACGTCTCGGCCCACGTGTACCGGCGCTCGCCGTGAATGACGGAGGGAAGCTGCGGGTAGACGTAGGCGGTGCGCGCAATCAGCGACAGCGGCGTGAGCGGCGTGTAGTTCGCCGCGTTGCGGTCGAGATCGGTCTCGAAGGCGTTCGACATGGTCTGACTCCCGGTCGGGGACCTCATGGTAAACAATCTTCGCGAAAAGACAATTGAGCGCCGTCAACGAAGGCGCCACCGACTTGCCGCGTCAATATGAATTCTCTATGCTGCCCGTTCGCGTACTGAACCCACTCGTCTAGCGCCATGGGCCATCGCCTGTCGAAGATCGTCACCCGTACCGGTGATGCGGGAACGACCGGTCTTGGCGACGGCACTCGCGTAGGCAAGGACGCCGCGCGCATCGACGCCATCGGCGCAGTCGACGAGCTCAACTCGGCGCTCGGCGTCCTGCTGGCGGAGAATCCCCCCGAGTCCATCGCCGGCTGCCTCGTCGGCGTTCAGCACGACCTTTTCGATCTCGGCGGCGAGCTTTCGATTCCTGGTTACGAAGCCCTGCGCGAGATTCAGGTCCTGCGTCTCGAAGATGCCATCGAGCGCTTCAATGTCGATCTGCCGCCACTCAAGGAATTCATCCTCCCCGGCGGCACGCGCGCGGCGAGCCTCGCGCACGTCGCGCGTACCGCGTGCAGGCGCGCCGAGCGCGCGGTAGTTCATCTCGGCACGAGCGAGGCGGTGCGCGAGCCCGTGCGAAAGTACCTCAACCGTCTCTCCGATCTGCTGTTCGTGCTCGCGCGCGTCCTCAATCGCGCCGGCGGTGTCGCCGACGTGCTCTGGCGTAGGGATCGGCGCGGCACCTGATTCGAATGGGGGCCGACGCGCAGATCCAGCGCAGCGCCCGCCTGATGGAGCTGCTCGCCCGCACGGCTCTCGCCGATCAGCGGGCCTTTGCAGAGCTCTACCACCTGACCGCTCCGCATCTGTACGCCGTGGCGCTGCGTATATTGCGGGAAGGCGCCGCCGCGGAGGAGGTCCTGCAGGAGAGCTTCGTCAACGTTTGGCACCACGCCGCGTCCTACGTAGCCGCCAAGAGCCAGCCGCTGACCTGGCTCACCAGCATCGTCCGCAACCGCTGCCTGGATCGGCTGCGCCGACGCGAGATCGCCACGGTGACGATGGATGACGAGGAAGAAGGCGTGAATATCGCAGCTGAGGGACCTGCGCCCCTCGAGTTGTTGCTCGCGGGCGCCGATGCGCTGGCCGTGCGCAGCTGCATCGAGGCCCTCGAGGCCGGGCCAAAGCAGGCCATCGCCCTCGCGTTCTATCGGGGACTGTCCCATTCCGAGCTCTCGCGGCATTTGAAGCAGCCGCTCGGGACGGTGAAGTCGTGGGTACGCCGCGCCCTCGAGCGCCTGCGCGCCTGCCTCGACAGTCTGGGAGTGACGCGATGAATTTCCGCGCGCCCGGCCGCGCCGACGCGCTCGCCTCCGCGTACGTGCTCGGCACGCTGCGCGACCGCGCGCGTATGCGCTTCGAGCGCGCTTTGCGGGCCGACGCCGTGCTGGCGGACGTCGTGCGGCGTTGGGAGGAGCGGCTCCTCCCGCTCGCGGAGGCGCTGCCACCGGTCGCGCCGCCGGTGCGCGTCTGGAGCGCGATCCTCGCCCGCATCCGCGCTGACGGCGGGGCGCCCCGGGCGCGCGGCTCCGCCTGGACGAACCTCGCGCTGTGGCGCGGTCTTGCGCTGACCGCGGTCGCGGCGGTCCTTGCGCTTGCCGTGGGCCTGCTGGTGAGCGCGCCGGAACGTCGCGAAGGAACGTTGGTCGCGGTGCTCGCCGCGCAGGATGCGAAACCGGTCGCTGTCGCTTCGGCGGATCGAACCGGCCGCTCGCTGACGGTGAAGCTCATCGCGCCCGTCGAGCTTGCAGCAAACCGGACGTTGCAGCTGTGGGCGTTGCCGGAGGGCGGCAACCCGCGCCCGCTCGGACTTTTGCCTGCGACCGGGATCGTTCGGCTGACCCTGAGCAGCCCGGCGGAACAGACGCTGCGCGACGTGCCGACGCTTGCCGTGAGCCTCGAGCCGCAGGGAGGATCTCCCACCGGGCTGCCGACCGGGCCGGTGCTTTTCACCGGGCCGGTGCAGCGCTTGTACTGACGCGCGGAGCCGGTTCGTCGCCCTACGGCACGAAGGCGAGGAAGAGAAACGCCGCGAAGACGACCAGGTGCACCGCTCCCTGCATGATGTGAGTACGGCCGGTCCCCAGCGTGACCGCGCTGATCAGGAACGTGATCGCCAACATGACCAGATCCTTGGGCTCCAGCCCGGGATACAACGGCAGGCCGAAAACAATCGCAGCCACAGCCACCACGGGTATCGTGAGACCGATGGTCGCCAACGCCGAGCCGATGGCCAGATTCATGCTGGTCTGAAGACGGTTCGCCAACGCTGCCCTAACGGCGGCTACCGTCTCCGGCAGCAGCACCAGCAAGGCGATCACGATTCCGATCACCGCCTTGGGCGCGCCCGCCCTGATGATGACGTTCTCGATGGTCGGCGAGAGCACCTTGGCGAGCCCCACCACCGCCACGAGACAGACGAGCAGCAGCCCGAAGCTCGCGCCCGCCTGGAGGTTCGTCGGTGGGCTGGCGTGAGTGTCAGCGTTGGTCTTGTCCTCGACAGGAAGGAAGTAGTCCCGATGGCGCATCGTTTGAACGAAGACGAATATGGCCCACAGCGCGGTCGAAGTTATCGCCGCGAACTCGAGCTGCCCGGTGCTGTAGGTGCCGACGCCGGTCGTTGTCGTAAAGTCCGGGAGCACGAGCGCGAGCGCGGACATGGCGATCAGGGCCGCGAGGCCGCCGCTCGCCCCTTCCACGCGGAAGGTTTGCTCGCGATGGGCAATGCCGCCGACAAGGATGCATATGCCTACCACCCCGTTGCAGATGATCATCACCGCTGCGTAAATCGTGTCGCGCGGAATGACTGCCGCATCTTCGCCACCGGCGAACATCAGCGAGAGAATCAGCGAGGCCTCGATCACGGTGACCGCCAGCGCGAGCACCAGCGTACCGAAAGGCTCGCCCACGCGATGCGCCACGACCTCGGCGTGGTGGACCGCTGCAAAGACTGCGCCGATGAGGGCTACGCCGCAAAGCGCCGCGAGCCACGGGCTGACGCCCGCGACCAGCGCGCCGCCGAGAACGACGATGGAGATCCCCGGGATGAGCCAGGTCCAGGCGGCCATGAGGCATTCTAGCCGACGACGTGGCCGCCCGCGCCATCGACCAGGCCGGTCGAGCGTGCGTCAGATCTTGTGGGTGACGATGAACTCGGCCTCGATCGGCTTGGCGCCCGGCCGCGGCGTGATGATTACGCGAACCTTGTATTCCCCGGACCAGCCGAATTCAAACAGCTCGCTGTAGTCGGGGAGACCTCCGGCCTGGGTGTGCAGCAGCGGCTTTTTTTCGACCCGTCCCTTGGGATCGGTCACCTCGATCGCGACTTCGGCGCCGCCGATGCGCTTGCCGGTGCTCGCGTCGTCGAGCGTGATGAGCAGGTGCTGCGAGCCGGGAGGAAAGCGCGAGGGATGCGCGTCGCGATGCCCGTCCGCTCTCAGCGCAGCTTCGGCCGACATGATGCCGAAGTTGATCGCCATGCCCGATACCGTCTTGCTCTGCTGAGCGAATGCTGGCGTCCAGGCCAGCACAAGCGCCAAGATCCCTGCAGCCATCACCCTGCGGTAGATACGAGTTGGCATCGGTCTAGCCTATGCCTTTGCGAGTCGACGCTGTTGATCTGAGTCAAGGAGCCGCCACCAGTCTCGTAGAATTGCCGTTGTCGGCGAGCGAGGGAGGGCCTTTGGGGGAAAAGAAGCGACGCTTGGCTGCAGGGCAGTCCCGCAGCGGGCGGCACGTACGCACGCTCGGGCAATTGTGCCAGGACGCGCAGCGATTGCAGCGCGCGGGTCGCTGGCGGGACGCGCAGGCGGCCTACGAACGGGTTGTCGACATGGATGCGTCGCACGCCGACGCGTGGCTCGGTCTGGGCACCCTCGCGCTGCGCTCCCGCGCACTGCCTGCCGCGCTCGCTCTCCTGACGAAAGCGGCCGAGCTCGCGCCGGAGCGAGCCGATGTCCGCCTACAGTACGCGTACGCCCTCCAGGAAGCGGGGCGCTTCGATTCCGCGGCGGCGCAATTGCTGCATGCGTGCCGCCTTCAGCCCGACGTGGCCCAGTACTGGGAAGATCTCGGCATCGTACAGCAGGCTCTCGGCGAGACCGCCGCGGCCGCCCACGCCTACGACCGCGCCTGCGACCTGCAACCGACATTGGCGCGAAGACTCAAGCGCGCGACGCTCGTTTCGCCCATCGCCGCTTCGCGCGAATCGATCGCCACCGAGCGCACGCAGATGGAAACGGCGATGGGCGCGCTGCTAGCGGCCGAGCCGGACGAAAGCGCCGATCCGATGCAGATGGCGCCGTGGCCCAATTTCTACTGGGCGTTTCACGGCCTCGACGACCGCGCCCTGCAAACCAAGGCGGCCGCGATGTATCGCCATCTCTTCCCGTCGCTTGCGCATGTCGCGGCGCACTGCCGATCGTCGCGGAAAAGGAGCGGAAGGATCCGTGTCGGGCTGATCTCTCAGTTCTTCCACAACCACAGCATCGGCCGCACGAGCCGCGGACTGTTTGCCTGCTTGTCGCGCGATCGCTTCGAGGTCACCGCACTCTTCATCGCACCGGCGGTCGACGATCATTTCTCGCGCTTCATTCGCCACCACGCCGAGCACAGCGTGGATGTGCCCCGCGAGCTGCCCGCCGCTAGGCGGTTGATCGAGGCACTGGAGCTCGACATCCTTTTCTACCAGGACATCGGTATGGAGCCGTTCGGCTATTTCCTCGCCTTCTCCAGGCTCGCCCCGGTACAGTGCGTGTCGTTCGGACACCCGGACACCACGGGCATCCCGACGATCGATTACTTCGTGTCCAGCGAGCTTTACGAGACGCCGGACGCGGAAGCGCATTACAGCGAGCGGCTCTTCCTGCTGCGCGATGTGGGGAGTCTCGCCTATTACTATCGGCCGGAGCGACCTGAGCCGCGCAAGGACCGAAGCCACTTCGGGCTCACCGAGCGGGAGCATGTTTACCTCTGCCCGCAGAACCTGTTCAAGATTCATCCCGACATTGACGAGCTCATCGCGGGCGTGCTTCGCCGCGACGCTGCCGGCAGGCTCGTCGCCATCAGCGCCAAGATCGAGCACTGGACGGAGCTTCTCAGGCGCCGCTGGCAGGCGAGGATGCCGGATGTGATGGACCGGATCGTCTTCCTGCCGCGGATGGACAGTGCGGACTACGTGAACCTGATCGAGGTGGCGGACGTGATGCTCGACACCCTGCACTTCAACGGCATGAACAC
>DASVFM010000019.1:0-26107 GCA_036380055.1 Casimicrobiaceae bacterium
CGCCGCGCCGTTCACCGCGGCCGTCGTCGACGCGCTCGAGAACTGGGACATGGTGAAGCTGCTCACCGTCCAGGTCGACCATCTGCGCCAGTGGTTCAAGCCCGGGCTGCTGTGCATCGGCGACGCCGCACACGCCATGTCGCCCGTCGGCGGAGTGGGCATCAATCTCGCGATCCAGGACGCGGTGGCGGCCGCCAACATCCTTGCCCGACCGCTGCGCAGCGGGCCCGCGAGCGTCGCCGACCTCGAAGCGGTGCAGTCGCGACGCGAGTGGCCCGCGCGCGTGACGCAGCGCGTGCAGGTGGCAATCCAGGACCGCGTAGTCGCGCGCGTGCTCGACGACAAGCCCGGCCACGCGCCGCGTCTGCCGTTCATATTCCGTCTGCTGCGGTGGTTGCCGATCCTGCGCCGCATCCCGGCGCGCGCGATCGGCATCGGCGTGCGGCCGGAGCACGTGACCGCGACCTGACACTGAGCGCATGGATCTGCTGCTCATCGGCGGTGTGTCCGGTTCGGGCAAGAGCGTGGCGCTCACTGCGCTCGAGGACAGCGGCTACTACGCGGTCTCGAACCTGCCGGTTGCGCAACTCGCGGGGCTGCTGGCGCATCTCAAGGCGGCGAATCTCGACCGGGTTGCGGTGGCCCTCGACGTGAAGACCGGGCCCGGCCTCGCCGGCCTGCCCGCCGCGATCGACCTGGCGCACGCGCAGGGGTGGAATGTGCGCTACCTGCACCTCGACGCGAAGACCGACACGCTGGTGAAGCGCTTCTCGGAGACGCGGCGGCGGCATCCGTTCTCCGGCGGTGAGAGGACGCTCACCGAGGCGATCGAGTTCGAGCGGGCGCTGTTCGCCGACGCTCGCTTGCTCGGCTACAACTTCGACACCAGCGATCTCACCGCCGCTGCCCTTCGCTCGTGGATGAAGGATTTCGTCAGCGTGGATCCGTCGAAGCTCACGCTGCTGTTCCAGTCGTTCGGCTACAAGCAGGGCGTCCCGCTCGACGCCGACCTCGTGTTCGATGTTCGCTGCCTGCCCAATCCGCACTACGAACCGGCCCTCGCTGCGCAGACCGGGCGCGATCCCGCGGTCATCGCCTACCTCGAAGGCCTGCCGGAAGTGCAGCGCATGTACGGGGACATCTATCATTTCATCGCGAGCTGGCTGCCGGACTACGCGCGCGACAACCGCAACTACCTGACCGTCGCCATCGGCTGCACCGGCGGTCAGCATCGCTCGGTGTACCTCGCCGAGCGGCTGGCCCGAGCGTTCACGCCCCGCTACCAGGTGCTCGTCCGCCACCGCGAGCTGTCCTAGCAGCGGACGCCGCTGCAGGCGGCGCTGCTACAATGCGTGCATGTCTGCGCCGCGCACCATTACGCTCGCCTTCACTGGGGCTTCCGGGTTGCCCTACGGCCTTCGCCTGCTCGAATGCCTGCTTGCGGGCGAGACGCGTGTATTTCTCGTCTATTCGCCCGCAGCGCAGGTCGTCGCCCGCCACGAATCGGAGCTCGTCCTACCGGCACAGCCGCACGCGGCGGCGGCGCTGCTCGCTGAACGCTATCGCGCTCGCGCCGGACAGCTCACGGTCTTCGGCCGCGAGGATTGGCTGAGCCCGATCGCCTCGGGCTCCAATCCTGCGGATGCGATGGTGATCTGTCCGTGCACCATGGGCGCGATCGGCGCGATCGCCTCCGGCCTCGCCGACAATCTGATCGAGCGCGCAGCCGACGTGATGCTCAAGGAGCGCCGTCCGCTCGTGCTCGTGCCGCGCGAGACGCCGCTCTCAGCGATCCACCTGGAGAATCTCCTCAAGCTCGCGCGGGCGGGCGCGATCATTCTTCCGCCGTCTCCGGGCTTCTACGGCCATCCGCAAGGCATCGAAGACCTGGTGGACTTCGTCGTTGCCCGCATTCTCGACCAGCTCGGCGTTGCGCATGCGCTCGGACCTCGCTGGGGCGAGGCCCGTGTGAAGCCTCCTGCGGTCGAGCGCAGCTGAGGCGGAGCGCAGGAGATGCTGTCGTTCCTGCGCGCAGCGGGAACGCGGGAACCGAGCCCGCTGCCGCTGTTTCCGCTGAAGACGGTGCTCTTCCCGGGGGGGGTGCTGCCGCTCAAGGTATTCGAGCAGCGGTACATCTCGATGACCAAGGCCTGTCTGAAGGATGACCGGCCGTTCGGCGTTTGCCTGCTCACCCAGGGAGAGGAAGTGTCGGGCGCCGGCCCGACGAGGACCGCAACCGAGTTTGCGCCGATCGGAACGCTCGCCCGCATCACGAACTGGGACATGCCGCAGCTGGGAATCCTGCATCTGCGCACCGAGGGCGACACGCGCTTTCAGGTTCAATCGCACTCCGTCGCCGAGGACGGTCTCGTGATCGGCCAGGTGACGGCCCTCGCGCCGGAGCCGTCACTCGCGCTTCCCGAGAACTACGTGCCGCTATCGAAGCTGCTCGAACTGCTCATCGGACGCGTCGGCCGCGAGAACTTTCCTGCCGATCTTGCGCTGGACGACGCGTCGTGGGTCGGCTACCGGCTCGCGGAGTTGCTGCCGCTACCTCTGCACATCAAACAGAGCATGCTCGAGATCAACGATTGCGAAGTACGCCTCAAGGTGCTCGCCCAGTTTCTCCGGCAGCAGGGCTTGATCTAGTACCGTTTGTCGTCGCCACGCGCGGTGCGGTGGCGACCTCACGCGTATAATCAAGCGGTTTTTTCATCGAGCATCGTCCATGGCCGGACACAGCAAGTGGGCCAACATCAAGCACCGCAAGGCGGCGACCGACGCGAAGCGCGGCAAGATCTTCAGTCGCCTGATACGCGAGATCACGGTGGCGGCGCGGCTCGGCGCTGGGGACATCTCGAGCAATCCGCGCCTGCGTCTCGCCGTCGACAAGGCCACTGATCACAACATGCCGAAGGACACCATCGAGCGCGCAATCAAGCGCGGGGCCGGTGCGCTCGAAGGCGCCAACTACGAGGAGGTGCGCTACGAGGGGTACGGTATCAACGGCGCGGCGGTGATCGTCGATTGCATGACCGACAACCGCACGCGCACCGTCGCCGACATCCGTCACGCATTTACGAAGCATGGCGGCAATCTGGGCACCGACGGCTCGGTCGCCTTCCTGTTCAAGCACTGCGGGCAGCTCGTCTTCGCGCCGGGAACCGACGAGAACAAGCTGCTCGAGATCGCTCTGGACGCCGGGGCTGAAGACGTCGTCAACAACGACGACGGTTCGATCGAAGTGGTCACGACCACGCAGAGCTTCGTCCCCGTGAGGGAAGCGCTGGTCAAAGCGGGATTGAAGCCGGAGCTCGCGGAGGTCACGATGAAGCCGCTCTCCGAAACGTCGCTCAAGGGCGAGGACGCGGCCCGGATGCAGAAGCTCCTCGACGCTTTCGAGGCGCTTGACGACGTGCAGGAAGTCTATACGACCGCGGTGCTCGAGCCGGCGTAGCCGTGCGCCTTCCCCCGGCCCATGTCAGACCGCGCTGAGCCTCCAGGGGCGCGGCGAATACTGGGGATCGACCCCGGTCTGCGCGTCACGGGATTCGGAGTGATCGAAGTGAACGGCACGCGGCTTCGCTACGTGACGAGCGGTTGCATCCGGATGAGTCCGGGCGAGCTCCCGGAGCGACTGAAGATCATTCTGCGCGACCTCGGGACCGTCATCGCGACCCACGTACCGTGCGAGGTGGCGATCGAGAAGGTGTTCGTCAACGTAAACCCTCGCTCGACGCTGCTCCTCGGGCAGGCACGCGGAGCCGCGATTTCCGCCGCGGTCCTGGCCGAGCTGCCGGTCAACGAATACACGGCGTTGCAGATCAAGCAGGCGGTGGTCGGACACGGTCAGGCGGCCAAAGAGCAGGTGCAGGAGATGGTGCGCCGCCTGCTCGCGCTGCCGGCGCGCCCCTCGACCGACGCGGCCGACGCGCTCGCCTGCGCAATCTGTCACGCCCACGGCGGCAAGGGCTTCGGCGGCGTCGCCTATGCGAAGCGCGGAAGGCCGCGCGGCCGGTTTCGCTAGCGCGTGCGGAACGCGCCGATCGCATCGCTGTCGTCATGGGATAATGCCGCTTACGCCGCCCGCCGTTTCCCATGATCGGTCGTCTTTCCGGAACGCTCGTCGAGAAGAACCCCCCGCAGATCCTGCTCGACGTGCGCGGCGTCGCCTACGAGATCGACGTCCCGATGAGCACGTTCTACAACCTCCCCGGCGTTGGCGAAAACATCACGCTGCTCACGCATCTGATCGTGCGCGAGGACGCGCATCTGCTGTTCGGATTCGGCTCGGAGGCCGAGCGGCGCGCATTCCGCCAGCTCATCCGGATCAGCGGCATCGGTGCGCGCACCGCGCTTTCCGTGCTCTCCGGACTGTCGGTGGCCGAGCTTGCGCAGGCGGTCAGCCTGCAGGAATCGGGACGGCTCACGAAGATCCCCGGTATCGGCAAGAAGACCGCCGAGCGGCTGCTGCTGGAGCTCAAGGACAAGCTCGGCGCCGATCTCACGGCTGCAGTCGGCGTGCATCGAGCGCCTCCCGTGACTTCGGATGTACTCAACGCGTTGCTCGCGCTCGGCTACAGCGACAAGGAGGCGGTGCACGCAGTCAAGCAGCTCCCCGAAGGGGTAGCCGTGGCCGACGGCATCAAGCAGGCGCTGAAGCTCCTGGCCAAGGCATAATGCGCGGCATCCGCACGCTCCGTCCATGATCGAAACCGATCGCCTCGTCGCAGCTCCCGCGACTCCACAGGAGGAGGCGTTCGAGCGCACGCTGCGCCCGCGCGCGCTGACCGAGTATGTCGGCCAAGAGAAGATCCGCAGCCAGCTCGCCATCTTCATCGAGGCTGCGCTCCGGCGCAAAGAGTCGCTCGACCACGTGCTGCTGTTCGGGCCGCCGGGCTTGGGCAAGACCACGCTCTCGCACATCATCGCGCACGAGCTCGGCGTCAACCTGCGCCAGACCTCCGGCCCGGTTCTGGAGCGCCCCGGCGATCTGGCAGCGCTGCTGACGAATCTCGAGCCCCGCGATGTGCTCTTCATCGACGAGATCCACCGTCTCTCGCCCGTCGTGGAAGAGATCCTCTATCCCGCGCTGGAAGATTTCCAGATCGACATCATGATCGGCGAAGGACCGGCAGCGAGATCGGTGAAGCTCGATTTGCCCCCGTTCACGCTGATCGGCGCGACCACGCGCGCCGGCATGCTCACCAATCCGCTGCGCGACCGCTTCGGCATCGTCGCCCGCCTGGAGTTCTACACTCCGGAGGAGCTCACGCGCATCGTCACGCGCTCCGCGAAGCTGCTGGAGATCGCGCTCGAGCCCGAAGGCAGTCTGGAGATCGCGCGGCGCGCGCGCGGAACGCCTCGCGTGGCGAACCGGTTGCTGCGCCGCGTACGCGATTACGCCGAGGTCCGGGCAACCGGCCGGATCACGCGCGATGTCGCCGACGCGGGGCTGTCTGTGCTGGACGTCGACACGTCCGGCCTCGACGTCATGGATCGCAAGCTCCTTCGCTGCGTGCTCGACAAGTTCGCCGGCGGGCCGGTAGGCATCGACAACCTCTCCGCAGCGATCGGCGAGGAGCGGGACACGATCGAGGACGTGCTCGAGCCGTTCCTGATCCAGCAGGGGTTTCTCCAGCGCACCAACCGCGGTCGCGTCGCCACCGCTCTTTCCTACCGCCATTTCGGCCTTGCCCCTCCCGGTACTGTGGGCGAGCTCTTCTCGAGCGAATGACGACGGCGGAGCCCTTTCGCTGGCCCGTACGCGTTTACTACGAGGACACCGACGCCGCCGGGATCGTCTATTACGCCAACTACCTCAAGTTTCTCGAGCGCGCCCGCACCGAGTGGCTCGCCCGGGCGGGCTTCACGCTGCCTGCGCTCGAGCGTGAACATGGCGTCAGCTTCGTGGTCCATCGCCTGGAGATCGAGTACAAGGAGCCGGCCCGGCTGTACGACGCGCTGGAGGTCACGCTTAGGCTGCGCGAGCGCGGCCGGGGGCGGCTGGTAATGGCGCAGGACGTGCTGCGCAACGGCGCTACCCTGGCCCGCGCCACGGTGACGCTCGCCTGCCTGGATCGCTCGAGCGGGCGGCCGGTGCGCATACCGGCCGCCGTGGCCGCAAAGATGGAGGTTTCAGCTTGAACCTGCATTCGGACCTGAGTTTCGTCGCGATGATCGCCAACGCCAGCGTGGTCGTGCAGTCGGTGATCGCCTTGCTGTTCGCGTTCTCGCTCTGGTCGTGGTGGCAGATCTTCATCAAGCTGTTCAGCCTGAAGCGTGCCGCGCGCGAGACCGACCGCTTCGAGGACGAGTTCTGGAAGGGAGGCGACCTGAACGAGCTGTTCCAGCGGGCGAGCCAGAACCGCGGCGGCGCGCTCGAGCGCGTTTTCTCGGCGGGCTTTCGCGAGTACGCCAAGCACCGCCGCCAGGGGAGCACTGCGGGCGCGACGATGGACAGCACGCGCCGCGCGATGCGCGCCTCCTACCAGAGGGAGACCGACGCGCTGGAGGCCAACCTCGCCGGCCTCGCGACCGTTGGCTCGGTATCGCCGTACATCGGGCTGTTCGGAACCGTCTGGGGCATCATGAACGCTTTTCGGGGGCTCGCCAGCGTCGGGCAGGCCACGCTGGCGCAGGTGGCTCCCGGCATCGCCGAGGCGCTCATCGCCACCGCAATCGGGCTCTTCGCCGCGATTCCCGCGGTCATCGCGTACAACCGCTATACCCACGACGTCGATCGGCTGGCGACCCGGTTCGAAACCTTCATCGAGGAATTCTCGAACATTCTGCAGCGGCAGGGCTGAGTCTTGCGTCACCACCGCAAATCGATCAACCAGATCAACGTCGTGCCCTACATCGACGTGATGCTGGTGCTGCTCGTGATCTTCATGGTCACCGCGCCGCTGATCACGCCGGGAGTGGTCGACCTGCCGAGCGTCGGTATGAAGCTCGCTGCGCCCGTCGCCCCCATCGAGATCTCGCTGCGAACCGATCGGTCGCTCTGGCTTAGCGAGGGTCCGGCTGCACCAAACCTGCGGGTTTCGCGCGCCGAGCTCGTGGCGCGCGTGCGCGATCGGCAGGCGAAAAGTCCCGACCAGGCGGTGGTCATCGCCGCCGACCGCTCGGTGCGCTATGAAGAGGTGATGGACGTGCTCGACGCCCTTCAGCGCGGCGGCGTGCGCAAGGTCGGGCTCAAGCTGCTAACCAAACAGAACTGACCGGCATGAGACCGCAGCGAGCGGACTCCGGCCGTTCGGCCGGCAAATGGATCGCCGCGATATTGGCGATCGCGGTCAACCTGGGGTTCGTGCTGTTCCTGATCTTTCACGTTTCGTGGCGCAATCCATTGCCAGAAACCGTCGCGGTCGAGGTCTACGCCCCGCCGGTGGAAAAAACGGAACAGGTGAAGGCACCACAACCGCAACCGCCGGTCGAGCCGCCCAAGCCCGCGCCACCGCCGGAGCCGTCCGAGCCACCGAAGGCCGAGCCTCCCAAGCCGGTGCCGGGGCCGCCGAAGCCCGTCCCCAAGGCCGAGCCGCCCGCGAAGCCCGACATTGCGCTGAAGGAAAAGCAGGCGCAGGCCGAGCGCGAGCGCAAGGAACGCGAGAAGCAGGAAGCGCAGAAGCGCGAGGCGGAGCGCAAGCAGCAGGAGAAGCGTCTCGCCGAGGCGCGCGAGCGTCAGGCACTCGAAGCCGCCGCGCTCAAAGCGCAGGCCGAGCGCGAGCAGCGGGCGCAGCAGCAGGTCGCACTGAACGCCGCGCGCGCGAAAGCGGACGCGGACTACATTCGCCGCGTCCAGGCGAAGATCCGGGGGAACGTCGTCCTTCCACCCGACATGGCAGGCAATCCCGAGGCCGTGTTCGATGTCGTGCAGCTGCCGACTGGAGAGATCATCGACGTGCAGCTCGGCAAGTCGAGCGGCGTGCGTGCGTACGATGAGGCCGTGCAGCGGGCGATTCTCAAGTCCTCGCCGCTGCCGCGCCCGGATACGCCCGAGATGTTCCGCCGCAACCTGACCCTGAAGTTCCGGCCGCTCGACTGAGTGAGCCACGCGCGCAGCGACGTCGAGGGGTCACGCGGCGAGATGCCGAGGCGCGCTGCAACCGGGGTCGAGCGGTCAGCCTTCCCGCGGTTGCTTGTCGAGGATCTGAATGGTCGCCCAGCTCCAGTCCGGGCGCTGCTCTACAAGATAGCGAAGCGCGACCGTGTAAACGGAGTTGGTCGTCGTGAGAATCACGTTGCGGCCGTCGGCGTACTCGGTAGTCGGCACGATCAGCGTCTTCATGGCGAGCGGCTTGTCGGGTCGCGATGGCGGCGGCAGATACAAGCCACCGAAGCGCTCGCCCATGGTCGACAGATCGAGCCCGTCGATGACGTAGCTCATCTCCTCGTTGGCGCGGCGCTTCGCGGCGAGCGTCACTGCGACCATCCGCTCGGCGATGATGTTGACCCCGGCCTCGACTTCCTCGCTCGACACTTTATTGAGCCGCCGGACTACGCCAAGCAGCCAACCGTCCACATCCGATTGCCGCACAGCCACGAGCGCGCCGAGCGAGAGGCTCTGGCCGATTCCTCCGGTGGCCGCAATGCGCAGCCCCGCAACGCTCCGATCCTTGACCTCCCACATCGGGTCGGTCCAGGAGGACAGGCTCGCCGCGAGCGAATCGTCCTCCACGAGCGGCTTGCGCTTCGGGCGCGGAGCTCCCGCCACCGGGAAGACTTCTATTTGCTCGGTGCCGGCGCTTGGCTCGGGGGCGGACTCGCCGCTCGCTTTGGACCCCAGGTCCTGGCAGATGCGTGCAAGGCCAATGCGCACACGGGCGGACACGGCGACCGCGGTGCGCGGATCGCGGCGAAGATCTGCCGCTGTCGTCGGCGACAACGCGGGGTGAATCTTGCGCAGCACCGCCTGGCGCTGTTGATTGATCGCTGCCACCGGGCCCTGATCGGTCGACTCGGCCTCGCGCAGCGCGGCGACGGCGCGCTCGAGCGCATCCGAGAGCGGGGTCGTGTCGACGTAGCGCAGCATCGAGCCACGGTCGTTGCCGTTGCGTCTCACCAACCCGGCGCGACCAGCCAGGTCCACGAAGAAGCCTTCGACCGACTTGGGGATCTGATCGAGCGACAAGCGGCGGCTCCAAGCCCTGAGCTGAGAGCTCGCCCAGTCGATCTCTGCAGGACCGAGGTTGCCGGTGTTGAGCTGGTGCACGAGCAGCACGTAGAGGTATTCCTGCTCGGCCGTCCACGTCTGAGCGCCGCTGCCGGCCGCCGGGAGCGCGGCTGCTACCCGATCGCAGGACATCTCGCATGCGCGCAGGTAGATCTGGTGCAGTTCCATCCATTTGGCGGGAATCCAGCGCTCGTATTTGAAGACGCGCAGCTTCGCATCGGTGCCGTGAAAGTGCACGAGCCGGACGAACAACAGCGGCAGCACGGACTTCCAACGCGCGTTTGCGGGCTGACCCAGGGCGTGCTCGAGCGCCGTCTGATAGGTGAGCGTGAACGCCTGGCTTATCTCCCACAGCGAATGCCAGATGCGCTCGGCGAGCTTCGGCGAGCCTTCCGCATTCTCGATGTACTGCTTTATCAGCTGCCGCCGATCGGCGCCGAGCGCTGCATCGACGAACTGAATCGCGCCTACGCGCGAGAGGTCGATGGTCGGCTGCGACTTGCGCATCGTATCCAGAGCGCGCATCACGTGCTGCTGCCGTCCGATCACGTCGAGCGCCGGCAGCTCGCGCAGCCACGCGCCGGCGCTCTTCGCGCTCTGCAGCGGGTCGGCCGGTTCCTTGGCCTGAGCGGTGAGAAATCCGAGCATCGCCTTCATGGGTGCACCCGACGGGCGTCGAGCGGAAGCAGTTCGAGCCGCGCCGCCTTTGGCGGTCAATGCCGCTCCGCGCGAAGCGGATCAACCGTGTGGCGTAACTTTAGCTTATAGCCCATAATCGCCAGCGATGCAAAACAGTGCCGTAATGGAGCAAATTACGACAATGTCCTCGCGCGAGCGAAAGCCGTTGCCTCCAATCACCATCCGCCAATCCTCGATATGATCTCCGATGCGATTCTGAACCGCGCCTGGCGTCTCGCCTCTGCCACCGCCGCAGTCTTCCTTGTTCCCTCGGCGATCGCGCTCGCGCAGGCACCTGCCGGCGCTCCCAATACACCGGAAAGCAAGATGGGTGCCAACGTCACGAAACTCGAGAAGATCGATTCAACCGCTGGAACAGGCGCTGAGGCGGTCAAGGGAAAGACCGTCGTTGTTCACTACACCGGATGGCTCTACGATCCCTACGCGACTGACAAAAAGGGCAAGAAATTCGACTCTTCGCGCGATGGGCCGACTCCGTTCAGTTTTGTTCTAGGAAGCGGTCAGGTGATCGCCGGCTGGGATGAGGGCGTGCCCGGCATGCGCGTCGGCGGCAAGCGCACCTTAATCATCCCGTCATACATGGCCTACGGCCGGCGCGGCGCCGGCGGAGGCGTCATCCCTCCCGACGCAACACTGATCTTCGAAGTCGAACTCCTCGAAGTCAAAGGCTGATCCCGGGCGCGAGGTTTTCGGCGCGACGATCCCGCGCACAGGGCGACAAGCGCACGTCAGCTCTTGGGCGAGCCGTCGTGTACAAAGTGGCTGGGTTGGGGCGGCCACCGCGGCCATGTTCGCCGCGGCCTCCTCAACGCCTTGCGTTGGGCATCGACCGCGCGTCGGCCCCCTGCGTCGACTCGCCACGCGCGATCCCCGCTTCGCGGGGCCCCTCGCTGCGGGCTCGCGCCGCGGCCTCCTCAAACACCTTGCGTTGGGCATCGGCCGCGCGTCGGCCCCCTGCATCGATTCGCCACGCGCGATCCCCGCTTCGCGGGGCCCCCCGCTGCGGGCTCGCGCCGCGGCCTCCTCAACACCTTGCGTTGGGCATCGGCAACGCGTTGGCCGCTACCAGTAGGTCTCCACCGTGAAGTGCCCAGGCTCTCGCCGGCGGTGCCGGCGCATGCCGCGCGCTTCGAGCACGGCCTGTGTCTCTCGTACCATGTCCGGATTCCCGCATAACATCGCGTGCGCGTTGGCCGCGGTCAGCGGAACTCCGGTGCGCGCCTCAAGGCGACCGTCGCGGATCGCTTCCGGGATGCGCCCCGGCAGGGCGCCGCGGTGCGCCTCCCGGCTCACGAAGCTGGCGAATCCGAACCGACCGAGGCGCGCGCTTGCGATGGCAGCGATGACCTCGCCGTAGGAAAGATCAGCCGCATGCCGCACGGCATGAACTAGGACGACTCGCTCGAACTTCTCCCACGGCTCCTCGGTGCGCAGGATGGAAAGGAAAGGGCCGAGGCCCGTGCCTGTGGACAGACACCACAAGGCGGCTGCGTCGGGCAGCTCCGTGGCGCAGAAGAAGCCGTTCGCGCGATCGAGCAGCCACACCGGATCGCCGGTGGCGAGTGCCGCCAGTCGCGGCGATAGCGGCCCTTCAGGCAGCACGTTGAAATAGAACTCGTGCGGCGCTCGATCGGGCGGATTGACGAACGAATAGGGGCGCCCCAGCATCGGCTCCTTCGCGCCGGAGGGCGCGGGAAGCGCGAGGCGTGCGAATTGGCCGGCGACGAAGCTCACTTCGGGCGCGGCGATGCGCAGGGTGACCAGCCGGTCGGTCCATAGATGCTTGTCGACCACCTTGCCTTCCACCCACTTGCTCATCTTCGCTCGAGGTCGGTTGCTAATATGCCGATTATGCCAGCGGCCAAACGCACGACTCGCGCAGCGGGCGGCAGCGTCTACCTGCGAAGCCCGCGGCCCGTCGACGGCCCGGCGTTCGTCGCGGCCGTCAGAGCGAGCCGCGCGCTGCACGCGAACTGGGTCCGCGCGCCGATATCCGCCGCGGGTTTCGCGACTTATCTGCGCCGCTTCGCAGGAGCGAGGTCGCGCCGCGCGAGCGCTACCCAAGTGGGTTTTCTTGTATGCCGGGCGGACGATGACGCACCGGTCGGCGTGTTCAACCTGAGCGAGATAGTGCGTGGGTCTTTTCGCAGCGCCTATCTGGGCTATTACGGGCTCGCGCCGCACGCCGGGCGCGGCTACATGGCCGAAGGGCTCGCGCTCGTCCTGCACGCGGCTTTTCGCAAGCTCAGGCTGCATCGCATCGAGGCCAACGTGCAGCCCGGCAATCGCCGCTCCGTCGCGCTCGTTCGAGCCGCGGGCTTCACCTGTGAGGGGTTCTCGCGGCGCTACGTGAAGATTGCCGGCCGCTGGCGTGATCACCAGCGCTGGGCGATTCTCGCCGAAGACTGGGAGCGAGGCACGCGCCGAGGACGCCGGCGTGCGGTCCGCTAGCTACACTGCAGCGATCGGCCTCATGCTCGCCGCGTGCACGGATGCCCCGTACCGCCTCGACGCTCCGCGTGGCGCCGCCGGCATCGAGCTGGCGCCGTACGCAGTCTACGAGCAGTGCGCGCGGCTCGACGCCGGCGAGCGCGTCGACTACTACTTCAGCAGCGTCGCGCCGGTCGCCTTCAACGTCCACTACCCCGAAGGAAACGCGGTGATCGTGCCGATCACGCGCCGCGACGTGAAGCAGGACGGCGGCGAGCTCACCGCCGATCGCAACGAGATCTACTGCTTCACCTGGGAGGCCGGCGCGGAACCGAGCCTGCTCGAATATCGCCTCCGCCCGCTGCCCGCGCGGCACTGAAGCTGCGAGCGGCGGCGCCTCAAAGCTCCTGGTACGTGTACGTGCGTCCGTGCTCGACATCGGCGAGCACGAGTTTCGCCACGATCTTCTCCGCCACGACGTCGGGTGGCACGAGGCGCCCCTGGCTGTGAAATTCGCGAAACATGTCTACGCAGGGCAGCGCGTCCGGCGACTGCGAGCGCGCAAAGAGTTGCATCTCCGTGTCGATGATTCCCGGCCGCACGTTGATTGCACGGAAGCCGGGCGCTTTCTGCTCGGCGGCGAGCACCCTGGTCAGCATTTCGAGACCGGCCTTGGCCACGCAGTAGAGCCCTTCGCCGGGGAGCGCCGATTGCGCCGCGCCGGACGAGACGTTGATCACACGACGGGACAGGCGCTCATCGGCGAAGACGGCGCAGAAGAGGTTGCAGAGCGCGAGCGGCGCGATGAGGTTTACCTCGAGTGATCCGAGGCTCGCGGCGTCCTGGAGCCGCCCCAGCACGCCGACCGGTCCGGCGACCGCCGCATTGTTGACGAGGCAGACCGATTCCGGCTTCTCCGCGGCGAGCGCCCGAAACGGCGCCTCGAGCGCCCCGCGCGTCTTCTCCGCATCGGCGAGGTCGAAGGAAGCGAAGCGGTAGCGCTCGCCCGCGAGGCGCGAGCTGCTGCGGCGTCCGACGCCGAGCACCGTATAGCCTCCCGCGAGGAGCGCCGCCGCGATCGACTCGCCTAGTCCGCGCGAAACACCCGTCACGATTGCAGCATGCATGGCACCTCCTGCCGGTGTTCGGTTCGCCTCATCGATGCGTGCCCAGCGAAAAGGCGATCAGCACGAGCACGATGATCGCAAGCACGAGCAGCGTCACCTTGACCCAGCTCTTCGGATACTCGCCCTTGATCGTACCCGTGAACCCGTTCATCACCGCCTGGAAAGCCCTCGCCCCGAAGGAGTAGCTCAGCAGCCAGATCGGCGCCAGGACGTGCTTGAAAGTCTGCCCCGAGTAGCTGGCGCGCACCTCGAGGTTGCGATAGGTGTCTCCCGGAATCTGCGCTGCGCACATCTGTCGCAGCTTCGCATCCATCGCTTCGCGCGAGGCCTTCGCCGCGGCGAGCAGATCGATCTGGTAACGCTCGACGACCCAGCCTGCAACGTAACCTGCATCGTAGGGCTTGAGCTCGGCCGTGGGGAACGGCTCGATTCCGCGGACGAGATCCGGGTGAACGCCGATCGACGCGCATACAAGGTCGTCGTCGAAGAAATGCGAGACCCTGCCCGTGGCCGGCTCCCAGCGCACGTGCTGGACCTGACGCGACTGCGTGCGCCCGCTCGCGTCGGTGTAGCTCTCGGTCGTGTAGTAGTAGTAGCCTGCCTCGGCCGTCCACTCGGCGTCGACGTGCGCGTCGAAGGTCCAGTAGGGGAGGTAGACGCCCTTGACCGTGTCGGTCAGCGCGCGGCGCTTGAGCGCACCGGGCGCGAGCCACAGCCGGCTGTACCAGGCGCGGATGCCGTCGCGCGCCTGCGCCTCGGTGACTCTGAACGGGAGCAGGCTCTCCGGGCGGAAGGACTCCCTGCTCTGCTCATAGGGCACGAGTTGCGCCGAGCCGCAGAATTCGCAGCGTTGCGCCTGCCGCGCCGGGTCGAGCACCGAGATCGCCTGGCAGCTCTGGCATTTCACACAGCGCTTGTCGCTCTGCCAGCCGCGACGATCCTCGCCGAGGCTGCGCAGCGCGGCGACGAGCTCGTGCTCGACGATCTTGCCCGTGTCGACATCGAGCTTTGCCGGGGAGACCGTGCCGCAGAAGGCGCAAACCAGCGCCTGCTTGCCGGGATTCCATACCGCCTCTGCGCCGCAGGCAGGGCAAGAATACTTCTGCCGCGCCGCAATCTCAGGCGCGGATCCGGGCGGATCCGTCATTGGCTAGGCGAGCTCGGACTTCAGCGGATGAGATAGCCCATCACGCGCCACACGCCGTCGGACTCGCGCTCGAGAGTGACCGTCTCGTGGATCTTCTGTCCGTCTGCGTACTCGCTCTCGAAGAGAATCTGAGCGTAGTCTCCGTCGGGCCCACCGGGAAACTTCGTATCGAACCGTGTCGCGACCGCCGTCCGGTTTACGAACGCTCCGAGCGGCTCGCGCGCCTTGGCGACCGCCGCGCGCCAGCCTTCCACGTCGAGCTGCTCCTGGAATTTCTTGCCTGAGGTTGCATAGGCCACGTCCACATCGCCCTTGTCGACCAGCGCAAGCCATGCACGCGCAGCACCTTGCGCCGCGGTCGCTCGCGGGTCTTGCGCGTGCGCCGCCACCGCCGCGAAAAGCGCGAAGCAGGTGAGCACCGCGAGCCACAATCCTTCCAATGCCAGGCGCCGGATCATGGTTCGCTCAGGGGTGCAGGAACTGATCGACGGCGGCCCGGGTGATGCGCCATTGCGTCCCGATCTGCTTGCCCTTGAGATCGCCCTTCTCGAGACTCGCCATCACGTCGGATTCGGCCACGCCGAGGAGCTGCGCCACCTGCGCGGGCGACATCAGATCAGTCGCCGGTGCCTGGGCTGCGCCGGGAGCCTGCACGCCAGGCGTTGCCTGACCGCCGAGGATGCCGCCGGTCTGGTTCATCATCTGCTGGGCCATCGCCATCCCCACGGCCATCTGCGTGGCCATGCCGCCGGCGCCCCCGTCGCCCTTCTCCAAGCCCTGCGCCATCTGAAACTTCACGTAATCGTTGAGATTGCCCACCGCAGCCATGCTCGAGCGCTTGTCGATGGCCTGCTCGACCTCCGGCGGCACGGAGACGTTTTCGACCACGAAGCTCGTGATCTCGAGGCCGTACTTCGAGGTGGTCTGCGGATTGATCAGTGGCAGCAGTGCCGCACCCAGTTCGGCGTAGCGCGCCGCCACGTCAAGCGCCGGGATCTTCGATTGTGCGAGCGCCTCGGAGAACACGCTCACGATGCGCGAGCGCATCGTGTCGTTGAACTCGTCGAGGCGGAAGTGATCGTCGGTTCCCGCAACCTCCTTGAGAAAGAGCTTGGGATCCGAGATCCGAAAGTCGTAGATGCCGAAGGCGCGCAGGCGCACGACGCCGAAATCCTGATCGCGCATCATCACCGGGTTAGCCGTGCCCCATTTGTTGCCGGTAAAAAGGCGCGTCGTCACGAAGTACACGTCGGCCTTGAACGGACTCTCGAGACCGTACTTCCAGCCCTTGAGGTCCGTGAGCACCGGAATGTTGTCCGTGGTCAGCGTGTACTTGCCCGGGGCGAAGGTGTCGCCGAACTGGCCCAGGTAGACGAACTGCGCGATCTGCGATTCCCGGACGATGAGCTGCGCGCCGCGCTTGATCTCCTTGTCCTCGTCGGGAAAGCGGAAGGAAAGCGTGTCGCGCGAATCATCCGTCCATTGGATGATGTCGATGAACTGCTTGCTGATGAAGTCGAGAATTGCCACGGTTGCCTCCGTCGCGATGCCGCCTGCTACTTTTTCTCGGAAGCGAGCTTCTTCGCCTGCGCTTCGCCCTTGCTGATCTCCCGCTCGAGCTCGGCGAGCGGGATCGCCCCCGGCACAACCGAGCCGTCGGCGAACACCAGCGTCGGCGTGGCACCGACGTGGAGTCGCTTCCCGAGTTCCGCGGTCTCGGCGATCGGGGTGGGGCAGTCGCCCTTGTTGTCGGGAAGCTTGCCGGAGGAGAAATAAGCCTCCCAGGCCTTGGCCCTGTCCGGCGCGCACCAAAGGATCGCGGACTTGCGCGCCGCATCGGGATGGAGCTCGCCGATTGGAAACAGGAACGTGTAGATCGTTACATCATCGACCCGTCTGAGATCGCCCTCGAGTTTCTTGCAAAACGGGCAGTCAGCATCGGCGAAGATCGCCAGCCGGCGTGAGCCGTTTCCCTTCACCCGCTTGAAGGCGAGGTTGAGCGGCAGCGAATCCCACGGCACGCGCGTGAGCTCGCGCAGCCGGGCGTCGGTCAAATTCTCCTTCGTGTCGGCGCTGAACACGGCGCCGACGACGACGTAGGTAACTTGTGGATCCGTGTAGACCAGCCTGTCGTCGAACTGCGCCTCATAGAGGCCGAAGTACGGCGACCTGCTCACGTTGCTTATGACGGCACCCGGGAACTTCGTCTCGAGCAGTTTCCTGACTGCGGCCGCCTCCCGTGTCGCGGCGTCGGGCTTCGCGGCATCCTGCGCTAGAACGGGTGGCGCCTGCCAGACGCAGGCCGCAAGGACTGAAGCAGCAAACCAATGTAGGCGCACGAACACTCCGCGGCGTCGAAAGGGAGCGACAGTTTAGCGCAGCGGGGCCGAAGCCAGAAGCCGCCTTAACGGAGACAAGGCGCCCACGGCACGCATGCCGCCGTTGCGAAGGCCCTGCAGCGACGGCGCGTCGAACAGGCGCACCAGCCCATCGGTGACAACCTGCATCGCCAGCACGGGCAAAGCGCGTCTGCGCGCGTAGCGCTCGAGGAGAATCCCGGCGCCGGCATCGCTCACCGGGCCTCGTGCGCCGAGGACCGCGGCCAGCGCGGCGGCGTCACCGAAGCCGAGGTTCACGCCCTGACCGGCGAGCGGATGGACGCCGTGTGCGGCATCGCCAACCAGCGCGAAGCGATGTGCGACTGCCGAAGCCAGCTTGAGGAAGGACAGTGGAAAGGTCGCCGGCGCGGTGATCAGCTCGATCCGCCCCAAGGCGTTGGCGCCCGCGCTCGCCACGCGCTGCGCGAGTTGTCCGTGGTCGAGCGCCGCGATCTCTCCCGCGAGCGTTTCCGGCGCTGACCACACGATCGACATTCGTCGGCCGGGCAGCGGAAGCCATGCGAGCACGCCTTGCTGGCCGAGGAACCACTGATGGGCGCAGCCTCGGTGCGCATGCTCGGTCGCGAAGTTGGCCACCACCGCGGTCTGACCGTAGGGGCGAGGCTCGCTTCCGATTCCCGCCTGCGTGCGCGCCCAGGAGCGCACCCCATCGGCGCCGACCATCAGCGCCGCCGCGATGCTGCGCCCGTCGGTGAGCTGCAGCTCGGCTGCTTCGGCGTGCCACGCAATCGAAGCCGGCTCGCACGGCGCGAGCACCTCGACGCGCTCGCAGGTGCGCACCGTCTCCGTCAGCGCCGCCATGAGCTCCCGGTGCTCGACGATCCAAGCAAGCGCCCTTTCGCCGAGCTCGTAGGCCGTGAATACGATGCGACCACTCGCGTCACCGCGAACGTCCATCGTCTCGATCGCGGCAAGACGCTCGACCGGCAGGCGCTGCCAGGCACCGATGCTGCGCAGGAATTCCGCGCTGCCGGGGCTGATCGCATAGACGCGGGCGTCCCAGTCCTGTTGGTCTCGCTGATCGTCGAATGCAGCAACCGCCGTCCGGTCGACGATGGTCACCGCGAGTCCCTCGCGCGCCAGCGCTGCGGTGAGCGCGAGACCCACGGGACCGGCGCCGAGAACGACGGCGTCGCGCGGCGCGCCGCCCGCGCCCGCCTGCATCAGCTCCCCTCCAGCGTTTCGATCACCAGGTTTTCGTTGGTGTAGATGCAGAGCTCGGCGGCGATCGTGAGCGCCTCCTTCACGATCTCTGCAGCGGGGAGCTGGGTGTGGGCGAGCAGCGCTCGCGCGGCGGCTTGCGCGTACGCGCCCCCGGAGCCAATGGCAACGATGCCGTGCTCGGGCTCGAGCACATCGCCGGCGCCGGTAACGACCAGCGAGGCGTTCGAGTCGGCGACCGCCAGCGTAGCTTCCAGCCGGCGCAGCACACGGTCGGAGCGCCAATCCTTCGCCAGCTCGACGGCGGCGCGCTGCAGATGTCCCTGATGCTTCTCGAGCTTGGCCTCGAAGCGCTCGAAGAGCGTGAACGCATCGGCGGTGGCGCCGGCGAATCCCGCCAGCACGCGATCGTTGTAGATCCGGCGCACTTTGCGCGCCGTCGCCTTGATGACGACATTGCCGAGCGTGACCTGCCCGTCTCCGCCGAGGGCGACGCTCGCGCCGCGGCGAACCGAGAGGATCGTTGTTCCGTGAAACGCTTCCATCAGAGAAGGCCCGCTCGCGACACGCGGGCGAGCGCGCTATTGCGGCTTCTTCACGAAGTGCCGGGGCGATATGCCGATCAGCAGAAGCAGCGCCCGAATGATCGGCGTGGCGCCGGAGATCTGCACGCTCTTGCGCTGACTCTCGGCGCGTCCTATCGCGTTGAGCAGCGCGCCGGCGCACACGAAGTCGATCCGCTCAACTGCCGACATGTCGATGGGCAGCACGTTGCGCCCCTCGCGGAACTCGGTGAACTTCTTCAGTTGCGCGTCAGTCGGACCGACCATGCAACCCTGCCAGACCAGCGTATCGGTGGGCGCGTCGATCACCGGAAGCGGATCGGCCGCCGCGGCGGGTGCTGCGACATCGGTCGGCGGCTCCCACGAGGGAGGCGAGAGCTCGAAGGCGATCGCGAACTCGAGCGCGCGATCCTCGAAGGTCTTGAAGTCGTTCTGCCACTGCAGCAGTTCCAGGAGCAGCGTCCAGTATCCCTCCCCCGCATCGCGCCCCTGCTTCACGGCCTGCTCGAGCGCCTGCCGAAGCTTCTCCGGGTGCTGCAGGGCGAGGGCATATCGATGCTTGCGCAGCTGCGCGAGGGCGCTTGCCAGGAGCCTTGCCCCCGCTTCGTCGGCACCGCTGAGCGAGGCGAGATCCAGGCGCGCTTGCGGTTGCTTCTTCGTCGCTGCAAGCATGTTCGCGATCTGGGCGGAGTTGGCCGTGGAAAGCTTGCCCGTCAGCGCGAAATATCCGCCGCTCCCCGGTCGGGCGGCCGTATCCGGTTTGGTTCCCCGCTCTTCCCACGCGGGTGCCGAGCGCTCGAAGGCAACGACGTACTGCAAGGCGAACTGATCGAACGCGGTGCGATCTCCCGCGCGCTGCAGCAGGTCGAACAATGCGAGCCATGCAAGCGGCGAGAGCTTCGCTTCCTCGTCGGTGGCCACACCTTGCTCGAGCAACTGTCGCGCCTGATGCGCTTGCCCGCTCGCGAAGAGCAGCGCTGCGTTTTCGAGCACGGCGCAAAGACCCGGGTTCGCTTCCGCGACCTGGATGCTCGGTGGCGAACCGGGACTCCAGTCGATGAGGCTCGGGGGGCCGGTCAGAGTGATGTCGCGATCCCGCGCGTCCGGGATCTCGCCCTGTGCCGCCGGCTTCCCGATTGCGCGACCTTGGATTTTGGCCGTGTCCGCGACTTCACGTGCTGATGCGGGTCCGCGCTTGTTGGGCGCGCGCGCATCGTGTTGTGGCGTCAGCTCGGGCTTGCCCTTGGGTTTGGCCCCGGGCTTATGGAACAGGGAAAACGCCATCGAGCGGTTCTCGCCCTCGGGAAAAGGTCAGTGATTATGTGCCCTTCCGTGCCGCGCAACAAGCCGCGGCGCGCACGCCCCGGAGGCGTGCGCCGAATTCGCGGGTCCGCGCCACTCAGTTTGGCGCGGCGTGTGCGGGCGCGCGCTTTCGGTTCGCGAAGTTCTCTGTCGCGAATCCCCAATCGATCAACCGGTCGAGCACGGCGTCCACGTGCTCCGCTCGACGATTCTCGTAGTCGAGATAATAGGCGTGCTCCCAGACATCGACTGCAAACAGCGCCCTCTGCGCCGGAGCGAGAGGTGAGGCCGCATTCGCGGTCTTCACAATCTTCAGATCATCGCCGTCGGCTACAAGCCAAGCCCAGCCGCTGCCGAACTGGCTCTGCGCCGCCTTTCCGAACTGCTGCTTGAACTCTTTGTAGTCACCGAACGCGGCAGCGATTCGATCGGCGAGCTCGCCCTTCGGCGCTCCGCCGCCTCCGGGGCGCAGTGAGCGCCAATACAAATTGTGGTTCCACACCTGGCCGGCGTTGTTGAAGATCTCCGTTCGCGCCGCGTTGCCTGCGGTCGCCCGAACTATCTCCTCGAGTGTCTTGTCCTCGAGGTCGCTCCCCGCGACGAGCCGGTTCAGGTTGTCGACGTAGGTACGGTGATGCTTCCCGTAATGCAAGCCGATCGTTCGTGCCGAGATGACGGGTGCGAGTGCATCCTGCGCGTAAGGGAGTGGTGGAAGGGAAATCCGCATGACTGACTCTCCTTCATGGTCTTGGAACTAATACAAAGACGCGTCAGGTCGCTTGCTTCCCGCGCGCGGTCCGCCGGCTGGATTGCCCACCCGGCGCTTGCTACAATGGATCGACACCCTGCTCCGCTGGAAGTTTCCCGTCGCGGAGGGGGTGCGCGACGTTAAGGAGCGACGAAAATGAAAAATCCGCTTGACTCGCTTTGGGGGACGATCATCTCGGGTCTGGTTCTGACGGTGATCCTCTACTTCGTGGTAAAGAGCCTTCTCGGCTGAGGGAGTGACGGCTATGGATTATGTTCCGGCTCTAGCGCGGTGGATCCACTTCCTTGCCGGTGTGATGTGGATAGGCCTGCTCTACTATTTCAACTTCGTTCAGGTGCCGGCGTTGAAGGCCGCGACGGCAGATGGAACCGGCGCCGGCATCACCAAGCACGTGGCGCCGAGGGCGCTACTGTATTTTCGCTGGGCGGCGGTAGTCACCTGGCTCGCAGGCGCGACGCTTCTGAGCGATAAGTTTGTCGACGCTTTCACGTTCCGCCATGGCATGGCGGGGATCGGCATGGGCGCCTGGCTCGGCACGATCATGCTGTTCAATGTCTGGGTGCTGATCTGGCCCAATCAGCAGAAGATCCTCGGCCTGAAGCCCGCGACCGACGAGGAAAAGACCAAGGCGCGGCGGGTGGCGTTTCTCGCGTCGCGGACCAACACGATGCTCTCGATCCCCATGCTCTTCTTCATGGCCGGGGGCTGGTCGCATCGCGCCATCTTCGGGCTGTAAGCAGTCGCAGAAAGCGAAACGGCCCGGCTCGCGCCGGGCCGTTTTCCTTGCGCGCGAGGCGCAAGGGATCAGTCGTCGCCGTATAGTTTTTGTACGCGCTCGCGGCGCTCCTGCGCCTCGAGCGACAAAGTAGCGGTCGGACGAGCGAGCAGCCGCGCGAGTCCAATCGGCTCGCCGGTCTCCTCACAATAACCGTAAGTTCCGTCGTCGATCATCCGAAGCGACTTCTCGACCTTCTTGAGGAGCTTGCGCTCGCGATCGCGCGTGCGCAACTCGAGCGTGTATTCCTCCTCCAGGGTCGCGCGGTCCGAGGGATCGGTCGTGATTTCGTTCTCGCGCAGGTGCTGCCCCGTATCGTCGGCATTGTTGAGCAGCTGGGCGCGCAATTCGAGGAGCCGCAGCTTGAAGAACGCGCGCTGGGCGTCGTTCATGTAGTCCTTCTCGCCCTGCTTGAGCAAGTCCTCTTCGGTGAGCTCCTTGCCCTTCTTTCCCCCACCGCTCTCCGCGGGCCGCGCCGCTGTCGCCCGCGGTGCGGCCGTCGGTGAGCGCGGAGGGGTGCGGCGTCCCTTGCTAGCGTTTGCTTGCGCCATGAGTTGCGTGATCCCTGTTTCCCTAAATCGGCGCGCCGTCTGCATCCACAGTGGCGCCCCAACGAACCGGGGATTATAGCCTGAATCGCTCAGCGCAAGCGATCGGTTTCCGCGACCCGCCTTCGACGAGTCCTCGCTCGCCGTCCAGGCGGACCGCATGCAGCGGCTTTCGCTGCCGGGACAAACCTCTGTAGGGGCATGCCTTACCCGCCGCTTATAATCGACGCAAGAACGATCCGCGGCGACTGGCGTGGCTACCCGGCTGCAACGATGACCGCATCGACGCTCACTCTCGTCCGACCCGACGACTGGCATCTGCATCTGCGCGACGGCGAATCGCTGCGCGCGGTGGTCGCTGCTACGGCGCGCGTCTTCGGGCGCGCGGTGGTGATGCCCAATCTCGAACCTCCCGTAACGACGGTTGTGGCGGCGGCGGCCTACCGTGAGCGCATCGTTGGCGCGTTGCCGGCGGGATCGCGCTTCGCACCTCTGCTCACGCTGTATCTCACGGAGCAGACAACGGCCGAGGAGATCGTGCGTGCGCGCCGCAGCGGTTTCATCGCTGGGGTCAAGTACTACCCCGCCGGTGCGACGACCCACTCCGAATCCGGCGTCAGGGATATCTCGCGGGTCTACCCGGTGCTGGAGGAAATGCAGCAGCAGAACCTGCCTCTGCTTGTGCACGGCGAGGCAACCGATCCGGAGATCGACATCTTCGACCGCGAGCGCGTGTTCATCGAGCGCGTGCTCAGCCGGATCGTGCGCGACTTCCCGCATCTGCGTGTCGTGCTGGAGCACGCGAGCACGGCGGAGGCCGTCGACTTCGTGACAGGCGCAGCCTCGCATGTCGGCGCGACGATCACTCCGCAACACCTGCTCTGGTCGCGCAACGCACTGCTTGCCGGGCGGATTCGTCCGCACCTGTATTGCATGCCGGTGCTCAAGCGCGAGAAGCACCGGCTCGCCCTGCTGCGCGCCGCGACGGGCGGCAGCCCCAAGTTCTTTCTCGGCACGGATTCGGCGCCGCACGGCAGGCACGCGAAGGAGAGCGCGTGCGGGTGTGCGGGCTGCTATTCCGCGCACGCGGCCCTCGAGCTCTACGCGCAGGCCTTCGAAGGCGCGGATGCGCTCGATCGCCTGGAAGGCTTCGCGAGCTTCCACGGCCCTGATTTCTACGGCTTGCCGCGCAACCGCGACAAGGTGACGCTGCGCCGCGAGTCCTGGAAGGTTCCCGAAGAGTACCCTTTCGCCGAGACAAGCGTCGTGCCACTGTTCGCAGGCGAGCTGCTGCACTGGCGCGTCGAGGACGCGTCAGGGTGATAAAATACGGGCTCGAAGTCAGCCAGACCGTCGCTGTCGGCGTGAGGCAACTCATGTGCCGGCAGAGGAAAGTCCGGGCTCCGTAGAGCGGGATGCTGGGTAACGCCCAGACGCCATAAGCCAGACGCGCGAGCGTCGGCGAAAGCGAGGAACAGGGCCACAGAGACGAGTCGCATCCGACCAAAAGGATGCGGGTGAAACGCGGCAACCTCCATCCGGAGCAACACCAAGCAGGCGGACGATGACGCTGCTCGCTGAGTCCGCGGGTAGGTGGCTCGAGCGTCGCGGCAACGCGGCGCCTAGATGAATGGCGGTCATAGCGCGCTCTTAGGGCGCGCCGTAACAGAACCCGGCTTACCGGCTGGCTTCGACTTGTACCTGTGGCGCCCCGCGGCGAGAGTCGCGGGGCGCCGCCTTTTTTGCGCGACTAGCCGCGATGCCTTCGACGCCTGGCGTCGCGCAGCATCTCGCGCGCCGCGTTGTGTCCCGGCACTCCGCTGACGCCTCCCCCGGGGTGCGTGCCTGCGCCGCACATGTACAGGCCGCGCAGCGGCCCGCGGTAGTCGCCGTGTCCGAGGACGGGTCGCGCCGCGAAGAGCTGATCGAGCACGAGCTGGCCGTGAAAGATGTCGCCCCCGACAAGGCCGAAGTCACGCTCGAGATCGAGCGGCGAGAGCACTTTGCGCGCGATCACGGTCGCAGCAAAGTTCGGAGCGAAACGGCTGACGGTGCGCAGCATCAGGTCGGCGACCTCCTCCCTCGCAGCGTCCCAGCTGCGCCCGTCGGGCAGCAGCGGGTTCGCGTGCTGGCAGAATAGGCTCGCCACGTGCTTCCCGGGCGGGGCTAGCGATGGATCGACGAGCGAGGGGACGAGCAGCTCGACGATCGGCTCGCGCGACCAGCCCATCGTGCGGGCATCGAAATACGCGCGCTCCATGTAGGCGAGCGACGGTGCGAGGATGATGCCTGAGCGCAGGTGCGGCCCGTCACCGGGCAGGCAGGTGAATTCGGGCGCCGTATCCAGCGCGACGTTCATGCGAAAGGTCGCCGATGCGCAGCGGTAGCCCTCGATGCGTCGCCGAAACTCCGGCTGCAGCGCGGAAGGCTCGATGAGCTGCAGATAGAGCAGCTTCGGATTCACGTTGGCGACCACGCGCGGGGCGGCGATCTCGGTGCCGTCGGCGAGCGCGATGCCCGTCACCGCGCCGCCGCGCGCAACTACGCGCGCGACGGGCGCCCCGGTGAAGATCGCCACACCCAGCCGCCGCGCCTCCCGCGCCATCGCTTCCGTGATCGCGCCCATGCCACCGAGCGCGTGGCCCCACTGGCCCCGCTTGCCGTTGACCTCACCGATGACGTGATGCAGCAGCACGTAAGCGGAGCCGGGAGTGTACGGACTCGCGAAATTGCCGACGACAGCATCGAAACCGAAGGCCGCCTTGATCGGATCGGATTCGAACCATTGGTCGAGGACGTCGCCGGCGCTTTTGGTAAAGAGATCGAGCACATCGCGGCGCTCGCTGAGCGAAAGACGCTTGAGCCCGCGACCGGCTCTCCAGGCGCGTACGAGCTCGGCCGCTCCGCCTCCGAGGCTGGGAGGCGTTTCGAGCAGCAGCGCCCGCACAACGTTGGCGACGCGCTCGAGCATCGCATAGTAGCCCGGCAGCGCCTGGGCGTCCTTCTGCGATCGACGCCCGACCTCCGCCTGCGTCGCGGCCAGGCCTCCGCCGACCTTCAGATAGTCCCGATCCGAGAGCGGCAGGAAGTTCGCGAGCGGCCTCTCGACGATCTGCAGCCCGTGAGCAGCGAGGCGAAGGTCGCGGATCACCTTGGGATGCAGCAGGCTCACCGTGTAGCTCGCCGAGGAGTTGCGGAAACCGGAGTGGAACTCCTCCGTGATGGCCGCACCTCCGACGATGTCGCGGCGCTCGAACACCGCAACTTTCAGGCCGCCGGCAGCGAGATAGCACGCGCAGACGAGCCCGTTGTGGCCGCCGCCGACGATGACCGCGTCGTACCCGGATGCCGAGGGCGAGCGCACGTGCGGCGTTCTACTCCTCGCTCATCCCCGCGGCAACGATCGAGAAGCCATTGTCGACATAGGTCACCTCGCCGGTCACCGCGCTGGCGAGGTCGGAGAGGAGAAACGCGGCAACATTGCCCACCTCCTCGATCGTGACGTTGCGCCGCAGCGGCGCCGTTCGCTCGACGAAGTGAAGAATCTTCGAGAACCCGCTGATGCCGGCGGCGGCGAGCGTCTTGATCGGGCCCGCCGAGATCGCATTCACGCGGATTCCCTCCGGGCCGAGACTCTGCGCGAGGTAGCGGACGTTCGCCTCGAGACTCGCCTTGGCGAGCCCCATCACGTTGTAGTTCGGCACGGCCCTCACCGCGCCGAGATAGCTCAACGTGAGCAGTGCCGCGCGCCTGCCCTGCATCAGCGGACGCGCGTCCTTGGCAAGCGCGGAAAAGCTGTACGCGCTCACGTCGTGTGCGACCGCGAAGGCCTCGCGCGAGAGCGCATTCAGGAAATCGCCGGACAGCGCCTCGCGCGGGGCGAAGGCGATCGCGTGCACGAGCCCGTCGAGCCCTCCCCATTCGCGGCCGAGCGCGTCGAACAGCGCGGCAATCTGATCGTCGCGCGTGACGTCGCACGGCAGCACAGGCACGACGCCGAATTCGGAGGCGA
>DASVFM010000020.1:0-2912 GCA_036380055.1 Casimicrobiaceae bacterium
GACGCTCTTGAGGCGCTGCAGCTCCGTGCGCAGGCGCTCCGCGCCCGCGATTGTCATCGGGTGCCTGCTCATGCGGCGTGCTTGGTCGACTCGCGCCGCGCCGGCGTGACCGTGAGCCGCTCGTGTAGCTTCTGCGTCGAATAGGGAACGAGCTCGCGCAGGAGCTGCATGCCGAGCGCGGCAGCGCGGGCGCCGGCGATCGTCGTGTAGGTAGGCACCTGGCCGTTGAGCGCTGCGCGGCGAATCACGTAGCTGTCCTGAATAGCGCTGCGCTTCTCCTCGACCGTGTTCACGACGAGCGCGATCTCGCCGTTGACGATCATGTCGACGATATGCGGCCGCCCTTCGGCGACCTTGTTGACCGGCCGGACAGGCAACCCCGCCTCGGCGAGCGCAGCTGCGGTCCCCTTGGTGGCGACGAGGGTGAAGCCGAGAGCTTCGAGCGTGCGCGCCACGTCGAGCACGCGCGCCTTGTCCGGATTCTTCACGCTGACGAACACGTTGCCGCTCTTCGGGAGCCTTACGCCCGCGGCGAGCTGGGACTTGAGGAAGGCCTCGGCAAAGGATTCGCCCGCACCCATCACCTCGCCCGTCGATTTCATCTCGGGCCCGAGGATGGTGTCTACGCCCGGGAACTTGATGAACGGGAACACCGCCTCCTTCACCGAGAAATACGGTGGAACGATCTCGCCGGCGACATCCTGGCTCGCGAGCGACCTCCCGGCCATGCAGCGTGCGGCAATCTTGGCGAGCGGGCGACCGATCGCCTTCGAGACGTAAGGAACCGTGCGCGAGGCGCGCGGGTTGACCTCCAGCACATAGACCACGCCCTTGCCGCCGTTCTCGTGATCGGGGAACTGGATCGCGAACTGCACGTTCATCAGGCCCACGACGTTCAGCCCGTGCGCGAGCGCCACGGTCTCGCGCCTGAGCTCGTCCTGCAGCGCCGCCGAGAGGGAGAAGGGAGGCAGCGAGCACGCGGAGTCGCCGGAGTGAACGCCCGCCTGTTCGAGGTGCTCCATGATGCCGCCGATGACGACCTCCTTGCCGTCGCACAGAGCATCGACGTCGACCTCGATTGCGTCGTTGAGGAAGCGGTCGAGCAGCACCGGCGAATCGTTCGACACCTTCACGGCCTCGCGCATGTAGCGCTCGAGGTCACGCTGCTCGTGCACTATCTCCATGGCGCGGCCGCCGAGGACGTACGAAGGGCGCACGACCAGCGGATAGCCGATCTCCTCTGCGGCCTTGAGCGCCCCGACCTCGGTACGCGCAGTGCGGTTGGGAGGCTGACGCAGCTTCAGGCGATGCAGCAGCTGCTGGAAGCGTTCGCGGTCCTCGGCCATGTCGATCATGTCCGGCGTCGTGCCGATGATGGGAACGCCGTTCTTCTCCAGGTCGCGCGCGAGCTTGAGCGGCGTCTGTCCGCCGAACTGCACGATGACGCCCTCCGGCTTTTCCACGTGCACGATCTCGAGCACATCCTCCAGCGTCAGGGGCTCGAAGTACAGCCGGTCCGAGGTGTCGTAATCGGTCGAGACGGTTTCCGGGTTGCAGTTGATCATGATCGTCTCGAACCCGTCCTCGCGCAGAGCAAGCGCCGCGTGCACGCAGCAGTAGTCGAACTCGATGCCCTGCCCGATCCGGTTCGGCCCGCCGCCCAGGACGATGATCTTGCGGCGGTCGGTCGGTTGCGCCTCGCACTCCTCCTCGTACGTCGAGTACATGTAGGCGGTGTGCGTCGCGAACTCGGCTGCACAGGTGTCCACGCGCTTGTACACGGGGCGGATGCGAAGCGCGTGGCGCCGCGCACGCACCTCGGCCTCGTTCGACTTCCACAGGTGCGCGAGACGGCGGTCGGAAAACCCCATGCGCTTCAACGAGCGCAGCTCTTCCGCGTCGAAATCAACGAGCGAGCGCTTCTCGATGGCGAGCTCGGTATCGACGATCTCCTTGATCTGGGCGAGGAACCAGCGGTCGATCTTCGTGTGGCCGTACATTTCCTCGACCGTCATCCCGATGCCGAACGCGTCAGCCACGTACCACAATCGCTCGGCGCGCGGATAGGCGAGCTCGTCGGCGATCGTCTGCGGATCGACGGTCTTCAGGTTGAAGCCGTCGACCCCAGTCTCAAGGCCGCGCAACGCCTTCTGCAGCGACTCCTGGAACGTGCGGCCGATGGCCATCACCTCGCCGACCGATTTCATCTGCGTGGTCAGCCGGTCGTCGGCCGCCGTGAACTTCTCGAAGGCGAAGCGCGGAACCTTGGTGACCACGTAGTCGATCGTGGGCTCGAATGAAGCCGGTGTCGCGCCACCGGTGATGTCGTTCTTCAGCTCGTCGAGCGTGTACCCCACGGCGAGCTTGGCCGCCACCTTGGCGATCGGGAAGCCGGTCGCCTTCGACGCCAGCGCCGAGGAGCGCGACACGCGCGGATTCATCTCGATCACGATCATCCGTCCGTCCTCGGGATTGATCGCGAACTGCACGTTCGAGCCGCCCGTATCGACGCCAATCTCGCGCAGGATGGCGATCGAGGCATCGCGCATGATCTGCCATTCTTTGTCGGTGAGCGTCTGCGCCGGCGCCACCGTGATGGAATCGCCGGTGTGCACGCCCATCGGGTCGAGGTTCTCGATCGAGCAGACGATGATGCAGTTGTCCTTCTTGTCGCGCACGACCTCGGTCTCGAATTCCTTCCAGCCGAGCAGCGACTGCTCGATCAGGAGCTCGCGCGTCGGCGAAGCGTCGAGTCCGCGCTTGCACATCTCGACGAACTCGTCCTTGTTGTAGGCGATGCCGCCGCCCGTGCCGCCGAGCGTGAACGAGGGGCGAATGACCGCCGGGAAGCCGATCTCGACCTGCACCTCGAGCGCCTGCTCGAGGTCGTGCGCGATGCCCGAGCGCGCCGA
>DASVFM010000021.1:0-48053 GCA_036380055.1 Casimicrobiaceae bacterium
GCGCTGGTTGCGAATGCGACGCTGCACCTCGGGATCGATTCCTTCGCCAACCATCTCACTAACTATCTCTGGACCGATGAAGCTGGCGCGCCGGGACGGCGCGTGCCGGGAGTGATTCTCTGGGGATCGACGCAGGCGAGCGCCGCCGGATACCCGCATAACACGAACGTCAGTCTCGGGTTGTACTGCCAACCTTGCTTTCGCGAGGATCCCGCGGTGTCGAAAACGCCGCGCGGACCGTGTATCAATCCGCCCGGCCAGATCTATGCCAAAGCGCAGCATGCGTGCATGTATGGCCTTGCGGTCGAGGGCATCGTCCAGGAAGTTCGCCGCGCCTGGGAGCGGGCGGTCGCCTCATCCGGCGCTCCGGCGCGACTCTGAACCGCCCGTCGGCGCGCGATCTTCAAGCTCTCGCTGGGTCGGGCGTTCCCCACGGCGCGACGCGCAGCAGCAGCACCATGCCGGGCAGCGCGAGCGCAGTGCAGAGGAGAAAGAACGCGAACCAGCCTGTCTGCTCGACGATCCACCCGGTCGCGGCGTTAACCAGCGAGCGAGGAACCGAGGCCAGGCTCGTGAAGAGCGCGAACTGCGTTGCGGTATAGCGCGGATCGGTCGTGCGCGCGATGAAGGCGGTGAACGCCGCCGTGCCGAGACCCACGCCGAGGGCCTCGAACGCGATCACCAGCGCGAGCAGCAGGCGATCCGGCTCGTGCACGTAGGCGAGCCAGGCGAAGCCGAGTATCGATACGACCTGCACGATGCCAAACAACCACAGGCCGCGGTTGATCCCGATCTTGAGCATCCACAACCCGCCGAGCAGTCCTCCCGCCACGCTTGCCCACAGGCCCGCGTTCTTCGCAATCAGGCCGATGTCGGACAGCGAGAAACCCATGTCAAGATAGAAGGGCGTGGCGAGCGCGGTCGCCATCGAGTCGCCCAGCTTGTAGAAAAAGATGAACGCCAGCACGAGCAGCGCCTGGCTCTGGCCGGAGCGTGCGATGAATTCGCGAAACGGCTCGATGACCGCCTCGGCAAGCGTGCGCGGTGCGGGCCTGGCGAGCGCCGGCTCGCCCACCAGCAGCGTGGTCGCGATCCCCGGCAGCATGAACAGCGCGGTGATCGCGAACACCGCTTGCCACGGCAGGTGATCGGCGAGGATCAGCGCCAACGCCCCCGGGACGAGGCTCGAGATGCGGTAGGTCTGCACGTGGATCGCGTTACCGAGGCCGAGCTCGGCGTCGGGGAGCAGCTCGCGGCGGTACGCGTCAAGAACGATGTCCTGCGTCGCGGCGAAGAAAGCCACGGCCAGTGCGAGATACGCGATGGTCCACAGATCGAGCTGCGGCCGCAGGAGTCCGAACAGCGGGATCGAGGCGAGCAGCAGCGCCTGCGTGAGGAGCATCCACCCTCGACGTCTCCCCAGCACCGGCAACGCGTAGCGGTCGACGAAAGGCGACCAAAGGAACTTCCACGTGAACGGAAGCTGAATCAGGGCGAAGAGCCCTATCGCTCTCAGGTCGACGCGCTCCGAGCGCAGCCACGCCGGCAGCAGATTGATGAGGAGATAAAGCGGCAGGCCGGAGCTGAACCCCGTGAACACGCAGATCAGCATCCGCCTGTTGAGCAATGCCTCGCGCCACAGGGGAGCCTTCCGTGCGGCGGGCGCGGGATCTTGCATACGGCATTTTAACCGCGGCGACTCTGGCTCCGGCGAAAGCGGTAGATCGCGAGCGATCCGCGGAGATTCGGCAGCACACCGACGGACCGGCCTTCGTGCAGGACGACGCGCTCGAGGACGTGAAAGCCGCGTCTCGCGCAAAACGCGTCGAAATCGGCCACGGTGCACAGGTGCACGTTCGGCGTGTTGTACCACTCGTAGGGCAGGCTCTTCGACACCGGCATTCGGCCACGCAGCACCTGCAGGCGGTGCGACCAGTGCCCGAAATTGGGAAAGGAAACGATCGCCTCGCGTCCGACGCGGAGCATCTCGGCGACCAACTCCTCGATGTGGTGCATCGCCTGCAGCGTCTGCGAGAGAATCACGCTGTCGAAGCTGTCGTCGTCGAAGCCGGCGAGGCCGCTCTCCAGGTCGCCCTGGATCACGTTGACGCCGTTACCGATCGACGCGAGCACGCGGGCGTCGTCGATCTCGATGCCGTAACCGCTGACGCCGCGCGATTCGCGCAGGTAGGCGAGCAAGCTCCCGTCGCCGCAGCCGAGGTCGAGCACTCGCGCGCTGGACGCCACCCAGTCGGCAATAGTCGAGAAGTCGGCGCGGTTGACCAGAGTCATTGCGCGGCCCGCGCGAGATAGGCACGCACGACCGCGTGATATTGCGGCGTGTCGAGGAGAAATGCATCGTGCCCGTGGGGCGCTACGATCTCCGCGTAAGAGACGTCGCGGCGATTCTCCACGAGCGCCTTGACGATCTCCCGCGAGCGCGCGGGCGAGAAGCGCCAGTCGGTGGTAAACGAGATAACGAGGAACCGGGCGCGAGCCGGTGCCAGCGCCTTCGCCAGGTCGCCTCCCGTGGCGCGCGCCGGGTCGAAGTAGTCGAGCGCCTTGGTGATGCGAAGGTACGTATTGGCGTCGAAATACTCGGAGAATTTCTCCCCTTGGTAACGCAGGTAGGACTCGATCTCGAACTCCGGGTCGAAGGAGTACTGGATACCCTTGCGCAGCTGGCGGCCGAACTTCTCCTCCATCTGCTCGTCCGAGATGTAGGTGATATGCCCGATCATGCGCGCCACGCGCAGCCCCCGCACGGGCTTGACGCCGTGCGCATAGAAGTGCCCGTCGTGGAAGTCGGGATCGGTCAGGATCGCCGAGCGGGCAACCTCGTTGAATGCGATGTTCTGAGCGGAGAGGTTGGGTGCCGCGGCGATCACGAGCGCGTTGGCGATGCGTTCCGGGTAGCGCGTGGCCCAGGCGAGCGCCTGCATCCCGCCGAGGCTTCCCCCCATGACGGCCGCGAAGCGCTTTATTCCCAGCCGGTCGGCGAGGCGCGCCTGCCCGTCGACCCAGTCCTCGATCGTCACGATGGGAAAATCGGACCCCCACGGTGCGCCGGTCGCCGGGTTGACCGACATCGGGCCGGTCGATCCGAAGCAGCTGCCGAGGTTGTTCATGCCTACGACGAAAAACCGCTCGGTATCCACAGGCTTCCCCGGGCCGATCATGTTGTCCCACCAGCCCTCGCTATTCGCCTGCCCCGCGTACACGCCCGCGACATGATGCGACGCGTTGAGCGCATGACAGACGAGGATCGCGTTCGAGCGCTCGGCGTTGAGGGTGCCGTAGGTCTCGTACATGAGCTCGAACGCCGGCAGCGTCGCACCCGACGACAGCAGGAGCGGCTCGTTGAACGCCGCGCGCTTCGCCTCGACAATGCCGACTGAACCGCGAGCCTCGCCCATCCGCCGCCCTCTGCCGGGACGCAAAAGAAAAACCCGATCAGCTTGCGCTAACCGGGTCGGTATGGCTAAGGCTCAACCGCGCCGCTTTAGCAAAATTTGTAACGCGCCTGCAAGCTGATCGTCAAATCGGCGCAAGGTGAAGTTTAACCGCTGGGCTGCGCTTTGCAAACGCCCGGCGCCAGGCACGGGGTCAGGCGTTCAGGCGTTCGAGCAGCGAGGCGAGCTTCGCCGGCTCGTCGCTGCGGCGCATCCGGTCGACGATCCGCTTGGCCACGGCTGCATCGCTCCCCAGTACGCGCTGCTTGATGGAGAGCAGATGGGCGGGGTGCATGGAGAAGTTCGTGAGCCCCATACCGAGCAGCACCCGCGTGAACTGCAGGTCCCCCGCCATCTCTCCGCACACCGCAACGGGCACTTGCGCCTTCCTCGCGCTGGCGATGGCGAGCCCGAGCAGCTTGAGCACCGCGGGGTGCAGTGGATCGTAGAGCTGCGACACCGCATCGTCGGCGCGATCCACGGCGAGCGTGTACTGGATCAAGTCGTTGGTACCGATGGAAAGGAAGTCGAGCCGGTTGGTGAAGGCGCCGATCGAGAGCACCGCAGCCGGGATTTCGATCATACCGCCGATCTCCACCCCGGGATCGAAACTCACGCCCTGATCGCGCAGGCTCTGTTTTGCCTGTGTGATCATGGCCAGGGTCTGGTCGATCTCCCCGACCGAGGAGAGCATCGGAATCAATATCTTTACCTTCCCGTACTGGGTCGCCCTCAGGATCGCGCGCAGCTGGGTGAGAAAGATGCGCGGCTCGGCGAGCGAGAAGCGTACTGCACGCAGGCCGAGCGCCGGATTCGGCGCGACTCGGGTGAGTCCGTCGAGGCCTTCCTTGTTCTTGTCGGCGCCCAGATCGAAGGTGCGGATCGTCACCGGCGAACCCTTCATCCCCGCCGCCACCGCGCGATAGGCCTCGAACTGCTCGTCCTCCGAGGGCAGCCCGGCGCGATTGAGGAACAGGAACTCGCTGCGGAACAGCCCCACGCCCGTGGCGCCGTTTTCGACCGCTTGCTCGAGATCCTCCGGCAGCTCGATGTTCGCATGCAGCTCGATCGCCTCGCCGTCAAGCGTGCGCGCCGGGGTGCTGCGCAGCCGGCGCAGTTTCTGCCACTCGAGCTCGAGTTCGCTCTGCCTGAGGCGGTACTCGCTGAGCACCGACTGATCCGGGTCGACGATGACGACGTTGCGTCCGCCGTCGACGATCAGCAGTTCGTTCTCCCGGATGAGCCCGCGCCCGTTGTGCGTGGCCACCACCGCCGGCACGTTGAGGCTGCGGGCAACGATCGCGGTATGCGACGTCACGCCGCCGAGATCGGTCAGGAAGGCGGCGAAATGGTGGTTCTTGAACTGGATCACATCGGCCGGCGAGAGATCGTGCGCGACGAGAATGGTCTTCTCCTCGGCGCCCGATTGCGGGACGCCGCCCGGCTTGCCGAGGAGCACCTTGAGGACGCGTTCGACCACCTGTACCACGTCGGCCTTGCGCTCGCGCAGGTACGGGTCCTCGATCGTCTCGAACTGCTCCACCAGCACGCCGAGTTGCTGCGTCAGCGCCCACTCCGCGTTGCAGAGCTGCTCCGCGATGGAGCGCTTCGGCACCTCCGCGAGCGTGGGATCGGTCAAGATCATCCAGTGCACGTCGAGGAAGGCGCCGAATTCCGCTGGCGCGTCGCCCGAGGTCATGGCTCCGTGCAGTCCCTCAAGCTCCATCTGGACGGCCCGCAGCGCCTGGGTCAGCCGCTCGATCTCGGCAGGCACCTGCTCGGGGGCGATCGAGTAGTGAGCCACCTCGAGGGTGGCATGCGAGATGAGCTGCGCCTTCCCGATGGCGATGCCGCCGGAGACGCCGATACCGTGCAGGACGAAGCTCACCTGGCTTCGCTCCGGGCGGCCGCTCCGGGACCCGCGTGCGTCAGATTTCCTCGCCGAAGCGATCGCTGATGAGCTGCACTATGGCCACCATCGCCGCCGACTCGTCGGGGCCGCTGGTTTCCACCCTGACGACGCTGCCCATGCTCGCCGCCAGCATCATCACCGCGAGCATGCTGCGGCAGTTCGCCCGCCGGCCGTCGAAGAGCAGCCAAACCCGGCAGCGGAATCTCGACGCGAGGCGCACGATTTTCGCCGCCGCTCGCGCATGCAATCCCAGCCGGTTCCTGATCTTGATCTCGCGCATTTGCATTGCAGGTCCGCCGATGGAAGTCGAAGTAGCGTGCCCCCGCGGCTGCCGAGGGCGCTAAGTCATTAAACAGCGATCGAGCGCTTTGGTTCCTTGAAAGGTTTGCAACAACGCATTGCGGCGCGAGGCGCGACACGATCGCCTCACTGCCCTTCGCCGAAATAGTCTGCGATCAATGCCAAGATCGCGTCCATCGCCTCGGCCTCGTCTGGCCCATCGGTCTCCAACACGACGGTGCTGCCCTTGCCGGCCGCCAGCATCATCACGCCCATGATGCTCTTTGCATTTACCTTGCGGCCGTTACGGGCGAGTGACACGTCGCACTGATATTTTGCGGCGAGTTGAGTGAGCTTGGCGGCGGCGCGCGCGTGCAGTCCGAGCTTGTTGACGATTTCAGCTTCTCGTTGCTGCATACACTGGGTCGAATCCGACGTGTAGCACGCCGTCGCAGCCGCCGCTGATCGCCTTCTTGATCATCGTGTCCATGCCCTTGTCGCGGTATGTGAATGCTCGCACCAGCATCGGCAGGTTGACTCCCGCAACGGCCTCGACGCGCCCGCGCGCCAAGAGCTTCGCCGTCAGATTGCTGGGGGTGGCGCCGTAAATGTCGGAAAAGATGAGAACGCCGTCGCCCGTGTCGAGCGCAGCGACGAGCGCTCGCGCCTGCGGGAGCAGGACGCCCGGGTCATCGGTGGCCGCGACGCGCAGCGTAGCGAATTGCGGAGGACGGTGCCCAAGAACGTGAGCGACTGCCTCGGCCAAGCTCTCGCCCAGTCGGTCGTGAGCGACGATCAGGATGCCGATCATGGTGGCTCCCCCGCATCTCTTGTGCGCCGCCCTTCGGGGGTCGCCGCCGCGCGACGCGCGCCCTCCGGGCGGCTCATCGTTGCGACTTATCTTAGCAGGCCGATGGGTGGCCCGCCACGGTGGGGGCGCTAGCCGACCGCGCGCTCGAGCGCCTCCGCGAAGCGGCCGGCGACATCGAAGCCGGTCTGCTTCGCGATCTCCACGAACCCGGTGGGGCTCGTCACATTGATTTCCGTGAGGTAATCGCCGATGACATCGAGGCCGATGACGAACAGTCCCTCTGCGGCAAGCTTCGAGCCCACTCCTTCGGCTATCTCGCGATCGCGCTTGGACAGCGCTCGCGCCACCCCTCGGCCGCCTGCGGCGAGGTTGCCTCGCGTCTCGCCGGGCTTCGGGATGCGCGCAAGCGCGTGCGGCACCGGCTCGCCGGCGATCAGGATGATGCGCTTGTCGCCGTCGACGATTTCCGGGATGAAGCGCTGCGCCATCACGCTGCGCGCGCCATGGTGTCCGATGGTCTCTATGATGACGTTGCGGTTGAGATCGTCCTCGCGGACACGGAACACCGATGCGCCTCCCATCCCGTCGAGCGGCTTCAGGATCACGTCGCAATGCTCATCGACGAACTCGCGAATCAGCTCGGCGTCGCGCGTAACGAGGGTGGGAACGGTGTACTCCGGAAACTTCGCGATCGCCATCTTCTCGTTGTGGTCCCGGATCGCGCGCGGGCGATTGAAGATGCGCGCACCCTCGCGCTCGGCGGCTTCGAGGAGGTAGGTCGAGTAGACGTACTCCATGTCGAAGGGCGGATCCTTGCGCATGAGCACCGCCGCGAAGGACGCAAGCGGGCGCTCGCGCACTTCGCCCGCCCGGTACCACTCGTGATCGTCGTCCGCGACCGTGACCGGCCGCACATGTCCCAGCGTGCCAGCGCCCTCCCAGAAAATGTCCGCCTGTCCGAGCGAGAACAGAGCGTGCCCGCGCGCCTGCAGTGAGCGCATCATCGCCACGCTCGTGTCCTTATAAGCCTTGAGCGAGTGGAGCGGATCGAGGATAAAGGCGAATTCCATGGCGGCCGAGCGCCATCGTACCAAATGAGTGCCGGCAACCCCCGGCTGCTTTGCCGGCCGAGGCCGTACGGCGACAGACGACGTTGCGCCCGGCCATGAGGTAAAGTCTCGCCGTGTTGCATCGCTCGACTCCGCGCGCGTCCGCTTCTCTTCCCCAGGCCTGAATGCTCAAGGTCAAGCTCGACGCCAACCTTCGCGTCGGTCGGGATACTCTGTATGCCGTGCCGCCGGAGCTGCTCGGACTGCTCCGCGCCATCGAGCGGCATGGCTCGCTGCTACACGCGATCAAGGAAGCAGGGGTTTCCTATCGCCACGCCTGGGGGCTGCTCGGGCGCTGGGAGGCGATCACCGGACACAAACTCGCCATCCTGACCCGAGGGCAGGGAACCGGCCTCACACCTTTTGGCGAGAGGCTCGCGGGCATTGGCGCCTGGCTCGAGCCGCGCGTCGCGCAACGCTTCCGCGACCTCGACGCCGAGCTCGCCCGCTATCTCGCGGTGCCTACCGAGCTTCACCGTGAGCGTGTGCAAATACACGCCAGCCACGATATCGCGCTGCTCAAGCTGAAGGAGCGGCTCGACGGACGCCTCGCGATCGATCTTCGCTTCGAAGGGAGCCTCAACAGTCTGGACAGCCTGGCGCGCGGCGACTGCGACATTGCCGGGTTTCACCTGCCTGATCCGCCTATGTTGCTGGGCGGACTGCTGGAGGAGTTTTCGGCCCGGCTCAACGCCCGGGACCATTACGTAGCCATGCTCCTGTCACGCCGCCAGGGGCTGATCTTGCCCAAGGCTACGGCAAAGCGTGTGCGGGAACTGAACGATCTGCCGCGCCTCGGCATGCAGTTTGTCAACCGCGAGCGCGGCTCGGGCACGCGTCTTCTATTCGACGCGCTCCTTGCCCGCGACGGTGTGCCCCCGGCAGCGATCAAGGGCTACGAGCACGAAGAGTTCACGCACATGGCGACCGCCGCCACGGTCCGCGCCGGCATGGCCGATGCCACCTTCGGCATCGAGGCGGCGGCTCGCGAGCATGGCTTGGGGTTCGTGCACGTTGTCACCGAGCACTACTATTTCGCCTGCAGGCGCAATGGCCCGGCGCGCATTGCCCTCGACACGCTCATCGCGACTGCGCGAAGCAGCGCCTTTGCGCGGACGATCGCCCGCATCGGCGGGTACGAGATCTCCTCCGCGGGTCACAAGACAGGTGTCCGCGAGTTGTTCCCTTCAACGCCAAGGCCTTCTGCGTCCAGAGCCGCCCGGCGTCGCTGATGCGCTGCAGCGCGCATATGCACGCTATTGCATAAGGGCGTCTCGACTGCTCTATTCCGCTCTGGGAGCACCGTGGCGGCGTAATTGCCAAACTGCAAGAGGGGTCTTATAGTCGTTCGAGATCGACCCAGGTGCCGACCCCTCAGGCACGTTCGCTCTCTCATAAGGTCGCCGAGGGTTTCGATTGCTCGCTCATCATGGGCATGCCGAGGCAAGACAAGCCTAGCGACACGGTCCTAGCACGCGGCGCTCTTAGCACGATGGTCGCACTTGAAGTGGCCGAGATCGTCGGCGACAAAGTGCACGTTGACCAAGCGACTCAATGCGTAGTGGCGCACGCTCGCCCGGTGAGACGCCTCCCTTCGTCATGAACTCGCTCTGCGAAGCCGCCGTACGCGCCGCCCAGCTGATTGCGGGCGCAGACCCCAAGCTGCTCGAGATCGTGCTGTTGAGCCTGCGGGTCAGCTTGACCGCAGTGCTGATGGCGTGCGCCGTGGGACTGCCGCTGGGCGCGGCGATCGCCGTCGGCCGGTTCCCCGGGCGGCATACCCTCGTCGTGATTCTGAACGCGATGATGGGGCTGCCTCCGGTGGTCGTCGGCCTGCTGGTTTACCTGCTTCTCTCGCGCGCGGGGCCGCTCGGCGACTTGGGCCTCCTCTTCACGCCCTCGGCCATGGTGATTGCGCAGACGATTCTGATCGCGCCGATCGTCGCTGCGCTGTCGCGTCAGGTCGTCGAAGACGCCTGGCGCGAGTACCGCGAGCAGCTCCGCTCGCTCGGAGAAACCCGCCTCGGCGCCGCCATGACCCTGCTCTGGGACGTGCGCTTCTCGCTGGTGACGATCGTGCTCGCGGGCTTCGGCCGCGCGGCCGCGGAAGTCGGAGCCGTGATCATCGTTGGCGGCAACATCGACGGCGTCACCCGCGTGATGACCACCGCGATCGCCCTCGAAACGAGCATGGGCGATCTGCCGCTCGCTCTCGGTTTGGGGATGGTCCTCCTGGCGATCGTCCTCGTTCTGAACGCCGCGGCGTTCGTCATCAAGGAAGCCGCTCAGCGGCACTACGGATGACGGGCGACCCGACCACGCGCGCACCGAACTCGCTTTTGCCGCTGCGCCTCGACGCAGTGATCTTCGAGGCCGGCGGCCGACGGATCATCGACAGCGTGTCCATGGCCCTCGAGCCCGGCGTGCGCAGCGTGCTCGTCGGTGCGAACGGCGCCGGCAAGAGCGTCTTGCTCCGGTTGTGTCACGGGCTGCTCCGCCCGACCTCCGGCACGATCGCATGGAGCGTACCGGAGCTCCCGGGCGAGCCGCGCCGGCAGGCGATGGTGTTCCAGCGGCCCGTGCTGCTGCGCCGCTCGGCGCTCGCTAACGTCGCGTACGCTTTGGCCGTAGCCGGTGTCCCCAGCACCGAGCGCGAGGCGCGGTCACGCGAGGCGTTACGCAAGGTCGGCCTCGAGGCGCTGGCGGCAAGTCCGGCACGCGTGCTCTCCGGCGGGGAGCAGCAGCGGGTCGCGCTGGCGAGAGCCTGGGCGCTGCGGCCGGAGGTGCTCTTTCTCGACGAGCCGACGGCCAACCTCGATCCGGGCGCAACGCACGAGATCGAAGGCGTCGTCCGCGCGATGCACGCCGCAGGAACCAAGATCGTGCTGGTCACGCACAACCTGGGCCAGGCGCGGCGGCTGGGTGACGAAGTGCTCTTCCTGCATCAGGGCCGGCTACTCGAGCGCACGCCCGCAGATCGTTTCTTCCAGCGCCCGGCATCCACCGAAGCCGTGCAATTCCTCGAAGGAGAGTTGCCATGGTAGCCAAGCGTCGCGCATTGCTCGGTCTCCTGCTAGCGTGCTTCGCGCTCGCAGGCGTTGCGCAGGAAAGCTTCATCACCGTCGCTTCGACAACCTCGACCGAGCAGTCGGGCCTGTTCGGGTACCTGCTTCCGATCTACGAAGCGCAGACTGGCGTGAAGGTGCGAGTCGTCGCGCTCGGCACGGGACAGGCCCTCGACGTCGGCAGGCGAGGAGACGCCGATGTCGTCTTCGTGCACGCGCGGCCTGCGGAGGAGAAGTTCCTCGCCGAGGGGCACGGCGTGAAGCGCTATCCCGTGATGTACAACGACTTCGTGCTGATCGGGCCGAAGAGCGACCCCGCCAAGGTGGGAGGCGGCAAGGATATTCTCGCCGCGTTCAAGAAGATCGAGGCGGTCAACGCGCCGTTCGTGTCGCGCGGCGATCGCAGCGGCACGCACATGGCCGAGCTCGAGCTATGGAAAGCCTCCGGCATCGACATCGACAAGGCCAAGGGCCCCTGGTATCGCGACACGGGGCAGGGCATGGGGCCGGCACTCAACACGGCGTCGTCGATGAATGCCTACATTCTCGCCGATCGCGGCACGTGGCTCGCATTCAAGAACCGTGACGACCTGACGGTCCTGGTCGAAGGCGACAAGCGCCTGTTCAACCAGTACGGAGTGATGCTGGTCAACCCGGAGAAGCACCCGGACGTGAAGAAGGAGCTCGGGCAGCAGTTCATCGACTGGCTCGTTTCTCCGGCCGGACAGAAGGCGATCGCGGACTACAAGATCAACGGTGAGCAGCTCTTCTATCCCAACGCCGGCGACCCGGATGCCTAGGCGCGCCTGCGTCCTGCTCCTGATGGGGCTCGGGCTCTTGAGCCGCGCAGCCGGGCGTCAGTGCGCCGCGGTGCGGCCGTGAGGAAGGCAGACTCGCTGCATGCCGGCGGGCGTCGCGACATCGACCACGTCGACTTCAATGCCGTAGACGGTCCGCAGCGCGTCGGGCGTAATCGTCAATCGCGGCGGACCGTCGGCCATGAGCCGTCCGTTATGGAAGATCGCGACGCGATCGGCGATCGCGAAAGCGTGGTCGGGGTCGTGCGTGGCAAACAACACGCCGGTTCCCTGCGCGGCAAGCTCGCGAACCACCGCGAGCAGGCGACTCTGATTGCCGAAATCGAGGCTCGCCGTCGGCTCGTCCATGACGATAAGCGGCGCAGCCTGCGCCAGCGCGCGGGCGATCAGGGCAAGTTGCCGCTCGCCGCCGGAGATCCGGGTGTAGGCCTGATCCGCGAGGTGCGTGATCCCGACGCGGCCGAGCGCATCCATCGCGATCTTTCGATCCTGCGCCGACGGCCCCGCAAACGGCGAGATGTAAGCGGTGCGTCCCATCACCGCCATCTCGTGCACGGTGAAGGGGAAATATCCGATGTTCGCTTGTGGAACATAAGCCACGCGGCGCGCGATCTCTGCACGGGTGAGCTGCGACAGGTCTTCCACGTCGAGCATCACCTGCCCGCCTCGACGCGGAATGAGTCCGAGGAGCGTTTTGAAGAACGTGGTCTTCCCGCCACCATTCGGACCGAGCAGGCAGACTACCTCGCCCGCGGCGAAAGCGAGCGAAACCGAGTGCCCGACAGGGCGCTCCGGGTAGCCAAAGTCGAGCTCGACCGCCGCGAGCTGCGCCTTCATAGCCAACTGCGGCGCGCCACGGCGAGCTGCCACAGAAAGAGCGGCGTCCCGACGAAAGCGGTCAGCACGCCCAGCGGGATCTCGATGCGCGCGACGATGCGCGCAAGCGTGTCGACACAGAGCAGGAATGCCGCGCCGAGAACCACCGATACGGGGAGCAGCCGCGAGAAGTCGGGGCCGACGAGAAAGCGGGCGAAGTGCGGGACCAGCAGACCTATCCAGCCGACGATGCCCGAGATCGACACCGCCGCGGCGGTGACCAGGGTCGCACCCGCGACGACCACGGCTCGGACTCGCCCCGTATTGACGCCGAGCGCACGCGCCTCCTCGTCCCCCTGGGCAAGCACGTTGATGCGCCAGCGTGCGAGCCAGAGCAAGATCAGGCCGACCGCAAAGGCAGGCAACGTCGCCGTGAGATCCGGAGGTGCGATAGAGGCGAGGCTTCCGAGCAGCCAGAAGGTAATCGCCGGCAACTGGTTGTAGGGGTCCGCAAGATACTTCAGGAGCGCAATCACCGCCCCGAGGAGCGACCCGATCACCACTCCCGAAAGGACGAGCACGAGCAGCGGATCGTGCCCGCGCACGAGGCGCGCGATGGCGTAGACGAGTCCGACCGCCAGCAGCCCACCGACGAATGCTGCGAGCTGAATGACCACGACGGTCTGCGACAGAAAGATGCCAAGCACTGCGCCCACCGCCGCGCCAGCTGATACGCCAAGAAGATCCGGCGAAACCAGAGGGTTCCGGAACAGGGATTGGTAGGCGCCGCCTGCGGCCGCGAGCGCACCGCCGACGGCGAGCGCGGCAAGCACCCGCGGGCCACGTACACCCAGGATGACCGTCTCGACGGTGGGCGCGACGCCGCTGGGGCCGCCGGTCAGCGACGACCATGCGAGGCGCAGCAGATCGCCGAGTGCGACCGGATAGCGCCCCACGGTGAAAGCCGCGACGACGGCCAGAAGCAATGCCCCCAGCGCGATCGCGGCGGCGAGGCCGGAGCGACGGATCATGATCGCGCGCGTGTGCTCGCCAGCAGCATTTCGAGCTGCGCCTCGTCCGGGACGCGATGATAGAAGCGGCCGTAGAACTCGCGCACGGCGGGTCGCAGATCTTCCGCAAACGCGTCGGGGTAGAGCACGCGCGCGAGCCACCGCAACCCGATCAGCCGGTTGAGCGAGGGCGGGAAGTCGATCCAGCCGAACGGCACCGCGGGCGCGAGGTGAACACGCCCTTTGCGAACCGCAGACACCGCCTGCCACAACGGGTCGCTGCGAACGGCGAGCTCGAAGTCTGGATCGGGTACGGCGACGCTGCCTCCGGCGTCGTCGACGAGCTCGCGACCCTGCGCACGGACAATCGGGGCGAACCAGGCGGCTGCGGCTGCTGCCAGGAGTTGCCGCCGCACCCGATCGACCATCCAGCGCTCCAAGTCCCCCGGACGATGCGACGGCTCGTCCCTTCAGCGGGAAGCATGCGGGCCCGGGCCCTGCCCGTCAATAGCCGTCCGCCACGGCGGCCCGTGATGGCGTCATTTGCCTGTCGTTATATACCGCGATATATTGCCGCATCGCTGTTCTCTATCGAGCGAAAGTCGACCCGATGCTCGGAATGCGGTCCCTGGCAGTGTTGGCGCTCTTCGCTGCCGCAGCCGGCGCTCCGTTGGCGGCCGCCAATCTCACGGTCTTCGCGGCCGCAAGCCTCAAGGAAGCGCTCGATGAGCAAGGAAAACGCTTCGAGGCGGACACGGGCAATCGTGTGGTCGTGTCCTATGCAGCCAGTAACGCACTCGCGAAGCAGATCGAGGCGGGCGCGCCTGCGGTGATGTTCATCTCGGCCGATCTCGAGTGGATGGACTACCTGGACCAGCACAAGCAGCTGGTCCCGGGGTCACGGGTGAACCTCCTGCGCAACACGCTCGTCCTGATCGCACCAGCGATGAGCTCGAAAGCATTGACCATCGGGCCCGGGTTCGCGCTCGCCCCGGCGCTCGGCAGCGACAAGCTCGCGATGGCCAACCCCGACAGCGTACCGGCCGGAAGGTACGGCAAGGCAGCGCTTGAGTCGCTCGGCGTCTGGAATCAGGTGGAAGGGCAGGTCGTGCGCGCCGAGAACGTGCGCGCTGCGCTCGCGCTGGTCGCCCGCGGCGAGGCAGCCTTCGGCATCGTCTATCGAACCGATGCACTCGCCGAGAAGGGAGTGCGCATCGTCGATACGTTCCCCCAAAGCTCGCACCCGTCGATCGTCTATCCCGCCGCCCTTATTTCAGGTCGCGACTCGCCGGCGGCGAAAGCGCTGCTCGGCTTCCTGCGTTCGCCTGCGGCAAGGGCGGTCTGGGAAAAGTATGGTTTTGCGTCCTTCTGATCGACGGTGATGCTCTCCCTCGACGAACTCGGCATCATCCTTCTCAGCCTCAAGGTGGCGCTCTCGAGCGTCGTGTTCAGCCTCCCGCTGGCGGTCGCGGTGGCTTTGCTGCTGGCTCGCGCCGATTTTCCCGGCAAGACGCTCATCGACGCGCTGGTGCATCTTCCGCTCGTGCTGCCGCCGGTCGTGGTCGGGTTTGCATTGCTCGTGCTGTTCGGACGGCGCGGGCCGATCGGCGCCTTTCTCGCCGAAACGTTCGGGATCGTGTTCGCCTTCCGCTGGACCGGCGCCGCCCTCGCGGCGGGGATCATGGGCTTTCCGCTCATGGTGCGAGCGATCCGACTTTCGTTTGCCGCAATCGACCGCCGTCTCGAGACGGTTGCGCGGACGCTGGGAGGCTCGCGCATCGGCGTGTTCTTCTCGGTCACCGTGCCGCTCGCTCTGCCAGGAATCATCACCGGGGTCGTGCTCTCGTTCGCGCGCAGCCTGGGGGAGTTCGGCGCGACGATCACCTTCGTTTCCAACATTCCCGGTGAGACGCAGACGCTGCCGCTCGCGATCTACACGTACACCCAGACACCCGCCGGCGATCTCCAGGCACTGCGCCTCAGCGTGATTGCGGTCATGCTGTCCTTCGCTTCCCTTGTTGCAGCCGAATGGATCGCCCGCCGGCATTCGACGGTGACCCGCGACTAAAGACGCATGATCGATGTCGAGGTGACGCGCCGCGTCGGAGCATTCGAGCTCGACGTGGCGTTCCAGGCCGAAGCGCCGATCGTCGGTCTCTTCGGACGCTCCGGCTCGGGCAAGACCACGCTGGTCAACGCGCTCGCCGGCGTGGCCCGTCCGCAACGCGGCCGCATCGTGGTCAACGGCGAGACCCTGTTCGACAGTACGCGCGGCATAGATCTGGCACCTGAGAGGCGTCGCCTTGGCTACGTCTTCCAGGACGATCTCCTGTTCCCGCATCTAAAGGTCGAGGCAAACCTCCTCTATGGCTACCGCCGCGCGCCTGCCGGCGCGCGCGTAATCGACGAGGGGCACGTGATCGAGCTCCTCGGCCTGCGCAGCCTGCTGCAACGCCTGCCGGATGCGCTTTCCGGCGGCGAGAAGCAGCGGGTGGCCATCGGCCGCGCGCTGCTCGCGCAGCCACGGCTGCTGCTCATGGACGAGCCGCTCGCCTCGCTCGATGTGCAGCGGCGCGACGAGGTGCTGCGCTACATCGAACTCCTGCGCGACGATCTGCACATCCCCATCGTTTACGTCAGCCACTCGGTCGCCGAGATCACGCGTCTCGCCGACACGGTCGTGTTGCTCTCCGACGGCAAGTCGATCGCGAGCGGCACCGTCGAAGAGGTGATGGGCCGGGTGGACCTGCGCCCGCAGACCGGGCGCTACGAGGCCGGCGCGGTGCTCGACGCGGTCGTTGCCGCTCACGATATCGACTACGGCCTCACCACGCTGCGTTTCGCGGGCGGCGTGCTGACGGTGCCCAGCGTCGAAGGACTGGTCGGCGAGCGCATCCGCGTTCGCATAAGGGCTCGTGACGTCTCCCTTGCTCTAACCCGCCCGACAGGTGTGAGCATACTCAACGTGCTCGAAGGCTCGCTCGTGGGCGTCGGCGGCGACGACGGGCCGATCGTCGACGTGCAGCTGCGGGTTGGAGAGGTCTCGCTGGTCGCCCGCATCACGCGCCGCTCGCGCGAGCAGCTTCGCCTTCACGAAGGGCAGACGGTCTTCGCCTTGGTCAAGGCGGTCTCGTTCGACCGCCGCAGCGTTGGCTACGCGTAGTCGCCCGACGCGAGCCGATACGGAAACGACGCGCCTAACGGCGCACCAGTTTCAACAACGCGCGCATCTCGGTCGCGCCGGCACGGTTCGCCTGCTGCTCGATGCGCCGGTATCGCCGTACCGCTTCCGCGCCGGTAGCCGTCAGGCGTGTCCCGCCGCCGCGCCTGCCGCCGCTCTCGGCTTCGACCACGGGCTTGGTGAAGGAGCGGTTCATCGTGTCGACGAGAAGCCAAGCGCGACGGTACGACATGCGCAGCGCGCGCGCCGCCGCGGTGATGGAACCTGTCTTGGCGATCGCCTCGAGCAGGTCCACCTTGCCCGGGCCTAGCGCGATGTCGTCACCGCGCCTTATGCGGAGACGAAACTGGGCGCGCGACTTTCCCGTCACTCCACCGTCACCGACTTCGCGAGATTCCGCGGCTTGTGGCTACGGCCGCTCGCTACCGCTCGCTTAACGTTCGCGTAGCTCACGTTAGCCTTCGCCGCAAGCAGCGGCTTTCGGAGTTTCCGTCACTCGACGGTCACCGACTTTGCGAGATTCCGCGGCTTGTCCACGTCGGTGCCGCGCATCACGGCGGTGTGGTAGGCCAGCAGTTGCAGCGGAATGGTGTGCACGATCGGCGACAGCAGCCCGGCGTGCTCGGGCAAGCGCAGGACGTGGACTCCCTCGCTCGATTCGATGTGGCTGTCGGCATCGGCGATGACGTAGAGCTCACCGCCGCGCGCACGGACTTCCTGCAGATTGGACTTGAGCTTTTCGAGCAGGGCGTCGTTGGGTGCGATGGCTACCACCGGCATGCTCGCATCGACGAGCGCGAGCGGCCCGTGCTTGAGCTCGCCGGCAGGATAGGCCTCGCCGTGAATGTAGGAGATTTCCTTGAGCTTGAGCGCCCCTTCGAGGGCGATCGGGTAATGGAGCCCGCGGCCGAGGAAGAGCGCATCCTGCTTGCGCGCGAACCGCTCGGCCCACGCGATGATTGCCGGCTCGAGCGCCAGCACCGCTTGTACAGCCGCCGGCAGATGCCGCAGCCCGGCGAGCCAGCGAGCCTCCTCCTCGGGCGGCAGCCGGCCGCGCAGCTTGGCGAGCGTGAGGCTGAGCACAAACAACGCGACGAGCTGCGTGGTAAACGCCTTCGTAGAAGCGACTCCGATCTCGGGACCCGCCCGGGTGAGGTAAGTGAGCGCGGTCTGCCGCACCATCGAGCTCGAGGCGACGTTGCAGATCGCCAGCGTGTGGCGGTGACCCAGCGCCCCTGCGTGCTTGAGTGCAGCAAGCGTATCCGCGGTTTCACCTGATTGCGAGATGACGACGACCAGCGCGTCCGGGTCCGGCACGCTCGCCCGGTATCGATACTCGCTGGCGATTTCGGCCTGTGCGGGCAGCCTTGCCAACGCCTCCAGCCAGAGCCTGCCCACGAGTCCCGAGTAGTAGCTGGTCCCGCAGGCAAGGAGGTGCACCGCTTCGACGCGCGTCAGGATATCCGCGGCGCCCGTTCCGAAGAGGTCCGGGCTGATGCTCCCGACGCCGTCGAGCGTATCGGCGATCGCCCGCGGCTGCTCGAAGATCTCCTTCTGCATGAAGTGCTGGTAGGGCCCGAGTTCGACTGCATCGCTGGAGACTTTCGCAGTGACGACCTGCCGGGAGACGGGCGCACCCGTGGTGTCGTAGATCGCGTAGGCGCGCCGGGTCACGTCAGCGATGTCGCCCTCCTCGAGGTAGACGACGCGCCGCGTGACCTGGGCGAGCGCGCTCGCGTCCGACGCGAGGTAATGATCTCCCTCTCCCACCCCGACGAGCAGCGGGCTGCCCGCGCGGGCGCCGACGATGCGATCGGGCTCGCGCGTGCTGATCGCCGCGATCGCATACGCGCCGCGAAACTCGCGCACCGCCTTGACGACGGCCGTGAGGAGATTGCCGTTGTAGTGCGAGTGGATCAAGTGGGCGATGACCTCGCTGTCGGTCTGCGTAATGAACCGATAGCCCTTTTTCTGCAGCCGTTCCCTCAGTTCCTCGAAGTTTTCGATGATGCCGTTGTGCACGATCGCGATCTCGCCGTGGCTAACGTGCGGGTGTGCGTTGTCCGGCGTGGGCGCGCCGTGGGTCGCCCAGCGCGTATGCGAAATGCCGGTGTGGCCCTGGAGCTGCACCCGCGCCACTTGCGCTGCAAGGTCCGCAACCCGGGCCGTGCTGACCAGCCGCTGCAGGCTGCCGTTGATCACCGCGAGCCCGGTCGAGTCATATCCTCGGTACTCGAGGCGCCGGATGCCCTCGATAAGGATCGGTACCACGTTCTCCCGCGCAACCGCGCCAACGATGCCGCACATCGGATTATCCTTTCCGGGGACGCTTCCAGCCGCTGCGGGCGACTTGAGTCTTGTCGTTGATCACCAGAGCCTCGGGCGGAACGTCTTTCCATACCGTCGTGCCGGCGCCAACCGTCGCCCCCCGTCCGACAGTCACCGGCGCCACGAGCTGCGTGTCGGAGCCGATGTGCACGTCGTCCTCGATCACCGTTTGGTGCTTGGCCGCACCGTCGTAGTTGCAGGTGATCGTGCCTGCGCCGATATTCACGTCGCGACCCACGACCGTGTCGCCGACGTACGAAAGATGATTCGCCTTGCTGCGCTCGCCAAAGCTGCTCGCCTTCACTTCGACGAAATTGCCGATGTGCACCTCGTCGGCGAGCGCCGTGCCGGGGCGGATCCGCGCGAACGGCCCGATGCGGCAGCGCGCACCGACGCCTGCGTCCTCGAGCTGCGAGAACGGAGCGATCGCGGTGAGCTCGCCGATGCTCGCATCCTTCAGAATGCAGTGCGCACCGATGCGCACGCCGTTGCCGAGCGTCACCTTGCCCTCGAAGATGCAGTTGACGTCGATGCTCACGTCACGGCCGCATTCGATCGATCCGCGCACGTCGATGCGCGCCGGGTCGGCGAGTGAAACACCCGCATCGAGCAGCTCGTCCGCCCGTTGCCTCTGATAGCGGCGCTCGAGCTCCGCCAGGTCGCGCATGCTGTTTACGCCCATCGCCTCGGTCTCGCTCATCGCGCGGGTCGTCTCGACAGCGACTCCGTCCTGCACCGCGAGCGACGCGACATTGGTCAGATAATACTCGCCGCTCGCGTTGCGCCTGTCTATCCGCTCGAGCCAACCGCGCAGCCGCGCCGTCGGCGCCGCCATCATTCCGGTGTTGATTTCGCGGATCGCCCGCTGTGCAGTCGTGGCGTCCTTTTGCTCGACGATGGCCACGACCCGCCCGCTCGGGTCGCGTACGATCCGCCCGTAGCCCGAAGGATCGGTGAGCTCCGCGGTGAGCAGTGAGAGCGCGCCGCTTCGCGCCCGCTCGACCACGTTGCGCAGCGTCACCTCGCGCGCCATCGGATCTGCGCCGAACATCACGAGCGTGACTCCGTCCGCCGGCAGCGCGCCGAGCGCGCAACGCAACGCGTCCGCAGTCCCGAGCGGCGGGCTCTGCCTCGCCCAGAGGAGACTGTCCTCGGGAAAATATTCCTTCACCGCATCGTCGCCGTACACGACGCAAGTCGCGCGCGGCGCGAGTCGGCGCGCGGTTTCGAGGACATGAGCGAGCAGCGGCCTTCCGCCGAGCGCATGCAGGACCTTGGGAGTCGCCGAACGCATGCGTTTGCCTTCGCCAGCGGCGAGGATCGCGATTTGTAGCGGTTCCGTCATGGACCGTGGATTATCCCACTTTCCGCGCACCGCCTGCGCTGCTGCGCAGGGTGCGCTGGCACGCGATGCACCTCCTGTAAACTCGGCCCATGGCGGTGATCGCAGTCTTCAACCAGAAGGGCGGAGTCGGCAAGACAACAACCACCCTCAACCTTCTCGCCGGGATTGCCCAGCGCGGGCAACGGCCCCTCGGTATCGATCTCGACCCGCAGGCCCATTTGTCTTCGGTCTTCGGCGCGCATCCGCGGCTCGCAGACGACTCGGTGTATTCGTTCTTCGTTCGCCAGCGCCCGCTCACCGATGTCGCGCAGATAACTGCGAGCGGCGTCATCGTCTGTCCGGCACATTTGGAGCTGAACAAGCTCGATACGCTGCTCGGCAAGGGTGTGAACGTTGTCACAAGACTGCGCATCGCGCTCAAGCACGCCGACGTCGCTCCCGGCCCGGTCGTGATCGACACCTGCCCCCTGCTCGGCGTGCTCTCGCTCAATGCGATCTTCGCCTGCGACCTGCTGTTGATCCCGGTCTCGGCGGACTATCTCGCGCTGCAGGGCGCGCAACAGGTCGAGCGTGCGCTGCACGCGCTCGAGCCGGTCTTCAAGCGACGCTTGCCGCGCCGCTACGTTCTCACGCGATTCGATGCTCGAAGGAAGATGAGCTCGGAAGTTGCAGACCTCATGGCAATCGCGTTCCGGCCGGAGGAGATTTGCGCGACGCGCATCGCCGAGAACGTGAGCCTTGCGGAGAGTCCAGCGCAGCACCTGGATATCTTCCGCCATGCCCCACAGAGCCGTGGCGCGCGCGACTACCGAGCCCTGATCGAAGAGCTAGTGAGTTCCGGTCTTGTTGCGTAGCATCGAGCGCGCGATACCGGGCAGTGTCGCCGGTCCGTTGCTGATCATGCCGATCACGCCTTCGACGTCGAGGGCTTCGTTGCGGAGGTTGACCGTCTCGCTCTGGCACTGAACGATCACGCACTGGTGGTACATCTGGCGCAGGCGCCGTTCGGCGTCGGCCTGGTTCGCGGCCATGATGCAGATGTTGTCCACACGCTGGCCGGTGCGCGTTCTAATGTTAAAACCGAATCGAGTCATCGGGGCAAGCCTCCCGTTCTTGTCGTCACCCCTGTTTGTGGTCCACGGTCGTCGCGCCCTAGGTCCCCGGTGGCCGTGATGACGGCCTCAAAGCTATGCAAATAACGTACCGAGTCAAGTAGTTAAAGTTTGTCCGACGGAGGGTCAGCGCGCTTAGCATAATCGAATTCTAACCCCATCGCTAAAACCTATTTCCAATCTAGCTTTTAACGATAGTAAGTATACACTTCATCTGATATCCCTTGACTGGCTCCTGGTGCGCGCGGTGCTCGCCGGTAACGCGACTGCCGTCCCGCGTCATTTGTTGGCCACAGGGCGGAGTAGAACCCCTCGTCCTACACGTGCCGCCGGAGGCCTCAGCGCCCGGCCAGCAGAAAGTCCGCAAGCTCCGCGAACCCGGCCCCCGCCTCGTGCGCAGCTAGGTACCTGGGCGGCGTCGCGATGCGCCCTTCGAAGCGGCGCAGGTTCGCTACGCCGACCGAGCAGGGAAAGAACTCGAACATCGACACGTCGTTCGGCGAGTCGCCCACGAAGACGTAGCGCTCCCGATCCGCGTCCAAATCGACGCCGAACTCCTCGCGCAGCAACACCCGCGTCATCGCGAGCTTGTCGTAGCCGCCGAACCAGCCGTTGACGTGGATAGAGGAAACCCTCGCCGTAAGGCCGGCTTCGCGCATCAGGGCAACGATGCGCTCGACGGCCGCCGGAGGCAGCGCTGGCACGTCTTCGCAGTAGTCGATCGCGAGATCGCACTCGCGATACGGTTGATCGGAGGCTAGGGCACAGCCGGGCACGTCGCGGAGGATGCGCTCCGCAATCCGCGCCAGTCGCTCCCGAGCGCCGCCGCGCTCGTCTGCCGCAATGGCATAGCGCTTCTTGTGCTTCCGGCCCCGATCGTCGTGCCGCATGTAAAGGGCGCCGTTCTCTCCGACCACGGCATCGACCGGCCACATGCGAGCGATGTGATCGCACCACCCGGCCGGACGGCCGGTCACAGGGACGACGAGCAGGCCGGAGGCTCGTAGCCGCGCCATCGCCGCATAGGCTTCGCTAGTGACCCGCCCCTCGGTCGAGATCGTGTCGTCGATGTCGGAGAAGACGCCGCGTATCGAGCGGCGCAGCGCCTCCGGCAGCGCCTGCAGCGGCTGCATGCCGGGCTCGCTCACGAATCTTCCTGTCCGTACTGCTCGCGCAGATACGCCGCGAGCCTGTCGCGCTGTTCCGCGGACAGGTGCAGCCCACACTTGGTCCTGCGCCAAAGCACGTCCTCGGCGCTGCGCGCCCATTCGACCGCGACCAGATAATCGACCTCAGCCGCATACAGCGTGTGCCCGAAATGCGTGCCGAGCTCCGCCGCGGATTTCGCTTCGCCCAGCACGCTCGAGGCGCGGGTCCCATGGCGACGGAGCAGTGCCGTCCTCAGCTCGCCGGGCAGGCCCGGGTAGCGCGCGGCGAGATCGCGCTCGCAGGCCGCAAGGCCGCCCCCGGGCATGTCGCCACCCGGCAGAGGCGCGGCGGCCGTCCATTCCCGCTTCATCTGCGGGAAAAACGGCTTGAGCTCGGCGAGAACCGTCTCCGCGACTCGGCGATACATCGTGATCTTCCCCCCGAAGAGCGACAGCATGGGTGCCTCGCCGCGCTCGCCGGGATCGAGCTTGAGCAGGTAGTCTCTCGTGATCGCCGATGGATTGTCGGAACCGTCGTCGTACAGGGGGCGAACTCCGGAATAGCTCCACACCACGTCGCGCGGCCTGATCGGCGCAGCCAGATAGGAATTCGCGATGTCGCACAGGTAGTCGATCTCTTCGCGCGAGATGACCGGCTTCTCGAAGTCTTCGAGCGAAATGTCCGTGGTTCCGATGAGCGAGAAAACGCCCTGGTAAGGGATGATGAACACGATGCGCTGGTCGGAGTTCTGCAGGATGTAGGCGTGCTCTTCCGCGTGCACGCGTGGCACAACGATGTGGCTCCCCTTGATGTGCCGCAGGTTCTCCCGTCCGGGCGCGGAGCTTGCTGCGTCGCGCACTTGCTTGACCCAGGGCCCGGTCGCGTTGACGAGCCCACGGCAGCGCACCTGTGTAGAGCCGCCCGACCCGTCGGCGAGCTCGATGTGCCAAAGCCCGCCCTCGCGACGCGCCTCCACGAGGCGGGTCCTCGTACGGATGTCCGCCCCGTTCTCCTTTGCCCCGAGTGCGTTGAGCACGACCAGACGCGCGTCGTCGACGCGCGCATCCGAATAGACGAAGCCGCGCGTAAATCTCTCCTGCAGCCCCGCCCCCCAGCGCGTTCCCTGCAGACCAACACCGAACGAAGCAGGGAGCGTCCGGCGCCCGCCCAGGTGGTCATAGAGAAACAGCCCGGCGCGAATCATCCACGCGGGGCGCAAATGCGGCTCGTGCGGCAGCACGAACTGGAGAGGAGAAATGATGTGCGGCGCCGCGCGCAGGAGCACTTCGCGCTCGGCGAGCGCCTCCGCGACGAGCCTGAACTCATAGTATTCGAGATAGCGCAGCCCGCCGTGGATAAGCTTGGTGCTGCAGGAGGAAGTGTGCGAGGCGAGATCGTCCTTCTCGACCAGCAGCACGCTCAAGCCGCGCCCGGCAGCGTCGCGCGCGATGCCTGTGCCGTTGATGCCTCCGCCGATGATGGCGAGATCGTAGAGCGGTACGTCGTGGGCGGCCATGCGGGGGAGGGCGGAGGCGTGCGCATTCTAGCGCAGCGTGCCCGGGAGCTTGTGCGCTACCATCGCGACTTCGCTTCCCCGCCCGCCGCGAGCAGACCCGCCATGAACATCCGCCCCGAGATCGCCGCCATAGCAACGGAGATGATGGATTGGCGGCACCATATCCATGCCCACCCGGAGACAGCGTTCGAGGAAGTCGGGACCAGCGCCTTCGTTGCGGAACAGCTTCGCGGGTTCGGACTCGAAGTACACACGGGGCTCGCCAAGACCGGAGTTGTTGGCGTGCTTCGCGGCGGCAACGGCGGCTCCGCCATCGGGCTTCGCGCCGACCTCGATGCCCTTCATGTTCACGAGCGTTCGGGCGTCTCCTATGCCTCGCGACACGCCGGCAGAATGCACGCCTGCGGGCACGATGGGCACACCGCGATGCTGCTAGGGGCCGCAAAAGCGCTGTCCCGCAGCAAGACCTTCGACGGCACGGTCTATTTTATCTTCCAACCCGCCGAGGAGAACGAGGGCGGCGGGAGGGTGATGGTTGAGGAGGGGTTGTTCGACCGCTTCCCCATGCGCGCCATCTACGGCATGCACAACTGGCCGCGCCTTCCGGCGGGCAGCTTCGCCATGCGCGCCGGCCCTCTGATGGGCGCTTACGACGTCTTCGAGATCGTAGTGACCGGAAAAGGCGCGCATGCCGCGATGCCTTACACCGCTAAGGATCCGATGCTCTTCGCAGCCCACGTCATCAATGCCCTGCAGACCATCGTCGCACGCAACCTGCATCCGCTCGACGCTGGCGTGGTGAGCGTTACGCAGGTGCATGGTGGCGACACGTGGAACGTCATCCCGCAGGAGGTCGTGCTGCGCGGCACCGTGCGCACGTTCAAACGCGAGGTCCAGGACCTGATCGAGCAGCGCATGCGCGGCATCGTGGCGGGGGTGGCGGCGACTTTCGAAATGAGCGCTGCGCTGCGCTACGAACGGCGCTACCCGGCCACCGTAAACGCCGAGACGGAAACACAGCATGCGATCGCAGCGGCCGCCGCGGTTGTCGGTGCCGACCGGGTGGACACGAACCCGACACCAGAAATGGGCAGCGAGGATTTCGCCTTCATGCTGCAAGCGAAGCCCGGCTGCTACGTGTGGCTCGGTGCCGGGCGCGGGCCGGACACTCCCAACATTCACAGCCCGCAGTACGACTTCAACGACGACGTGCTCGCGATCGGCGCGAGCTACTGGGTCACGCTGACCGAACAGCAACTTCCCCGGCGCTGAGGCGGACTCGGGCCGCCGGCGCTACGAGCGCCTGCCGCGCAGCCTTCGGATCGCGGCGAGCTGGGCCACCGCGCTCGCGAGCTCGCCTTCGGCGGTCGCGATCTCCTGACTTGAGGTCTTGTTCTGCAGCGCCTCCTCGGCGCGACGCTTAGCCTCCAGCGCCTTCGCCTCGTCGAGGTCCCGCGCACGGATCGCCGTATCGGAGAGCACCGTTACGACATCCGGCTGCACCTCGAGAAACCCGCCCTGCACAAAGACGATCTGCTCTTCCTCGCCGGGCACCTTGATGCGCACCTGCCCGGGCTGGATCTGCGTGATGAGCGGCGTGTGCTTCGGATACACGCCGAGTTCGCCCATGACACCCGGCAAAACGACGAACTCCGCCTCGCCGGAGTAGATCAACTCCTCGGCGCTCACTACGTCGACGTGGATCGTGTTGGCCATGCCTACTGGAGCGTCTTCGCCTTCTCGACCGCTTCCTCGATGCCTCCGATCATGTAGAACGCCTGCTCGGGCAGTCCGTCATGCTCGCCGGCGACAATCGCCTTGAAGCCGCGGATGGTGTCCTTGAGCGAGACATACTTGCCCTTCTGTCCGGTGAAATTCTCGGCGACATTGAACGGCTGCGAGAGGAAGCGCTGGATCTTGCGCGCGCGGGCAACCGCCAGCTTGTCTTCGGGCGAAAGCTCGTCCATCCCCAAGATCGCAATGATGTCGCGCAGCTCCTTGTAGCGCTGCAGCGTCTGCTGCACGCTACGCGCCACCAGGTAGTGTTCCTCGCCGACGACGTGCGGGTCGAGCTGGCGAGAGGTCGAGTCGAGCGGATCGACCGCCGGGTAGATTCCGAGCGAGGCGATGTCGCGCGAGAGCACGATGGTCGAGTCGAGGTGGCCGAAAGTGGTCGCCGGCGACGGATCGGTCAGGTCGTCGGCGGGCACGTACACGGCTTGGATCGAGGTGATCGAGCCGGTCTTGGTCGACGTGATGCGCTCCTGCAGCTCGCCCATCTCCGCTGCCAAGGTCGGCTGGTAGCCGACCGCGGAGGGCATCCGGCCGAGCAGCGCGGAGACTTCCACCCCAGCGAGCGTGTAACGGTAGATGTTGTCGATAAACAGCAGCACATCCTTGCCTTCGTCGCGGAAGAACTCGGCCATGGTGAGCCCGGTGAGCGCCACGCGCAGGCGGTTGCCCGGCGGCTCGTTCATCTGCCCGTACACGAGCGCCACCTTGTCCAGCACGTTCGAATCCTTCATCTCGTGGTAGAAGTCGTTTCCCTCGCGCGTGCGCTCGCCCACGCCGGTGAACACCGACGAGCCCTCGTGCTCGATCGCGATGTTCCGGATGAGCTCCATCATCGCCACCGTCTTGCCCACGCCCGCGCCGCCGAACAACCCGACCTTGCCGCCCTTGGCGAACGGGCAGATGAGATCGATCACCTTGATGCCAGTCTCGAGCAGCTCCGTCGATGGCGAAAGATCTTCGAACGTCGGCGCATCGCGGTGGATGGGCATCGATTTGTCGGAGCCGATCGGTCCCTGCTCGTCGATCGGTCGGCCCAGCACGTCCATGATCCGCCCAAGCGTCTTCGGTCCCACCGGGACCATAATTCCAGTTCCGGTGTTCTTGACCTTCATTCCGCGCCGCAGGCCTTCGGCGGAGCCGAGGCAGATCGTGCGCACCACGCCATCGCCGAGCTGCTGCTGCACCTCGAGGGTGAGCTCGGTACCCTCGAGGGTGAGCGCATCGTAGATCGCGGGCAGCTCGTTCCGAGCAAACTCGACGTCGATGACCGCTCCGATGCACTGGACGATGGTTCCCTCGTTACCCTGCTTTCCTGCTGTCGCGTCGTTCATGAACGTTCCTTGAATGCCTAAACCGCTGCCGCGCCGCCGACGATCTCGGACAGCTCCTTCGTGATTGCAGCCTGGCGGGTCTTGTTGTAGATGAGCTGCAGCTCCTCGATGATCGTCGACGCGTTGTCCGACGCCGCCTTCATGGCCACCATGCGCGCGCTTTGCTCCGAGGCTAGGTTCTCTGTGACCGCTTGGTAGATCACCGCCTCGATGTAGCGCATGAGCAACCCATCGAGCACCGTCTTCGCGTCCGGCTCATAGATGTAGTCCCATGGGTAGTCGCGCTTGTCCTCTTCGAGACCGAGGTCCGCGATCGGCAAGATCTTCAGCTCGACCGGCGTCTGCTTCATCGTGTTCTCGAAGCGGGTCGCGATGACGTGAAGCTCGTCGATGTTGCCTTCCATGTAGGCGTCGAGCTGGACCTTCACCGGGCCGATCAGCTTCTCGAGGTGCGGCCGGTCGCCGAGATTGACCACCTCCGATACGATGTTCACCTTCAGCCGGCGCATGAAGGCCGCGCCCTTGTTGCCGATCGCGGTTAGCTGCACGCCGATCCCCTTGCCCTGCCACTCCTTGATCGTCGCGAGTGCGAGCCGCAGCGCGTTCGTGTTCAACCCGCCGCACAGCCCTTTGTCGGCTGTCACTATGATCAGCCCGACATTCTTCACCTCCGCTCGCTTCATCAGGAACGGATGGCGGTATTCCGGATTCGCGTGCGCCAGGTGCCGCGCGATCGCCACCATGCGACCGACGTAAGGGCGAGAGGCGCGCATGCGGTCCTGCGCCCTCTTCATCTTCGAGGCAGCGACCATCTCCATCGCCTTGGTGATCTTGCGCGTGCCCTGCACGCTCTTGATCTTGTTGCGGATCTCTTTGGAGCCGGCCATCGCAGCGGGTCTCTAGACGGACGCCTTCTTCGGCGCCGACTTCGCGCCAGGCCCTTGCGGTTGCTGCTGGCCTGGCGCTGCGGCCTGCTTCTCGCTCGACGCCGCGGCCTTCTTCGGGTCCTTGCCAGGCTCCACGCCCTCCAGCAGCGCCGTGGTCTTCTTGAACTCCTCGATCGCGGCCCCGAGCTGCTTTTCCCCCTCAGCATCCAGATCCTTGGCTGATTCGATCTTCTCGAGCAGCGAGGCGTACTTGCTCTTCATAAATGCGCGCAACGCCGTTTCGAACGCCAGAGCCTTCTCGACCGGCACGCCGTCGTAGTAGCCGTTGTTCACAGCAAACAGCGTGAGGGCCTGGTCGGCGACCGACAGCGGCGAATATTGCGGCTGCTTCATCAATTCGGTGACTAGCCGTCCGCGGTCGAGCTGCTTGCGGGTTGCCTCGTCGAGATCCGACGCGAACTGCGCGAACGCGGCCAGCTCACGATACTGCGCCAGCGCGAGCCTGACCCCGCCCCCGAGCTTCTTGATGATCTTGCTCTGGGCGGCGCCGCCTACCCGCGACACCGAGATCCCGGCATTGATGGCGGGCCGGATGCCAGCGTTGAAGAGGTCCGTTTCGAGGAAGATCTGGCCGTCCGTGATCGAGATCACGTTCGTCGGCACGAAGGCGGTCACGTCGCCGGCCTGTGTCTCGATGATTGGCAGTGCCGTCAGCGAGCCGGTCTTGCCCTTCACCTTCCCCTTGGTGAAATGGTCGACGTAATCTTCGTTGACCCTGGCGGCGCGCTCGAGCAGACGCGAGTGCAGATAGAACACATCGCCCGGGTACGCCTCGCGCCCCGGCGGCCGCCGCAGCAGCAGCGAGATTTGTCGGTACGCCCACGCCTGCTTGGTCAGGTCGTCGTAGATGATGAGCGCATCCTGGCCGCGGTCGCGGAAATATTCGCCCATCGTGCACCCGGAATACGGCGCGATGTATTGCATCGCTGCCGATTCTGCCGCCGCGGCCGCGATGACGATGGTGTATTCCATCGCCCCGGTCTCCTCGAGCTTTTTCACCACGTTCATGATCGACGAAGCCTTCTGCCCGATCGCGACGTAGATGCAGATGAGCTCCTTGCCCTTCTGGTTGATGATCGTGTCGATCGCCACCGCGGTCTTGCCCGTTTGACGGTCGCCGATGATCAATTCGCGCTGCCCGCGTCCGATCGGGACCATGGCGTCGATCGCCTTGAGCCCCGTCTGGACCGGCTGGCTCACGCTCTTGCGCCAGATCACGCCGGGTGCCACTTTTTCGATGACGTCGCTTTCGTCGGACGTAACCGGGCCCTTGCCATCGATGGGCTTGCCGAGCGCGTTGACGACCCGGCCGATCAGCGCCGGGCCGACCGGAACCTCCAGGATGCGACCGGTGCACTTGACGGTGTCGCCCTCCGAGATGTGCTCGTAGTCGCCCAGGATCACCGCGCCAACAGAGTCGCGCTCGAGGTTGAGCGCAAGTCCGAATGTACTGTTCGGAAATTCGAGCATTTCGCCTTGCATCGCATCCGACAGACCGTGGATGCGTGTGATACCGTCGGACAGCGAGATGACGGTGCCCTGCGTGCGTACCTCGGCGCCGGTATCAAGACTTTGAATCTTGCTCTTGATCAGTTCGCTGATTTCGGATGGGTTCAACTGCATGGTTTTCCTTCGCTCTGGCTCTGACGGCTGATCGCCGCGAAGCCGCGTCAGTTCACATTAGCTTCGCAAATGGTTCGCCATCGCCTGCAGCTCGCCTTGCACCGAGGCGTCAATCATCGTGTCGCCTACCATGATCCTGACCCCCCCGATCAGCTCCTGATCGACGTTGACGACAGCTTCGATCTTTTTCCCGAAGCGCTTCTCCAGCACCGCTGTCAGCGATGCCAGCTCCTCGTCGGCCAGCGGGAAGGCGCTCACGATCTGCGCGCGCGCAACGCTTTCCGCGTCGTCCTTGAGCGACTCGAAGAGCGAGCGAATCTCGGGCAGCAACGAAATGCGTTCCGCACCGACCAGAACGCGGATGAAACTCCGTCCTTGGGCATTCAATGCGTCGCCGCAGATTGACAGGAACAGCGATTCCTTGTCGCCGGCAGAGAGCTTCGGACTGTCCAGGGCGGCGCTGACCTTCGGGTCGGCGCTGACGCCGCTTGCGAGCCGCAGCATCTCCGCCCATACCGGCAGCGCGTTCTCCTCGCGAGCGAGCTCGAACGCGGCTTCAGCGTAGGGTCGGGCGACGGTGACCGGTTCGGCCATGGTCGAGGTCTAGAGCTGCTTCTGGATCGACGCAAGCATCTCGGCGTGCTTTCTCGCGTCGACCTCGCGCCTGAGAATCTTCGCCGCGCCCGCGACCGCGAGTTCCGCCACCTGGTTGCGCAGCGTCTCCTTGGCTCGCGTGGCTTCCTGCGCGATCTCCGCCTTCGCGGCGACGAGAATGCGAGTGGCTTCGGTCTTCGCCTCACCTTTTGCCTGCTCGACCGTTTCGGTCCGGAGCTTTTCGCCCTGGGCGATGATCTCGGCCGCGCGCGTCTTGGCGTCGCTCAACATCTGTGCGATTTCCTTCTCCGCGCGCGAAAGGCTCTGCCGTCCCTCCTCGCCCGCAGCGAGGCCGTCGGCGATCTCCTTCTGGCGGTTCTCGATCGCCCGCATCAACGGGGGCCAGATGAATCTGGCGCAGAACCATATGAACGCTCCGAACGCGACCGCCTGCATCAGCAGCGTGAAATTGATGTTCATTTCCGCCCTCTCTCGCCAGAGTCGCGCTGCCGCGCGAGCTGCCTCACTTCAGTCCGGTCGGGATCAGCGGATTGCCGAACGCGAACAGCATCGCAAGACCCACGCCGATGATGAACGACGCGTCGATCAGCCCGAGCAGCAGGAACACCTTCGCCTGCAGCGCGGGGATCATTTCCGGCTGCCGTGCCGCACCTTCGAGGAAGCGCGAGCACATGATACCCACGCCGACGCAGGCGCCGAGCGCGCCGAGGCCGATGATGAGGCCGATGCCGATACCGGTGAAGGCCTGTATCTGCGCGACCAGTTGCAGCTTGTCCATTTGGTTTCCTTTCTGAACGTAGGACGGTTGGGTTGGCTTCGGTGACGGAGCGCCCTCAGTGACTCTCGTAGGCCATCGAGATGTAGACGATGGTGAGCATCATGAAGATGTACGCCTGCAAGACCACGATGAGGATGTGAAAGATTGCCCAGCCCAGGTTGAGGATGCCGCCGACCACCGCCCCGACCACGCCGGTCGCCGCCCACAATCCCAGCAGGAGAAAGATGATCTCCCCCGCGTACATGTTTCCGTAGAGCCGCAGCGAATGCGATAGCGGCTTCGACACGTACTCGATCAGATTGAACAGCAGGTTGGGCAGCCACAGCAGCGGGTTCGATCCAAAGGGCGAGCAGAACAGCTCGCGAATCCAGCCCCCCAGGCCCTTGTTCTTGATGCTATAGAAAATCATCAGGCCGAACACCGACAGCGACAGCGCGAACGTCGTGTTCACGTCGGCCGTGGGCACGCTGCGCCATTCTTCCTGGTGGAAGACGTTCTGGAAGATCCAGGCGACGATGTCCACGGGCAGGAAGTCCATGGCGTTCATGAGCAGGACCCACACGAACACCGTGAGCGCCAGCGGCGCAACGAAGCGGTAGTCGTGGTGGAAAAGGCTCTTCACCTGGTCGTTCACGAACTCCACCGCGAGCTCGACGAAGGCTTGTCTCTTCGTCGGCACCCCGGAGGTGGCTTTGCGCGTCACCAGCCAGAGCAAGCCGAGGGCGAGCACACCCAGCACGACCGATGTGACGATGGTGTCACGGTGAATCGTCCAGAACCCGCCCGACTCCGTGAGCGGGCGCGCAAGGAACGTCAAGTGATGCTGGATGTAGGAGGTCGCGTCGAGCGGGTGTGCCTCAGCCATCTGCGTTCCTAGGATCGCTCAATCCCGAATCAATATCGCCGCCTGCGTCACGAGGACGGTCACGACGAAGGCGGAAAAAAAAGCACCGTGCACAATATCCCTGTACATCGAGAGCACCAGCCAGAGCTGGAGCACGATCATCGCGATCTTGGCCACTTCGGCCCGGAGCATCGCGTGAATCGTCCCCGCCGCAGTGTGCGAACGGCCCACCTGCGCCAGCACCGCGAAGACGATGCCGGCCGACACGTTGACGATCCCCCCGAGAAAGCCGGACAAGACGCCCTGCCACCCTGCCACCCAACCCGCAATCGCGGCGATCATCGCCGTTGCGAGCAACTGCCAGCCTGCGATGCGGTAGGCGGGGTAGTGCGGCGGGGATTCGGGCGCAGCGGGGCGAAGCACCGGAAGCCAAGCAAGCCGTTGAATTATGAGGTTACACAGCCAATGCCGTCAACGAATTGCTGCGTCGCGCAAGCCACGCCGTTGACCTACGTCAAGTCTTTCCCGTCATCCGCCCGACAGTGCGCAGACGATCATCACCTCGTCATCGTCGGACACCCGGCCCGCGAGCTCGCGAACCTGAACCCTGTTCACGAAGAACTTGATATGCGGCCGGATCGAGCCTTGCTCATCGATGATCCGGAACCGCAGCCCGGGATACTGCCGGTCCAGATTCGTTGCGAGTTCGTCGAGGGTCCGTCCCCGGCCGGCGACCACGGCCGCCTCCCCCGTGTACGAGCGGAGCGGGTTGGGAATGAGCACGCGCACGCCATCGCCCCTTGCGTTTCCGACTGCGCTACATCGTCTCGACCGCGTAGACGTGCGGAAGGTGAGCGGCGATGCACTTCCAGCTCCGGCCCTCGTCGCGGCTCGCCCACAGCTCGCCGCTGGTCGTCCCGAAGTAGACCCCGACGGGATCTCCAGCGTCGGCGGTCATCGCCTGCCGTTTCACGGTCAGCCAGGCCTGGCTCTTGGGCAGTCCGGTCGCATGCCGCTGCCAGCTTCGGCCGCCGTTGACCGAACGATAGACCGCTGGCTTACCGCCGGGCGAGACGCGCGGCCACACCTTCGAGCCATCCATCGGAAACACCCACAGTGTGTCGGGATCGCGAGGATGAAGGACCATCGGAAAGCCGATCGACCCGACGCTCTTCGGCATCGCCGCCCCGATTTCCTCCCAGCGTTGCGCGGGACGGTCGATGCGAAAGATGCCGCAGTGATTCTGCTGATACAGCCGGTCGGGCTGTGCGGGGTGCAGCCGTACGCAATGCGGGTCGTGGCCGTATTCAGGATCGGGGTCGGGCAGGAAGTCGGCCCTCACGCCGCGGTTGAGCGGCCGCCAGTCGGCTCCATTATCGATCGACTCGAATACGCCGCCGCTCGACATGCCGAGGTACATGTGCCGTGAATCTCGCGGGTCAATAAGAATCGAATGCAATTTAGCTCCGTCGGGCGTTCCGTCCTGATCGCCGCCGCACCAGGCCTTGCGCTGCGGATGATCATTGAAGCCGTCGACACCAAGCCAGGTTGCGCCGCCATCGTCCGATCGGAAAAGTCCCTGTGGCGAAGTGCCCGCGTACCAGACGCCCGGCATCGATGCGTGCCCCGGGGTGAGCCAGAATGTGTGATCGACTACGCGCCCTGTACCCGACCGGAATGCCGGCGGCTGCTTGGCTTCCTTCCAGGTTCGGCCCCGATCCGCGGAGCGGAACACTGTCGGCCCTAGGTGCCCGGTGCGCGCCGCCGCAAGTACGACCCTGTCGTCGCGAAGGTCGGCAACGCAGTGGTTGACGATGTGTCCCAGAAATTGCGGACCGGTCAGCCGCCAGCGCCGGCGAGTTGCGTCGCTCTGAGCCTGCCAAAGCCCCTTGCGGGTTGAGACCAACAACGTGACCCGGCGGTCGCGTGCCCCTTTCGTTTGCCCCATCGGATTTTCCTTCGGTCTTGCGGCGGACTGCAAAGTTACCTTTTCGTGCGCTGAACGACAAGGCTTCCTGCCGGGCACGCGGTGACGAAGTGTCGGACTTCGGACTTCGGCTAGAATCTGTCCCTCCACAAGACCATGCACGCGAAGCGAGGTGAACCGATGACCATCAAGGTAGGCGACCGGCTTCCAGCCGGAACTCTAAGCGAATTCATCGAAACGGAAACCCCGGGATGCACGCTCGGCCCGAACGAGTTCAAGACCGAGGATCTGACTCGCGGCAAGAAGATCGTTCTTTTCGGTCTTCCAGGCGCGTTCACTCCGACTTGCTCCGCGAAGCACGTCCCGAGCTACGTCGCCAACTACGACAAGCTCAAGGCGAAGGGCGTGAGCGACATCCTGTGCATGTCGGTGAACGACGCGTTCGTCATGGGTGCATGGGCAAAGGATCAGAAGACAGCCGGCAAGATACGCATGATGGGAGACGGCAGCGCCACCTACACCAAGGCCCTCGGGCTCGAGTTCGATCTGACGGCGCGCGGACTCGGAGTGCGCTGCCAGCGTTTTTCCGCGCTGATCGAGGACGGAGTCGTCAAGACGCTCAACATCGAGGCGCCGGGAAAGTACGAGGTTTCCGGCGCCGAGACGATGCTCGCACAGCTCGGCTAAGCTGAGGCGCGGCTATTTTGCGCGCTTCAGCCGAGCCAGGATTCCGTCGAGCTGCTCGAGGCTCGAGTAGCCGATGACGATTCGGCCACCTCCGCGGCGCGTCGGCTCAACGCGGACCTTCGTCCCAAGCGCGTCGGCGAGGTCTTCCTCTAGTCGCCGCAGATCGGCGTCGCCTTCGCGTGAGCGCTGACGCTTGCGACGGCGTGCTCCCGGGCTGAGAAACGCCTGTACAAGGCGCTCGGCCTCACGTACGGACAGCGCCTGCGCGACGATACGGGCCGCCGCCGCCGCCTGCTGCGCGATGGGCAGCGCGAGCAGCGCGCGCGCGTGGCCCATGTCGAGCTTGCCCGACAGCAAATACTCCTGCGCAGGCTTGGCGAGCTGGGTCAGCCGCAGCAGGTTTGTCACGGCGCTGCGCGAGCGCCCGATCGCCTGGGCCGCCGCCTCGTGCGTGAGACCGAACTCCTCGATAAGGCGCTTGAGGCCCTGGGCTTCTTCGAGCGGATTGAGGTTCTCGCGCTGAATGTTCTCGATGAGCGCGAGCGCCAGCGCCGCCTGATCGGGAACGGTGCGCACCAGCGCAGGGATCTCCTTGAGTCCCGCGCGCGCGGCGGCCCGCCAGCGGCGCTCTCCCGCGACGATCTCGAAGCGACCGCCGTCGATTGGGCGCACGAGGATAGGCTGCACCACACCCTGCGCTTTGATCGATTCGGCGAGTTCGGCGAGCGATGCCTCGTCGGCACGCGTACGCGGCTGATAGCGTCCCGCGCGGATCTTGTCGATGGCGAGCAGGCGAAGAGCATCGCTCGCGGGTGCCTCATCGGTCCCCGCCAGAAGCGCGTCCAGCCCGCGACCGAGACCTTTCAGCCTAGCCATCGACGCCCCTCCCGGACTGCATTGCAGTTTCGGCCGTCTCGTCGCGGCGAAGCATCTCGCCCGCGAGCGCGAGATATGCCTGCGCGCCTTTCGACGTCCGGTCGAGGTAGAGCGCGGGAATGCCGTAGCTCGGAGCTTCCGCGAGCCTTACGTTGCGCGGGATCACGGTGCGGTAGAGCTTCTCGCCAAAATGCTTCTGCAGATCGGCAGAGACGTTCAATGCAAGCGTGTTGCGCGGGTCGTACATGGTGCGAAGCAGTCCTTCGATCTCGAGCCGCGGGTTGAGGTGCGCGCGCACCCGCCGAATCGTCTGCACGAGGTCGGACAACCCTTCGAGCGCGTAATACTCGCACTGCATCGGAATGAGGACGCTGTCGGCGGCACACAGCCCGTTGAGCGTCAGCAACGACAGCGAGGGCGGGCAGTCGAGGAGGATGAAATCGTACTCGTGCACGACCTCGGAGATCGCGGTCCGGATTTGAGACAGTGCCTCGGCCAGCGCGTCTTTGAGGCGCATCTCGCGCTCTGGGAGGTCGACCAGCTCGACCTCAGCGCCGGCTAGCTCCCGGTTTGCGGGCACAAGGTCGAAGCCCCCAGACGGCGAGGTGAGGCGCACATCCACGATTCTTCGCTCGCCAAGGAGGACTTGGTATACCGTGTCAGTGAGCGCTCGCTTATCAACTCCAGCGCCCATCGTCGCGTTGCCTTGCGGGTCGAGGTCCACGAGCAGCACGCGCCGCTTCATCGCGGCAAGGCTCGCCGCCAAATTGACGCTCGTGGTCGTCTTCCCGACGCCGCCCTTTTGGTTGGCGACAGCGATGATCTTGGTCACGCCGCGCCCATGATCAAGAGGTGCCGCTCGCCGACGATCCCCGGAATGCGCAGCGCCGGCACAGCCTGCACGCGAATATCGGATGGAAGCATGGCGAGTTCGTCTCGAGGAATGGCTCCCTTCATCGCCACGAGCACTCCTCCGCTGGCCAGCAAATGTCGGGTCGTCGCCACAAACCGCGGCGCGTCGGAGAGCGCGCGAGCGATCACCACATCAAATGGTGCCGCTGGGACGAACTGCTCCGCGCGCACCGCGGCCACCTCGACGTTGGCCAATCGTAGCTCGGCTCGCGCCTGGGCGAGAAACGCAGTCTTCTTGCGGTTGCTCTCGAGCAGCGTTACCTGCCAGTCCGGGCGCGCCGCCGCGAGCGGAATGCCCGGCAGCCCACCCCCGCTGCCCACGTCGATGAGCCGCGTTCCCTGCCGCGACGGCAGGTGCGGCAGCACCGCGAGGGAATCGAGCAGGTGGTAGCTGAGCATCCGCGCCGGCTCCCGGATGGCGGTCAGGTTGTGGGTCCGGTTCCATTTCTCGAGCAGCTGCAGGTAGGCGAGCAGCTTTTCTTGGGCCGCGTGATCCAGGTCGAGGCCTAACGCAGCTATGCCGGCCGTCAATCCTTCGCCGAGCGTCATGCCCGGCGTTTTTCCGCCACCGACCGGGACGCGCTGAAGCCTCGCTTCAGGTGGACCAGCAGCAGCGAGACTGCTGCCGGTGTCACCCCCGAAATCCGCGCCGCCTGGCCGATGGTCTCGGGGCGGTGCTGGTTGAGCTTCTGCTGCACCTCGATCGACAGTCCGCGTACGGTTCGGTAGTCGAGATCGAGCGGCAATCGCTGGCCTTCCTGGTCCGCCCGGCGCGCAATCTCTTCCTGCTGCCGCTCGATGTAGCCCGCGTACTTAATCGCGATCTCCACCTGCTCCCCCACCCCGACGCCGGGGGCTGCTTCCACCCCGACCAGCGCGAGGAGCTCCACGTAGGCGACGCCCGGCCGGCGCAGCAACTCGCCGAGCGAGGATTCCCTCTCGAGGGGCTGCCGCAGGACGCGCCGAGCTTCCTCCGGGTCGAGCTCCTGGGGGCGTACCCGGATCGCGCCCAGGCGTTGCGTCTCGCGAGCGATCGCATCGCGCTTGCGGCTGAAGCTCTCCCAGCGGGCGTCGTCGACCACGCCGAGGGTGCGCCCGGCTTCGGTCAGCCGAAGGTCTGCATTGTCCTCGCGCAGTTGCAGCCGGTACTCGGCCCGGCTGGTGAACATGCGGTACGGCTCGCTTACGCCCCGCGTAATGAGATCGTCCACCAGTACGCCGAGGTAGGCCTCGTCGCGCCGCGGGCACCAGCCTTCTTCCCCTCGGGCTGCCCGGGCGGCGTTGATGCCTGCGAGCAGCCCTTGACCTGCAGCCTCCTCGTAGCCGGTCGTGCCGTTGATCTGACCCGCGAAGTACAGGCCGGCAATAGCCTTCGTTTCGAGCGTCGCCTTCAGGGCGCGCGGATCGAAATAATCGTACTCGATCGAGTAGCCTGGCCGGAGCACGTGTGCTTGCTCGCAGCCCTTGATCGTGCGCACGAGCTCGAGCTGCACGTCGAAGGGCAGCGAGGTCGAGATGCCGTTTGGATAGATCTCGTTCGTCGTCAGGCCTTCCGGCTCGAGGAAGACTTGGTGACTTTTGCGCTCGGCGAAGCGCACGACCTTGTCCTCGATCGACGGGCAATAGCGCGGGCCGACGCCCTTGATGACGCCGGTGAACAGCGGCGAGCGATCGAGTCCTTGCCGGATGATCTCGTGCGTGCGCTCGTTGGTATGCGTGATCCAGCAGGCGACCTGCCGCGGGTGCATCGACACGTCGCCGAGGAAGGAGAAAACGGGCGCTGGATGGTCGCCCGGTTGAATCTCGAGCGCGGAGAAGTCGATGGTGCGGCCATCGAGCCGCGGCGGCGTGCCGGTCTTGAGCCGCCCTGCCGGCAGCTCGAGTTCGCGCAGCCGTTGGGCGAGCGTCTTTGCGGGCGGATCCCCGGCGCGTCCGGCTTCGTAGCTCCTGAGGCCGACGTGGATCAGGCCCGATAGAAACGTTCCCGTCGTAAGCACGACACAGTTGGCCTCGAAGCGAACCCCGATCTGCGTCAGCACACCTGAGATGCGGTCGCCCGCGAGGGTCAAATCATCGACGGCTTGCTGGAACAGCGTGAGGTTCGGCTGCGTTTCGAGCCGCCGACGGATCGCCTGCTTGTAGAGCAGCCGGTCGGCCTGCGCTCGTGTCGCACGCACCGCTGGACCCTTGCTCGAGTTGAGCAGCCGAAACTGTATCCCGGCCTCGTCGGTCGCCAAGGCCATCGCCCCGCCGAGGGCGTCGATTTCCTTGACGAGATGTCCCTTCCCGATGCCACCAATCGACGGGTTGCACGACATCTGCCCCAGGGTCTCGATGCTATGGGTGAGCAGCAGCGTGCGGCGTCCCATGCGCGCCGAGGCGAGCGCCGCTTCCGTGCCGGCGTGACCGCCGCCAACAACAATCACCTCAAAGCGCGTGGGAAAGAGCATGGGCGGTGAAAATCGCGGTGCAAAAAAGCTGCGCCGATGATACGGCAAACGGTTGAAGGGCAGAAGCGGAATGGTTTCACGTGGAACGCTGCCGAGGAGCAAGGTTTCACGTGGAACCGGAGAGGCGCGACCTCAGCGCGGCGCCTCGGCCGTCGACTCCCGGACGACGAGCTTGGGTGCCGGATCGAATGGCTCCGGTGTGCCCCCATGAAGGCTCAGCAGGATGGTCTGCGTCGCCCACGCCCCGATCTCCTCGACGGGGATCCGCAGCGTGGTCAACGCAGGCCAAGTCTCCCTCGCCAGCTCCGAATCCCCAAAGCCGACGATCGAAAGCTCGCGCGGCACGGCGATGCCCCGCCGGTGGCATTCGCGCAGGGCGCTCGCGGCCTGAAGATCGCTTGCGCACAGGAGGGCCGTCGGCGCGTCGCGACGATCGAACAGCGTCTGGATCGCTGCGCGTATGCCTTCCGCCCCCGAGCGTCCGCAGTCAACCTGCGCCACCAGCAACGTCGCTGTGCCCAGCGCCTCGCGCGCGGCGCGCGCCGTTGGAGCGTTCGGGCTCGCAAGAATGGCCAAGCGGCTGTGCCCGAGCGAGGCGAGATATCGACAACCGAGCACCGCGCCCCGGCGTCGACCGATCCCGGCGCTAAAGGTCGCGGCCGCCTCGTCGCTCTCGCTGAAAACGAGCCACGGGATCGAGGCACTCCCGCCCTGCGCCTCGCTGCTCGAAGGTAATGCGGTCTCCCAAGATACGAGCGCGTCCACCCCTCGGCCGAGGAGAGTCCGCATGCGGCGAGAGGCATCCGCGTTCTTCGCCGCGCCGGTGGCGATGGCGAGCGTGAATCCGGCCTGCTCCAAGGCGCGGTCGAACGAGCAGGCCACGGCTGCGGCAAGCGGCTCGGACAGATTGTCGACCAGCAATCCCACCACGCCGGACCTTCGCCCGGCGAGTGTCCGGGCCGCGAGGTTGGGCACGTAGTTGAGTCGCCGCGCCGCGGCGAGAACTCTCGCGCGCAGATGCGCGCTCACCGCCTCGGGCCGGCTCAGGGCGCGCGAGGCAGAAGCCGTAGATACGCCGGCCGCTCTCGCAACATCGCCGAGCGCCGCCACGGGTCTTCGAGACGTTTCCCGTTCCATTTGTAAGCGTTTGCAGATTGCGTTTACAGGAATCGCTTCCAGCAAGCGTAGTCACCAACAGGATAGAATGCCCTGAGCCACCGCGCAAGAACACCTTGCCACGCTTCCTGCGGATCGTTCGCGCCTTAGAGGATTCGCCCAGGCGCTCGGCGGACGGGATCAGCTTCCGACCCTGCTTCCCAGTTGGCGGCGCTGGTCCGCGAGTGCCGTGGGGTTCTTGGCGCCCAGGCGCGCGAACAGTGCATCGTGTGCGGCGAGTTCGCGCTGCCACATGTCGTGCTCGAAAGCCATCAGACTCTCGAAGCGCCGCGCGTCGAAGTCGAGTCCGCTCCAGTCGAGGTCTCGATAGTCCGGCTGCAATCCGAGTTCCGCGGGCCGAGCATGCGCGCGCCCTCGGCAGCGTTCAGCGATCCACTTCAATACGCGCATGTTCTGACCGAATCCTGGCCATGCGAAACTGCCGTTCTCGTCGGTCCGAAACCAGTTCACGGCGAAGATCCGCGGCGGTCGAGTCACCGCCTGGCCCATGGCGAGCCAGTGCCGGAAGTAATCGGCGATGTGGTAGCCGCAGAACGGCAGCATCGCGAAGGGATCGCGTCGGACCTCGCCGACCTTCCCTGTCGCCGCAGCCGTGGTTTCAGAGCCCATCGTCGCGCCCTTGTAGACGCCGTCCTCCCAGCTTGTAGCCTCGACGATGAGCGGTGCCGTGTCGCTGCGTCGGCCGCCGAAGATCACCGCGGAAATCGGGACACCGTCGGGATCGTCCCACTTCGCATCGAGCGAGGGGCACTGCGTTGAAGCAACGGTGAAACGAGCATTCGGATGCGCCGCCTTGCGCCCGCTCGCGCGCCCGATCTCGGGCGTCCACGGTTGTCCGCGCCAATCGGTCAGGCGTTCCGGCGGTGTTCGCGTCATCCCCTCCCACCACACGTCGCCGTCGTCCGTCATCGCGACGTTCGTGAAGATGACATTGGCCTCGAGCATGCGCATCGCATTCGGATTCGATTCCCGCGAAGTCCCCGGTGCGACGCCGAAATAACCGGCCTCGGGGTTGATCGCGTGAAATCTTCCGTCGGCGTGGGGCTTGATCCACGCAATGTCGTCGCCGACCGTAGTCACCTTCCAGCCGGGGAGCTCTCGCGGCGGGATGAGCATTGCGAAGTTCGTCTTGCCGCATGCGCTCGGAAATGCGGCGGTCACATAGATCGTCTCGCCGTCGGGCGGAGTAACCCCTAGGATCAGCATGTGCTCGGCCAGCCAGCCCTGGTCGCGCCCCATGACCGAGGCGATCCGCAGCGCGAAGCACTTCTTGCCGAGCAGTGCATTGCCCCCATAGCCCGAGCCGAAACTCCATATCTCGCGCGTCTCGGGGAAGTGGACGATGTACTTGTGCTCCCGGCTGCACGGCCACGAAACGTCCGACTCACCCGGGGCCAGAGGCGCGCCTACCGAATGAACGCAGGGAACGAAAGTGCCCTCGCTGCCGAGCGCGTCGATCACGGCGCGGCCCATGCGAGTCATGATCCGCATGCTTGCGGCGACATACGGGCTGTCGGTCAGCTCGACGCCGGTGTGCGCGATGGGGCTGCCGATCGGGCCCATCGAGAAGGGCACGACGTACAGCGTCCGCCCCTGCATGCACCCCGCGAAGAGCCGCTCGAGCGTGCGGCGCATCTCGGCCGGAGCGACCCAGTTATTGGTGGGGCCGGCGTCGTCCTCGCGCTCGCTGCAAATGAAGGTGCGATCCTCCACCCGTGCTACATCCGACGGGTCCGAGCGCGCCAGGTAACTGTTGGGTCGCTTGGCAGGGTTGAGCTTGATCAGGGTCCCTTTCGCGACCATCTCCGCGCAAAGACCGTCGTACTCCGCCTGGGATCCGTCGCACCAGACGATCCGTTCCGGGCGTGCACGCTCGGCGATCCGTCTCACCCACGCGACGAGCCCGCGGTGCCGCACATAATCGGGCGCCTGCACTGCCGCGGCTGCGAGGGCGAAATTCGGATCGGACTGATTCATGGCCTTGGGGAGGGAAACAGGGAGCGCTGAACGCGCGGCGGTCGTGCCCGCGCAGTCATTTACTCTATCACGCGCGCTTGATACGACGCGAGGCATCCCGCCCCGTCGAAACCGGTCAGGCCACCGGGCCGCGAGAGCGGCTGCGCCGCGCCGCGAGGCGGCCGCGCAGCCATACGAACACCGGCCCGGTACAGGTCAGCAGAATCGCTACCCTTGTCACGTGAAATGCCGTCACCACCGGCACGCCTAGCTCGAGCACTTTGGCCGTGATCGCCATCTCGGCAATGCCCCCGGGCGCCGTGGCGAGAACGAGCGTCGCGACGTGCAGATTCGTGATCGCGGCCGCGGCCGCCGCAAAGAGCGCCGTCAACGCCATGGCCGCCGCCACGCTCACGCCGACAGCGGCGACCAGGCGTGGCGCCTCTCGCAGGAAAGCACGCTCGAACCGCGCCCCCAGCGCGCAGCCGAGGAGCAGTTGTGCTGTATTGGAAAGCGGGCGAGGCATCGCCGAGAGCTTGATCTCAGCTGCAGTGAGACCGATGGCGACCGTAAGCGCCCCGAGAATGTAGGCGTTCGGAACGCCCGCGCGCGCGAACAGCAGGCCGCCGATCAGCGTGGCGCAGAGTAGGGTGGCGAGTCCGCCGGCATGAACCTCCGCGGTACCGGGCTCGAACGGATCACTGCCGTGAAGTCCCAGCGCGGCGAAGACTGCCGGAATGATCAGCACCACGAGCACGATTCGCAGCGACTGGGCGGTTGCGACGACATCGGGACGCGCGCCGTAGCGCTCGCCCAGAAGCGACATCTCGGCCGCTCCGCCCGGCACGCTGGCGAAGACAGCGGTGGTCCTTCCCACGCGGCTCAGCGCATCGAGCAGAAACGCGCAGACATAGCCGAGCGCCAGGGCGAACGCGCCCGAGAGCAGCAATAGCCACCAGAGGCGCGCCACGAGCGCAGCCACTTGCGGCGTGAAGTACAGGCCCAGCGCCGTGCCAATGATCCACTGTCCCGCTTGGCGTCCACCCGGCAGCGCGCTGCAGTTCACACCGAGGAATCGGGCGGCAGCGACCGCCAGCAGCGGCCCCACAAGCCATGGCAGGGGAGTGTGCGCAGCGACGGCGAGCAGAGCGCCGACCAGCGCAATGGCGACCCCGGTGATCCCCGGAAGCAGTCGCCCGCCGATCTGACGCATGCCGATCGCGATCGGGTTCACTCGCGCGGCTTTGCCGTCGACGCCGTCTCCGCTGCAACGCCGGGCCAGCCGCCGCCCAGCGCCTTGATCAGTGCGACGCTCGCCGCGTAGCGCTGGCCAAGGATCGTGACTGCGGTGCGCTCGTTGTTGAGCGCCCCGGCCTGCACGACGACCACGGCAAGATAATTGGCGGTCCCAGCGCGATATTGGTTGAGCGTGATCGTTAACGACTCGCGCGCGGCCTGCACCGCTGCATCCTGCACCGCGGCTTCCTCTTCGAGATAGTGCAGCGCGGCGAGGTTGTCTTCGACGTCCTGGAATGCGGCGAGGACAGTCTGACGATACGCCGCCACGCTCGCGTCATAGGCAGCGATCGCCTGGTCGGTCTGCGCCCGGCGCAGTCCCGCGTCGAACAGCGTCTGCGCGAGCGCTGCGCCCACAGACCAGTAGCGACTCGGCAACGAGAACAGATTTGCGATGCTTGAGCTTGCGAATCCGCCGGTCGCCGACAAGGTGACGGTTGGATAAAAGGCGGCCGCCGCGACCCCGATCTGCGCGTTCGCTGCCGCGGCGCGCCGCTCGGCACCCGCGATGTCCGGTCTGCGCTCGAGCAGCTCCGAGGGTATGCCGACCGGGATGTCTGGGAATACCTTGTCCACTTGTGCCGGAGCGATCGAGAACTCCGAGGGCGGCTTGCCGATCAGCACCGCGATCGCGTGCTCGAGCTGCGCGCGCAGCACTTTGGCATCTATCGCCTGCGCCTGCGTAGACTTCAGTTGCGTCTCGGCGAGAACGACGTCGCTGCGACCGGCGACGCCTACCGCGTACTGGTTCTTGGTGAGCGTCAGCGACTTATCGTACGCGTTCGCCGTGTCCTGCAGGAGCTCGATGACCGCGTCCTGGACGCGCAGCAGTAGGTAGTCGGTCGCGACCTGGGCCTGCGCCGAAAGCTTCGCCGATTCAAGGTCCGCGGTGCTCGCCTGTTCGCTCGCTTCGCTCGACTCGACGTTGCGCCGGACGCGGCCCCAGAGATCGAGCTCCCAGGTCGCATCGAGCTGCACGTTGTAGACGTTGGCGACCACACCCGTCCCGCTGTTGGATCCAACCGTGCGACCGCTTCCCGAAGCGGCGCCGCGCGTCGCCGATGCGTTGCCGGTCACCATCGGGAAGAACGCCGATCGCGCCTGCGCGGTGAGCGCGCGGGCCTGGCGCAGGTTCGCCTCGGCGACCTTGATGTTCTGGTTGTTGATGTCGACCTGGCTCACCAGCCCGTTCAGCACCGGATCGCCAAACACTTCCCACCAGTGCTCGCGCGGAAGGTTGTCGCGCGGCTGCGCAATCTTCCACCCCTCGGTTTCCTTGAACGCCGCCGGCGTTTGCACTGCCGGCAGCACGTAGTCCGGACCGACCGTGCAACCGACGGCGATTAGCGCCGCGCTGAGCGCGGTTCCAGCCGCGAAGCAGGTCGCTTGTCGTGTTGTGCTCATCACCCGGCTAGTCCGCCGCTGCTGCACCCGCGCTCGGCGCCAAGGGGCGCCGTCCGAACCGGCGCTGGCACCAGGTGCGGAAGCGGTCGAGGTAAACATATACGACCGGCGTGGTGTAGAGCGTCAGCATCTGGCTGACAATCAGCCCGCCGACGATGGCGACCCCGAGCGGCCGGCGCATCTCGGAGCCCTCGCCGAAACCGATCGCCAGCGGCAGTGCGCCCAGAAGCGCCGCGAAGGTCGTCATCATGATCGGACGAAAACGCAGCTTACAGGCCTCGAAGATCGAGTCCCGCGGGCTGAGGTGTCGGCTGCGCTCTGCCTCGAGCGCGAAGTCAATCATCATGATCGCGTTCTTCTTGACGATGCCGATAAGCAAGATCACGCCGATCAGCGCGATGACGCTGAACTCGGTGCGGAACAGCAGCAGCGCGAGCAGGGCACCGACGCCCGCGGAGGGGAGGGTAGAGAGGATCGTGATCGGGTGAACGTAACTCTCGTAGAGCACGCCGAGCACGATGTAGACGGCGAGCAGTGCCGTGAGGATCAGCCACGGCTGGCTCTTCAGTGAATCCTGGAAGGCACGTGCCGTGCCCTGAAAGCTACCATGCACCGTGTTCGGCACGCCGAGGCGCACGAGCGCGTCCTCGACGGCGCGCGACGCCTGAGAGAGCGAAACGCCCTCCGGCAGGTTGAACGAGATCGTCGAGGCCACGAACTGCGACTGGTGGTTGACCGCGAGCGGCGTGTTCGTCGGCGCGTAATGCGCGAACGCTGACAGCGGGACCTGAGCGCCGGACGCCGTGCTGACGTAGACATTGTCCAGCGCCTCGGGCGACTGCCAGTATTCGGGCGCGGCTTCCATCACCACGTGATACTGGTTGAGTGGCGCGTAGATCGTCGACACCTGGCGCTGCCCGAACGCATCGTCGAGCGTGGCGTCGATTAGCGAGGGGCTCACCCCGAGGCGTGATGCGGTGTCGCGATCGATCACCAGCGAAGTCTGCAGCCCCTTGTCCTGCTGGTCGGTGTTGACGTCGACGAGCTCGGGCAGGGCAGAGAGCGCCTGGCGGATCCGCGGTTCCCAGGTGCGAAGGTCCGCCAGATCGTCGGCCTGCAGCGTGAATTGATACGTTGCGTTGCTCTGGCGCCCGCCGACGCGGATGTCCTGCACCGGATTCAGGAACAAGTTCGCCCCCGGCTCCTTGGCGAGCTTCAGGCGCAATCGCGCGATGATCTGCTCCGCACTCTCCTTGCGCTGCGAAAGCGGCTTCAGCGCCACGAACATCGCTCCGGTGTTGCGCTGCTGCCCGCCGGTGAAGCCGACGACGTTGTCCACCGCGGGGTCGGCACGAACGATGTCGATGAAGTCGGAGAGCTTCTTGCGCATCGCCTGGAAGGAGATGCTCTGGTCGGCCTGAATAAAGCCGATGAGCCTCCCCGTGTCCTGCGTCGGGAAGAAGCCTTTCGGGATGAAATAGTAGAGGACGCCGTTGAGGATGATCGTCGCGAGCAGGATCAGCATGGTGATGACGCCATGCCGCAGCACCCACGCGAGACTCCGTTCGTAGCCGCGCAGGACCGTAGCGAAGCCGCGTTCGCTCCATGCGAACAGCCGCGATTGCTTACGCTCCTTAACCGGCCGCAGCAGGCGCGAGCACATCATCGGGGTCGTCGACAGCGACAAGGCGAGAGACACCAGGATCGCGATCGAGAGCGTGATCGCGAACTCCCTGAAGTAGCGTCCGACGATCCCGCCCATGAGCAGGATGGGGATGAACACTGCGATAAGCGACAGGCTCATCGACAGCACGGTGAATCCGACTTCGCGCGCCCCGAGCAGCGCCGCTTCCTTCGGCGCCATCCCCCCCTCGACGTGGCGCGAGGTGTTCTCGAGCACCACGATCGCATCATCGACCACGAAGCCCGTGGCGATGATAAGCGCCATGAGCGATAGATTGTTGAGGCTGAAGCCGAAGAGGTACATGGCGCCGAACGTCGCGACCAGCGATACCGGCACGGCGACGCTGGGGATCAGCGTGGCGCGGGGATTGCGCAGGAACAGGAACACGACCAGCACAACCAGCACGGTCGAGATCAGCAGCGTGCGCTCGACGTCGCGCAGCGAGGCGCGGATCGTGGTCGTGCGCTCCATCATCACCTGCAGGTCGATTGCGCTGGGTATCGCGGCGTGCAGCTCCGGCAGCAGCGCGGTCACCGCATCGACTGTCTCGATGATGTTGGCGTTCGGTTGACGATTGATGATGATCAGCACGGATGGTTTGCCGTTGGCCGAGCCCGCGTTGCGCAGGTCCTGCACCGAATCGACCACCTGGGCGACGTCTGACAGCATCACCGGTGCGCCGTTGCGGTAGGCGACGATCAACGGCAGATATTCCTTTGCGGTCTTCGCCTGGTCATTGGCGTAAATCTGCCAGTGCTGGTCGCCTTCCTCCAGCGAGCCCTTCGGGCGGTTCGCGTTGGCGGAGGCGAGCACCGTGCGCACCGTCTCGAGGCCGATGCCGTACTTGTTGAGCGCCTTCGGCTGCAGCTCGACGCGAACCGCCGGGAGCGAGCTTCCGCCCACACTCACCTGGCCGACGCCTGCGACCTGTGAGACTTTCTGCGCGATGATGGTCGAGGCCGCGTCGTACATCTGGCCCTGGGTCATCGTCGCGGAGGTCAGTCCGAGGATCATGATCGGCGCGTCGGCCGGGTTGACCTTGCGGTAAGTCGGGTTGTTCGGGAGCCCCGAGGGCAGGAGACTGCGCGCCGCATTGATCGCCGCCTGCACGTCGCGCGCGGCGCCGTCGATATCGCGAGAGAGATCGAACTGCAGCGTGATCCGTGTCGAGCCGAGCGCGCTGCTCGAAGTCATCTCGGTGACGCCAGCGATCCGCCCCAGCGAGCGCTCCAGCGGCGTGGCCACCGTCGCCGCCATCGTTTCCGGGCTCGCGCCGGGAAGCGAGGCCTGCACCGAGATGGTCGGGAAATCGACCTGCGGCAGCGGCGAGACAGGCAGCAGGCGGAACGCAACCGCGCCCGCGAGCGCGATGCCGATCGTCAGCAGTGTCGTCGCGACGGGCCGATCGATGAAGGGAGCGGAAATGTTCATGCGCTCACTGAGCCGCCGCGACGCGGCGCTGCTCGCTGCGGCGCGCCCGCCGCTCGTTGACGCGACGCCCCAGCCGGTCGAAGTAGAGGTAGATGACCGGCGTCGTGAACAGCGTCAGGAGCTGCGAAAAGATGAGCCCCCCGACCATCGTGATCCCGAGCGGATGGCGAAGCTCGGAGCCCACGCCCCAGCCGATCATCAGCGGCAGCGCACCCAGCAGCGCCGCCATGGTCGTCATCATGATCGGTCGGAACCGCAGCAGGCATGCCTGATAGATGGCGTCGCGCGGCGCCATCCCTTCCTTGCGCTCGGCATCGAGCGCGAAGTCGATCATCATGATCGCGTTCTTCTTCACGATGCCGATCAGAAGGATGATGCCGATAATCGCGATCACAGAGAGGTCTTGACCGGCGATCATC
>DASVFM010000022.1:0-22783 GCA_036380055.1 Casimicrobiaceae bacterium
ACCGCAACCGCAGCAGCAGCCGCCGGTCTCGCGCGAGGACAGGCGGGGCGGTCCTCAAGCCGGAACCAGTCCGCAGGCAGGACCCGGCCCACAGCCTCGCCCGGAGGGACGTCCGGCATCGGTTCCCTCGCAGCAACAGCAACAACAACAGCAACAGCAGCAACAGCGCGAACGCCAGCAGGCGCAGCATCCGGTTCCGCAGCCTCCTGGCAAGGGCGACGCCACGCGCGAGGAAGGCAAGAGCCGCGAGCGCGAGAAGGCGAAGGACGACAACAAGGACAAGGAAAAGGAAAAGGAAAAGAAAGAAGAGCGCGCGCAGTAAGCAGCTCGCGGCGTGCGAGACCGCGCGCCGTGCTCAGCGCTCGAATTTCACCGACAGCACGATCGACGTCTGCGTCCGCTCGATGCCCTCGATGCGGCCGATCGCGTCGAGGTGATGGTCGATCTCCTCCGTGCTTCCGCCCTCGACGAGCGCCTGATAGTCGAAGGCGCCCGAAAGCGCGTACACCGCGCGCACCCAAGGCCGCAGCTCGAGCTCGCGCACGACGCGCTCTCCCGCCTTCGGGTTGACGGTGACGAGCACCTGCGCGGCGATGCGCTGGCGCGCGAAGCCCTCGCTCACCCGCACCGTATAGCCGGCGATGATCCCGTCGCGCTCGAGCCGCCGGATGCGTTCCTGCACGGTCGTGCGCGCGACGCCGAGCTTGCGCGCGAGCGAGGCCGTCGATTCGCGCGCATTCCTCCGGAGCAGGGAGAGCAGATGCTGCTGCTCGGCGGTCAACCGTCGATTCGTCGTATTTTTCGGCATTATGCATGAATTATACCGGCAAACCGACGAAATGCAGCCTTTGATTCGACAGTAATGCCCCTTACACTCATTGACATGACCAAGACCCTGCTCCTCGGCGCCGGCAAGATCGGCGAGACCATTGCCCACCTGCTGCACGCGACCGGCGATTACGCGCTGACCGTCGCCGACCAGGACACGGCGCGGCTCGCCCCCATCACTGCGCTCGGCGTGGCCACCGCACAGGCCGACTTCAGCGACCCGGAAAAGCTGCGCGAGCTCATTCGCGGGACGGAGATCGTGCTGAGCGCGAGTCCCTTCCACCTCACGCCGCTGATCGCCGAGGCGGCCGTGGCGAGCAAGGCCCACTACTTCGATCTCACCGAGGACGTGGAGAGCACGCGCCGCGTCAAGGCGCTCGCCGCAGGCGCATCTACTGCGCTCGTACCGCAGTGCGGCCTAGCGCCCGGCTTCATCTCCATCCTCGCCCACGCGATGACGCGCAAGTTCGACACGCTGCGCGACGTGCACATGCGGGTGGGGGCGCTGCCGGTCTATCCGACCAACGCCCTGAAGTACAACCTCACCTGGAGCACGGACGGCCTGATCAACGAGTATTGCAACCCGTGCGAGGCGATCATCGACGGCGTGCAGCGCGAGACGCTCGCGCTGGAGGAAACCGAGGCGTTCTCGCTCGACGGGGTGACCTACGAGGCGTTCAACACCTCGGGCGGCCTGGGCACGCTCTGCGACACGCTAACCGGCCGGGTCGAGAACCTCAACTACAAGACGGTGCGCTATCCCGGTCATCGCGATCTGGTGAAGATGCTGATCCGCGATCTGCGCCTCGGGCAGCGGCGCGAGGTGCTCAAGGACGTGCTCGAAGTCTCGGTGCCGATGACGCAGCAGGACGTCGTGCTCGTGTTCGTCACCGTGAGCGGCTCGCGCAACGGGCGCCTGACGCAGGAGTCCTTCGCCAAGAAGATCTACAGCACGGTGATCGACGGCCAGCTCTACTCAGCGATCCAGATCACGACGGCGGCGGGTATCTGCGCGATGGTCGATCTGCTGCGCGATGGCGCGCTCCCCAGCCGGGGCTTCGTGCGGCAGGAGGATGCCGATCTCGACCGCTTCCTCAGCAACCGCTTCGGCCGCTACTACAGCTAGCGGCGCGAGCCCGCAGCGAGGGGGCCCCGCGCGCAGCGCGGGGATCGCGCGAGGCGAGTCGACGCAGGCGGCCGACGCGCGACGGGGCACTGATCACAGGGTGCTCAGGAGGCCGCGGCGCGAGCAGCGAGCGGGGTTGAGCGTCCGCGAGTCGCCGCAGCGGGCGACACGCGAGCGCAAGCCTGACGCGGCGCTGCTAGGAGCCCGCAGTACGGCGCGCGGCGCGCTATAGTGGCCGCATGTGCGGGCGCTTCGATCAGCATACGCTGCCCTACCGCTACGCCGGCTACATCGACGCGCTGTTGCGCAGCTCGGAAGACGATCCGCCTCCGCGTTACAACGTTGCGCCGCAGACCCGCGCCTGGGTCGGGCGCACTGCGCGCGACGGCCGGCGCGAGCTGGTCCCGCTGCTCTGGGGATTGGTCCCGTACTGGGCCGATGATCCGAACAAGGGCGCGCGGCCGATCAACGCCCGCTCGGAAAGCCTGCAGGCGAGACCGATGTTCCGCGAGCTCATCGCGAGCAGACGCTGCGTGATCCCAGTCGACGGATTCTACGAATGGCAGGCGAGCGCATCGGGCAAGCGGCCGCATTACATTCGCCGCGCGGACGGCGCGCCGATGCTGCTCGCCGGGCTCTGGGATCGCTGGAAGCACGGCGCTGCCGCCGCGATCGAGTCCTTCACGGTGCTTACCACGGATGCGAACAAAGCCGTGGCGAAGCTACACGACCGTATGCCGGCGATCATCGACCACGCCGATCTCGAGCGCTGGCTCGACGTGCAGAACGTTGAAGCCGGCGCGGCACGCGCGCTGCTAAGGCCGTATCCGCCTGAGGAAACGACAATCTATCCGGTCAGCCGCGCCGTCAACGCAGCGAAAAACGAAGGCCCGGACCTTATCGCGCCGGTGGCATGGAGGAGTAGCGCCGAGTGAACCGGCGCGACGCGCCGGTTCAACGCGGCGAGTTAGTGCGCCGCGCAGAGCGCGACGTACTAACGACCCTTGGGACTGGCGCGCGTTCTCGGCGCAACCCGCGGCGCGGGCATCGCCGGCCGCCGCGGCGGCTGGGGCCGTTGAGCCGGCGCGGCGGGCATTGCTGGCCGGTGCAGGTTTGGCGGTTGCGCTTTCTGCGCCGGGGCCGACGGAGCGGAAGGCGGGGCCGGATTCTGCGCTTGCGCCGCTTCGGCCCATGGCGTGGCCGACGCTGGCTTCTGCGCGTGCGCTGCCGCTTCGGGCGGTGGCGTGGCGGGCGCCGGCTTCTGCGCCGGCGCAGCCGCTTCTGGCGGGGGCTTCGCTGGCGCCGGCTTCGCCTCCTGGTCCGCGGGTTTGTCCGTCGATTTCCGCTTGAACTTGAACATGATCAGCCTCGCACAATCGTCTGGTGCGACAATGCTACGCAAACCGCTGCCGCGCGCAAGGCACGGTGAAAGAGGAGAGAGGAGCCATGATGCGAATGAGGAAGCTGCGCGCCGCCGTCGCGATCGCGTGCCTCGCGCTCGGGGCGACGTCGTCGCTCGCGCAGGACGCGTATCCGTCGAGACCGATCTCGCTTGTTGTTCCGTTCCCGCCGGGCGGCGTGGCCGACATCGTGGCGCGGCCGACCGCGGACGCAATGAGCCGCTATCTCAAGCAGCCGGTGGTCATCGAGAACAAGCCCGGCGCCGGCGGCGGCATCGGCATGGGCGTAGTGGCCAAGGCGAAGCCCGACGGCTACACGCTGCTGCTCGCACTTTCTTCGATTTCCATCCTGCCCGAGGCCGACAAGGTCACGGGTCGGGCGCCGCTCTACCAGATGGAGCAGCTCGTGCCGGTCGCCCGACTCACGGCCGACCCGACCGTGCTCGTCGTCCGCACGGACAGCCCGTGGAAGACGCTGCAGGAATTCGTCGCCGATGCCAAGCGACGGCCCGGCGCGATCAGCTATGGCTCCTCGGGCAATTACGGCACGATGCACATGCCGATGGAGATGTTCGCGGCGAGCGCGGGGATCAAGCTGCTGCACGTTCCCTACACCGGCGCCGGGCCCGCGGTCGTCGCGCTCCTCGGCGGAAATGTGGATGCGCTTTCGTCGGGCCCCTCGACCGTGATTCAGCACGTCAAGGCCGGAAAGCTCCGCGTGCTGGCCTCGTGGGGCGAGAAGCGGCTCGCCTCGCTTCCCGACGTGCCCACGCTCAGCGAGTCGGGCTACGACGTCGTGTTCTTTCAATGGTCGGCGTTGTTCGCGCCTGCCGGAACGCCCACGCCCGTGCTCGCCAAGCTGCGCGAAGCGGCGCGCGCAGTCGTGGCCGACCCGGCGTTCACGTCCGCAATGGCGGCCGTCGAAACCCCGGTGCAGTATCTCGACGCACCGGAGCTGCAGCGCTTCTGGGAGGCCGACGCGAAGAAACTCGGCGAGGCCGTGCGGAAGGTGGGGAAGCTCGAGTAGCCGCGCGAGCCCGTAGCGAGGGCCTCCGGTACCGTCGCGTGGGATCTCGCGTTGAGTCGTCGGCCCTCTGCGTCCGGCTCGGGTCGCCTCCACTCGCTGTCGCTCGTGGAGCCTAGCTCCGCCTCGCCGTCCGCCCCGCTCGAGCGGGGATCGCGCGAGGCGAGTCGCGGCTGCTGGCGACGCGCTATCGATCGGTTACGTAACCCGCACAAGGAGCCAGCCGCCGCGCGCCTATTCCCTCACGGCTTCGCCGCTGATCGACAGCTCGACTTCGTCGGCCACCTCCGGCAGGAAACGCGTCATCCCGAAGTCGGAGCGCTTGAGCTTCGCCTCGAAATCGCCGCCGCAGACGTAGCGGTGCGCGAGGCCCAGCGGTACGTCCTTGCACACGAAGCGCTTCACGTTCAGGCGCAGCGGACGCTCCACGCCGTGCAGCGTGAGCTTGCCGTCGACGGCGACGAGCTTGTCGCCGTCGAACACGAGGCGGTCGCCGACGAAGTGCACCTCCGGGTTGCGATCGGCGTCGAGGAACTGATCGGAGCGAAGCACGTTGTCGACTCCGCTGTTGCCGGTATCGATGGTGCCGGTGTCGACGCTGACCACCATCGACACGCTGCGGGCCTCGGCGTCGTACTGGATCGTGCCCCGCAGGCGGCCGAAGCGTCCGCGGACGTAGGAGATATCGTTGTGGCCGACGGCGAAGTACACCGCCGCATGATAGGGATCGAGCGTGTATTTGACCGGTGCGGCAAGGGCGGCGATCGGCAGCAGCATCGCGGCGAGCGCGAGCCTGAGCTTCCTCGCGCCCGTTCGCCCACCAGCGGCGCAGCGGCGAGCGCTATAGTCCCGTGTGGAAGGCACCCGAACAACCGATGGAGACGAGAATGACCCTCAATCTGACTGCGGGCCCGGTAGTCGCGCTGATTGCAGGCATCCTGATCCTGATCGTGCCCCGGTTGCTCAACTACATCGTGGCGCTCTACCTGATCCTGATCGGGCTGATCGGGATCCTCGGCATCGGGGGCCTTCAGGCGCACTCAGTATAGCGTCGATCGCCGCGGCCGCGAGTGCCGCTCGCGGCTCGGCCCGACGCCCGCCAGGGCGGGACTAGAGCTGGGTCGGTTGCCCGGCGAGCTCGGCCAGCCCCATCTTGTCGAGCAGGCGGACGTAGCGGTTGCGCGTGGCGATGAGCCCCGCTTCCTGGAACTTCGACAGGATGCGGCTCACCGTCTCGAGCTTCAGGCCGAGGTAGCTGCCGATCTCCTCGCGGGTCATGCGCAGGTTGAACTCGGCGCCCGCGTAGCCGCGCGCGGCGAAGCGCGTCGACAGGTTGAGCAGGAAAGTCGCCACGCGTTCTTCCGCCCGCATGGTTCCGAGCAGCATCATGACGTTGTGCTCGCGCACGATCTCCCGGCTCATCGCGCGATGCACCTGGTGCTGCAGCGCGTGTCCGTGGCTCGATGCGGGCCCTAACTGCGCGTACGGGAACACGCAGACTTCGCTGTCCTCGAGCGCCATCACGGTGAGGGTGTGGACCGCCGTATCGATGCCATCCAGACCGAGGATGTCGCCGCCCATCTGGAAGCCGGTGATCTGGCCGCGGCCGTCTTCGGTCACGGCATAGCTCTTGAAGAAGCCGAGCCACACGGCGTAGATCGCGCGGAACGAATCGCCGGCCTGATACAGCACCTCGCCACGCCTTATCTTGCGGCGCCCCTGCGCAGCTTCCTGCAGGTCGGCGAGGCTCAGCGCGTCCATCCCCGTAGGGAGACACTGCTGGCGCAGGTTGCAGAGCGTGCACTGGCCGGATTTCAGACTTACGTCCCGTAGCACCGGGACTGCACGCGGAACACTGTAGGTACGGATAGGCGTGATCGCCTGGACTGCGGCGCCTGTTCCCATGAAATGCCTCCAATCGGGGTTATCCATGCTCAACTCGGCAACGTCGCGCCGGCGATGACTTCCCGGACGCGTTCGAACTCGCTCGTCTTGTCGAAGAAGCAGCGCGCGCCTGCCTCCATGCACAGGCGGCGGTATTGCGGCGTAGCGTGATTGGTGAGCACGATGAAGGCGGTGGCGGGGGCCTGCGCTCGCACTCCCTTCATCACCTCGATGCCCGTGCCGCCGCGCAGCTGGAAGTCCAGCACGACGTAGTCGGGACGCGCCGCGACGATTCCTGCCACTGCAGCCTCGGGCGTCTCGGCCTGTCCGACGACGCAGACCCCTTCGACTTCCGAGAGCAGATCGACGAGGCAGGCGCGGATGGAAGCCGAGTCCTCGACGATGTAGACGCTCTTTGCCGCCGCGCAGCACATGAGCGCAGTATCGGCAAGACGCGGACCGCGACCTATCGGCTGGCGCCTAAAGCGAGCGTCGGCACCTTCTGAATCCGGGGGTAGGCGCCGGCCGGGGAGGGGTCGGAATCGTCCTACCCGGCGCCGCGCTCACGCGGACGGCTGCGGATCGTCGGTCAGGTTGTGGGAGAGCGCATAGCGGATGAGCTCCGCCTGCGTGGTCATGCTCATCTTCTGCATCAGCCGCGCCTTGTGCGTGCTGACCGTCTTGACGGAGAGGTTGAGCGCAGCGGCGATCTCGCCCACCGCCTTGCCCGACACCAGCATTCGGAAGACCTGATATTCCCGGTCGGAGAGCGACGCGTGCGGCGGCCCCTCGGCGGCAGGCATGGCATCGAGCGCAAGCTGCTGCGCCACCTCGGCGCTGATGAACGCGCCGCCGGCGGCGACTTTGCGGATCGCCGTGACAAGCTGCGCCGACGCGCTGTCCTTGGTGAGATAGCCGGATGCGCCTGCCCTGATCGCGCGCACGGCGTACTGCTGCTCGCCATGCATGCTCAGCACGAGGATGCGCAAGCGCGGGCGCTCGGCCCGGACGAGCTTGATGAGCTCCATGCCGCTTCGCCCCGGCATGGACAGGTCGAGAAGCAGCAAGTCGAACTCGGTCTCCCGCACTCGCTGCATGACCTCGTTGCCGTCCACGGCCTCGGCGACGATTTGCATGTCCCCGGTGGCGAGCAGGAGCTGCTTGAGCCCCTCGCGCAGGATCCTGTGGTCATCGGCGATGACGATGCGGATCACGGCCGCAGCGCTTCCGGCTCGATGGGCAGACGCACCTCGACGATCGTCCCGCGCCCGGGCCCGCTCGTCACATGAACCTCTCCGCCGAGCAGATACGCCCGCTCGCGCATGCCGAGCAGACCGCGCGAATTGGCGCCTCGCGGCGCGTCGGTCGCGAAGCCTATTCCGTCGTCGGACACGGTGATCGCCAGGGCGGAATCCTCGCGCGCGACCTTCACGACGACGTGCTTCGCTCGCGCATGGCGGGCGACGTTGGTGAGCGACTCCTGCACGATGCGGAACACCGCGGATTCGTGCGTGTCGGGTAGGCGCAGCTCCGGGTCTTCGACGTCGAGCCTGCAGGCGACGTCGTGGCGCTGGCTGAAATCCTCGGTTAGCCACTCTACGGCGGGAAAGAGGCCGAGGTCGTCGAGCATCAGCGGGCGCAGGTCGGCCGCGATGCGTCGCGCCGAGGCCACGGTATCGTCGAGCAGGGCCTCGATCTTGAGGAGCTTGCCGGCGGTAGAGCCGTCGCTGGCGACAAGGCTCTGACGTGCCGATGCGGTGATCATCTTGAGCGCGGTCAGGGACTGGCCCAGCTCGTCGTGCAGCTCGCGGGCGATGCGGCTCTGCTCCTGCTCGCGTGTTTTGTGCGCCGCCGTAGCGAGCTCGCGCAGCTCGTCCTTTGATCGCCGCAGATCTTCCTCCGCGCGAACACGCTGGCTCACGTCGCGCAGGATCACGGTGAACACCTTGTGCTCGCCTTCGCTGTGCTGCGAGATGGAGGCGTCGATCGGAAACTCCTCCCCGGTCGAGCGCAGCGCAGCGAGCACCATCCGCTCGCCCATCCGTCGCGAGGTCACGCCGGTGGCGCCGAAGCGCGTGACGTGATTGCGATGCACCGAGTGGAGGCGCTCCGGAATCAGCAGGTCGAGCGGCCGGCCGATGACCTGTGCGCTCGTCCAGCCGAAGGCCTTCTCGGCGGCCGCATTGAACAGCACGATCCGCTGGTGCTCGTCGACTGCGACGATCGGATCCATCGCCGACTTGATGATCGACGTGACCCTCGCGTCGGAATCGCGCAGCGCGACCTGCGCCGCCACCTTGGCGACCGCCTGGCGGTAGAGCAGGAATGTGGCGATCAGGAGGACGACCGCGCTCACTCCCGCCGCGATGGCGAGCATCTCGGTGCGATACCACTCGGCCCACGCCGCGATCAGGGCGAGAACGACCGTAAAGAGCGTCAACCCGAGAATCGGACCGAAGACGGCGAGCAGCTGCGTGCCGACGCCGCGCGGGCCCTCGCGAGAGGGATGCGGCTCTTCAGGCGCTGGCGTGATCACAGAGGTATTCGGCAGCTTTAGGGGCAATTTGCTCGACGGCCTGCGGTTCGAACGGGATGCGAGGAGACCACCCGTTTGCGCGGTCTCTCCCGGCGAATCTTACAACGTCGGAGTTATCCCCGCCGGTTGGCTGGGCGGCTGCCATGCGGCAAGTCTCGCGCGCTAAGGACCTTGGGGAGCGTCATTTGCCAGCCACCGACGGATCATCGTCGAGCGCAGCGCTGAGGCTCGCGGCCCGTCGGGCCCGCCTTCGCTGAACGGATGGCCCAGGTCGGCGAGGATGCTCACGTGCGCGTTTCCGCAACCCTTCATGCGTTCGACGAACGGCTCCGCACGCTCGGGGGGAAATAGCGAGTCGTAGCGGCCAATGAGCAGAGTGACCTTCCTGCATGTGGCCTCGCTCATGTCGACAGGGTCCAGAAGCTTGTCCCTGCAAAGTTTGGACAGGCTCGACAGTCGCGAGACGACGCTGTCGAGGAATATCGAAGTGACCCTTTCGTTGTCCGCGGCGCGACTTGCTATCAGCGAACCCAGGGACACTCCGTAGATCCGTATCTCGTCATAGCGCTTCGCCAGGTTGGCGAGCAGCTCGCCTACATCGTCCACCAGGGCGCGGAACCGCGGAGTGCCGTCCGATCGCCAATAACCCCGGTAATCGTAGATGTAGACATCGTAGTGCGGATCGAAGACCTCGAGGGGCTTCAGCAATTCATAAACGAAATCGGAGTAATGCACGACCCCGTAGAGCACGACCAGCGCCTTTCGCCGCCCGGTGGGCTCCGACGCGGTTACCAGAAGTCCCCGCAAAGTGACTCCGTCCGACATCGTCAGCTCCGGTGCCAGCATGGCACCTCGGGGTGGCGGCCGGGCCGCGGGACTGGTGAAAAACCAGATCGGCTTCGCCGCGGTGAGCAGGTACTTTTCGCCGTTTCCGCAGATGAGCGCGTTGTCCTTCTCGCGCGCGCCGAGGGAAGGCGCGGAGAGCACGGCGAATAGCAAAATCGCTGTGGCGATTGCTCTCACCGGCCCGCGCGGTCCGGCGTGGTCAGCGAAGGTAGTCATAGCGCAGGACCGTTTTACACGATTTTTCAGCTGTGTTAGCGTTCATTTGAGCAAGAATCTCGCCCACGGCGGTGCCCGAGGATGCGGATGACGCAACGACAACTCAGAACGATCTGCGTCATTTTCGGCATGGCCGCCTTCTGTCTCGGCGCAAAAAGCGCCGTCGCTCAGGCAGAGGGCAAACCGCTGCGAGTGGCGATAAAGCCCATCGCGCCGTTCGTGTTCGAGCACGACGCGGAGCGGAGCGGTTTCAGCATCGATCTCTGGAATGCCCTCGCGCAGTCGCTCAAGGTTGAGACGACATGGGTCGATGTCACGACCGTCGGCGACCAGCTACAGGCCGTGAAGAGCGGCAAGGCGGACTTAGCGATCGCCGCTATTACCATCACGAAGGAACGCGAGAACATTGTCGACTTTACCCAGCCATATTTCGACTCCGGGCTGCAGATCCTGGTGCATGCCCAGGGCGGCAACCATCTGCTGGATGTGTTCGATTCGATCCCATGGTTCACGCTCGGTGTGCTGCTCGCGACGTTTGTTGCCATCATGTTTGTGATGGCGAACGTGCTGTGGATCGTCGAACGCCAGACGAGCGAGCATTTTCGCAAGGGCTATCTGAAGAGCATAGGCGAAGGATTGTGGGCTGTGGCTCTGATCGTCGCGACGGGCGAGCATGGCGATCGGCAGGCCGCGAAGGTGGTCAAGCGGCTCATCGTCTTCTTCATGTGGCTAGTGGGCGTCGTACTGATCGCGCAACTTACGGCCACAATCAGTTCGACGCAGACCGTCGATCGCCTGACTTCGAAGATCCGCGGACCGGCCGACCTGGCCGGAAAGACGATCGCGACCGTGGCCGGCACGGTAGCCGCGGACTACCTGACCGAGCAAGGCTTGCAGTTCGTGAGCGTCGCATCCGCAGAGGAGGGATGCGATCTCGTTTTGAGCGGTGGCGTGCAGGCCATGGTCTTTGACGCGCCGACGCTTCAATACCTCGCCACGAAGCGTGGCAACGGGGTCCTAAGGGTCGTCGGTCCGATCTTTGCGGCGCAAAAGTACGGTATCGCCGTCGCCGACGGCAGCCCTCTGCGCAAGCGGATCAACAAGGCGTTGCTCGAGATGTACGAGGACGGGCAGTACCGGGCGCTCTACAACAAATGGTTCTCGCGGCCGTAGCGACACGTCGGCTTTCCACTGTTGTTCTCGGCGCTATGCCTTCTCGTGCTGCGGACCGGAATCCTGCAGCCCGCCCTGAACGAAAAACAGCCGGAAGAGACGTTGCTCGCCCAGGGCGCGCCCCAACTCCCGGATCACGCAGTAGTTGAGGATCAGGACCAGCAGGACGATCTGAAGCCCCCAGAAGTGGGGCCAGATGATCTCGGCCAGCAGCTTCTGATTGCCGGCCGCAATGCCGCCGGCCTCTTTGGCGAAGTCGAAAAGGCGCTCGAGATAATGGATGCCAGTCGCAACGACAAAGTAGATGACCGTCTTCCAGATGATGTTGTAGATCAGCGGCTTTTCGGGAAACCGATTGATCGATGGCCAAAGATCGGCCAGCAGAACTGCCTTGCCGATGATCAACGCCGCGATCGCAATCTGCGCCGACGACATCACCTGCAGCCCGGCGCCCCTCGTCATGAGGGCCCTGACCAGGGAAAGGATATGCAGTGCAACGAAAAAGAATATCGTCGGCGGCAGCAACGCAAAGAACTCTTCCTTCAACTTTTCGGCAGCCTTTCCCATCTTTGCACCTCGTATGTGCGGCTGTGCCGCTACGATTTGTCGGCTCCTAGCATACACTGGCGGGATCCACACCTGACGATGCCGAGACCGCAGTCGGCCGATCGAGCGCACCGTGTGCCGCTTACCGCCTGGAGAAAACTCATGCGCCTCGCCGCCGCGCTTCTTACTGTGCTGACCGCGCTGCCGGGCGGCGCGCTGGCGAGCGACGAAGATGCGCGTTTCGCGGCCTTCGTCGACCGCACGCTCGACGCCTACTGGAAGCTCAATCCCGAGGATGCGTTCGGCGTCGGCTATTACAAGTATGCCGACCGTGCGTCCATTCCCGACGCAGCTGCGCGGGCCGCGCGCGTCGAGTTCGACACCGAAGCGCTCGGCGCGCTTGCGGGTTTCGACCCGAAGCGGCTCAGCCCTTCGAACCGCGTCGACCTGGTGCTGCTGCGCAATCAACTCGAATCGGATCGGTGGTACGCGACAGTGCTGCGCGACTGGGAATGGCAGCCGTCGCAATACAACGTCGCCGACAGCTTCCAACGGCAGCTGACCACCGAGTATGCCCCGTACGACACGCGCCTCAGGCATGTGCTTGCGCGGCTGGATAGCGTCCCCGCCTACTATGCGGCCGCCAAGGCGAGCATCGATCGTCCGACGCTCGAGCATACCGTGCTTGCGCTCGAACAGAACCGCGCTGCCCTCGAGACGTTCGACGAAAAGCTGATGCGCGACGTGGATGCGTCGCAGCTCACGGCCTCCGAGAAGGCCCTGTTCAAAGCGCGCGCCGCTGGCGCCAGGGCCGCCATCGGCGATTACGTGGCCTTTCTCACGGACCTGCGGGCCAGGCTCGAGAAGGGCGGCGCGCGCACGTTCCGCATCGGCAAGGCGCTCTACGCGCAGAAGTTCGCGTACGACATCCAGTCCGGCTACACCCTGGATCGCCTCTACGAGATGGCGAAGGCGGAGAAAGCGAGCTTGCTCGAGCGCATGGAGCTGATGGCGCGCATCCTGTGGCCCAAGTACATGGGCGGCGCCCCGATGCCCGGCGACCGGCTCGAGCTGATCGGCGCGGTGATCGACGAGCTGTCCAAGCGGCATGGCGCTCCGGATGCGATCGTCGACGCCGTGCGCAAGCAGATTCCGGAATTGGAGAAGTTCGTGAGCGAGCACGACCTCGTCGACCAGGACCCAACCCGCCCGCTGGTCGTGCGCGTGATGCCTGCCTATCTTCGCGGCAACACGGGCGCCTTCATCCAGGCAGCCGGTCCGTACGATCCGACCGCCAACACTTACTACGACGTCGAGCCGCTCGAAGGCTACGCGCCCGAAAAGGCCGAGTCGTACATGCGCGAGTACAACGACTGGACGCTGCAGCTCCTCAGCATTCACGAGGCGGTGCCGGGCCACTACGTGCAGCTTCTGCACGCCAACAAGACCCGCAGCGTGGTGAAGACGATCTTCGGAAGCGGCTCGATGATCGAAGGCTGGGCCGTCTACGGCGAGCGCATGATGATGGAGGCCGGCTACGGCAACAATACGCCCGAGATGTGGTTGATGTGGATGAAATGGAATCTGCGCGCAGTGTGCAACACGATCATCGACGTCGAGGTCCAGACGGGGGACATGGACCGGGAGCGGCTCGTGAGCTTCCTCACCCGTGAGGCGTTCCAGAGCCGATCGGAAGCCGAGCTCAAGTGGCGCCGGGTGACGCTGAACCAGGTGCAGCTCGTCAGCTACTACGACGGATACGCCGAGATCCTGGCGCTGCGCGAGGAGGAGAAGGCGCGGCTCGGTCGGGACTTCAAGCTCAAGGACTTCAACAACCGATTCCTATCCTACGGGAGCGCGCCGGTCCGCTACATCAGGGAGCTGATGCGCGAGGACCATTGACGGGCTCGAAGGCGACGGGCGCCGTCAAGCCCTGAGGGTACGGAAGGCTGTGTTCGCCCGTCGGTTGCTAGCGAGAACGACGACACCGCCTCGGTCCGCGCACCGCTGCCGCAGAAAAGCGACTTCGAGATCGGCGTATCAGTCGGCACAACTCGCGCTCAGTTGTTGGTGTCGAGAACCGCGGCGAAGTGGACCGAAGCCGTGCAGCCCTGGATGGCCGTGATATGACCTTCGATCCCATGGCCGATCGTATGAAAGGAGTCGATCGTTATCGCCTGCACCTGACCCGCAGGAGCGCCATTGACCGTGCACGACGATTGCCCGACGAGCTGGTACAACCGGCCGATGTGCGTCAAAGGGCCCGCGAGCGTGCAGACGAGGCCGGTGTGCGCCTGGTCGACAAAGGTGAAGACGAGCGTCGCCGACTGGTCGCCGGTCTGCGTGACCGTCAGGCCGAAGCGTGACCGGTACGTAGGCTCGTTCTGACCTGGGTTGGCACAGTTGTTGATGCCGCCGGACCCCGACCCCGAGTAGTTCCCCGAAAGCGCGTAGGCGGTGAGCGTCTGCCGCTGCACCGCCTTGGTCACTGTGCCGACGCCGTTCACCGTATAGGAGAGCGTCGCGTGGTATGGATCGCTCGGCGTGAATGATGCTGTCCCCGCCGCCACAGTGGTCTTGCCCTGCCACAGGTTCGGAAAATAGGTGCCGGTGGTCGCGTAAAGAGAACCCGTAAATTTGCCGGTTCCATCGTCCGCCAGTATGGCGACGTACCAGGTCGGGCTTCCGTCCGGTCCGTAGATGAAAAACGCCAGGAACTGGGTCGCATCGCTCTGGACAAGGAATACCCCCCATCCGTCCTCGGCCGGGTCGTAGTAGACATCGGTGAACTCGGCTGTGCGGGCGTTGAACGACAGGAACAAGAACGCAATCACGACGAGTCGTCTGAGCATCATGGGCTCCTTCTACGAAAAGGATTGACGATTGAGCGGAAGTTCGGAGGCCTTGCCATGGGCGGGATACGTCATTCGAGGGCTTCGGCGCCAGTGCTGAGTACTCGGCGCTCCGACTTCGTCGCTCCGACAATCTCGATGCCCTTGCAGCCCCGGACGGTTTCCAGCGGCAACGCGACACAGAAGTCGACCAGTGCAGGCAATCCGGATCCTGTCAGCCGGCCGACAACTTCGATCACGCGGAACTCCGGCATTTCACGACAGGGCAGAGGCTCCAACGTCACCCGCAAGTCTGCCCAGGCCTTGACGCCCGACACGAGCAGCAGCCGGCTGCCACCCGCGCTCCCGGGCTCACGCACCTCGACGAAATCGAAATCGACCCGACGGCACGCTTGTGCGAAGGGAAGCGAGTCGAAGGAGCGGTCGAGCGCATCCATGGGTCTATAGCAATCGAATTTGCGTTGTTTCGGACGGGACGCGCTATTGTTAGAATTCATCGTCAGGCTGGGAAGGGGTCGCGGGGTATCCAAAGGGTTGCAACAGCCCTCGGGGATGTATGCAAGCGCGCGAAGCCATAACGCCGGAAGCGCTGGCCGGCGAGCTCGACCGTATCTGCGAAAGCGCCGCATTCCGCCACTCGCAGCGGCATCGGCAATTCCTTCGCCACCTCGTCGCCTGCAAGACAGCAGGGCGCCTCGCGAGCCTGCGCGAGATCGCGCTCGGAATCGATTTCTTCCGTCGATCGGCGAGTACGTACGATCCGAAGACGGACGCCGTCGTGCGTATCGAAGCCGGCCGCCTGCGGCAGCGGCTTCACCGTTACTATCTCGGCGAGGGCAGTGCGGCGAGGCTCGAAATCGCGCTCGACAAGGGCAGTTACGTGCCGGTGATCCGGCTGCGGGCGCCGGCCGCCGTTCAGATCGGCGCCCAGCCTTCGATAGCCGTCCTTCCGCTGCCGCCCGCCACCCCCGAAACGACCGACCTCGACATCGGCGGAACGCTCACCGACGAGATCGTGCGCACGCTGTCGCGCTTGTCGCAGATGCGCGTCCTCGGCCCCGAATCGTCGGCCGCCGCGGACGTCGGCGCTTCCTTGACCGAGGCGCGCGAGCGTCTGAAGACGGCGTGGATCGTGCGCGGACGCTGGCTGCCCGAAGCGCCCGCTACGCTGCTGCTCGAGGTCCTCGAAACCGAGAGAGGGCAGACGTTGTTCACACGGCGGATCGACACCGCGGCAGTCGATGCACTCGCGGTCGTCCAGGAGCTGCGGCGGGCGATGCTGCACTTTTTCGTGCCGTTCCTCGCAGCGCAATCCGGGAACGAAACGTCCACCGGCAGAGCTGCGCCATCCCTTATGCCGACGCGCGACCTCGGCGCATTCGATCTCTACCAACGCGCGCGTTACCTCCTCAAACAGCGCAACCAGGGACAGCTCGCGAAAGCGATCGAGCACCTCGAAGCGGCGGTGCGCATCGATCCCGCGTTCAGCGCAGCGTGGGCCGAACTCGCGCTGGCATGCCTTCGTCGGCGCCAGCTGGTCTTCAGCGCGATGGAGCGCGATCCGAGGCCCGCGCAGCGCGCCGCGCAGCGGGCCATCGACCTCGATCCTGAGCACGGCCCCGCCCACGCGATCCTTGCGAGCCTCGCCTACATCGCGGAGTTCGACTGGCCCAAGGCCGATGCGCTATTCGCGCGCGCGCTCGCGGTCGCTCCGCGCGATGCGGGCGTGCGCTCCGCCTTCGCAAGCTTTCTCATGTACAGCGCCCGCTTCGAGGAGTCGCTGCGGGAATTCGACGTGATCCAGGCGCTCGACCCACTGGATCCGGCGATATGCTGTAGCAAAGGCGCGCTGTATTTCTATTGGAGGCGCTACGAACGCGCGGAGACCCTCTTGGGGCAGGCGATCGAGATGGCACCGCACGACATCTACGCACGCCTGCTGCTCGCCGACACTTATGCCCAGTGCGGCCGACCGGATGAAAGCCTGGGAACGTCGCGAGAGCTCGTGCAGATGGCTCCCGCCTATGCCAATTCGCACGTGTACCTGGCCAGGGCGCTGCACCTTCTTGGGCGCAACGCGGAGGCCATACAAATCATGGCCGAGGCGCGGGCTCGATTCGACGATGGGTCGATTTCAGATTATGAAGAAGCCATGCTCGACATCGCTCGCGGCGATGCCGGGGGCGCACTGGCACGCCTAGAGCGGCATGCGCTACACAAGGGAAACGGGGCCCACTGCATGGTGATCGATCCGACGTTCGCCATTCTCCATCGCGATCCACGGTGGCGACCCATGCTTGAGCGGTCCGGTCTTCCCGATCTGTCCGAACGGCTCGCGCGCGCAAACGTGCCGTGCGCGAGCGCTTGAGTCGGGTTGAGCGACTGTTCAGCCCGCATGTCCTACTGATGTGCCCGGGTTCCGCTTTATCTCGAATGTCCGGTCCTGGCCGGTTAGCGACCGTCGCAAATCGACCCATAGCGCCTGTTCGTTGCTGCCGAGAGCGGTCATTCGACCACCCTCGCCAGCGCCGGCGAGTGGTCCGGTCGAGCGTCGGAGGAAGCCGTGCCTTCACAACGCCATGCCCGGTTCGGGTAGCGAACCATCGAGCCTCAACCCGACTTGTCCGGCTAGCACTGGTAATTTGTACCCCGTAGGAACGACAACGACGTGGCTATAGTTTCCCGCGGGAGGGTGCACGTCCGAGGGATTGATCTTCGCAATTGTCATCGGCGGTCTCCTACTGCGTGTGTCGCCGTGCTGTCTAACGAACAAGTTGAGCGGTATCCGCCTTTCGCACGGCTCCCTACTCGAACACCAAGCGCGGGAAGTACATCGACACGACCCAGTTGGGCTGGTCAACGATCTCGCTGATGCGCAGGTCGGCGCACACACTGCAGAGCATGTAGGCATCGACCGCGCGCATGCCGTGGCGCCTGGTGATAAGGTCGATCATTCCGCTCACTGCCGCCCGTGCACCCTGCATCAGGTCGGGCCCGATGCCCGTGGTGACCTCGTAACCTTTAGCGTCGAGATGGCGGTGTACCGGCCCCGGTGTAGTGAAGCGCGGGAAGGTGAGGTTCGCCCTTTTCACTAACTCGAACTTCGCCGTGAGCGACATCGGGCTCTCGATAGCGGTGCCGCACACCTCGCCGTCACCTTGCGCGGCGTGAGTGTCGCCGACCGAGAAAAGGCCGCCCTTAACCTCTACCGGCAGGTACAGCTCGGTGCCAGCGATGAGATCGCGGATATCCATGTTGCCGCCGACCCGACGTGGGGGGACGATGCTATGGCGGCCCGATTCCGCGGGCGCGAGTCCGATGGTGCCGCAGAAGGGATTGAGTGGCACACGCCCACCGGGCCCGTACATGGCTGCTGCAAGCGTGTCGGCTGCGTACTTCCAGACGTGCAGCGCGAGTTCCGGAAACTGGTCGGCCAGGAGGCCAAAGCCCGGGATATTGGCCGTCCATCCCCACCCGGAAGGCGCGAACGACAGCAGCGTGACCTTGATCGCATCACCGGGTACTGCGCCATCGATGCAGACGGGCCCGACCACCGGATTCACCTTGCCGAAGTCGAGGCGCGGGATGTCTGCAACGGTCGAGTGCGCGGTGAACTGTCCGCCCGACGCATCAATGACTTGGAACTCGACGGTGGCGCCGGGCTCGATGATCAGCACCGGGTCGAGGGCGTTGTCCCAGCCAAGATGGCTCTGGTGTTGATGCAGCGTGTGGACGTGCGGCGTCGGCATGTTCACCAAGAGGATCCCTATGTTGTTGCTCGGAGGCGTGATCGTACCGCGCGAACCGTTCCGCAGGTCACTGACGGACTGCCGTGCGGCAGCGGATTCCGTTCGCTGCGGCCTGACCGAAGCCGTCAGTGATTGCATCGCCAGTGACCAGCGATGCTGTAATCAGCGCCACGGCGATCGCGGCGTCCAACGCAAAGACCGCTTCTGGCCGACAGTTAGCATCAGCTTAGTTGAGCACGGGCCGTAGCTCAAAGCTACCCTCGAATCCTTTGAGCGTCGTACTACGGGGCTCGCCGAAGGTGAACATTCCGAGACCACGCGCCAATGCGTAGACCAGATCCGAGGCGAGGATCTCGCCCCCGAGGGCCAGTGCGCTGATGCGCGCAGCGATGACGACGGTCCTACCGTAGAAATCGTCGTCATGCTTGATCGCTTCGCCAGAATGCAGTCCGGCGCGAATGCGTATCGGAAGGCCCTCGAACCCTCCAGTCATCCGGTCTCGCGTTACGAGGCTTGCGCGCAGCGCAAATGCGGCCGACGGATACGCGAGCATGAAGCCGTCACCCTGCGACTTCACAACGTAGCCACGATGTTCCTCTGCGACTTCTCTTACAATGCGGTCGTGCCAGGCGAGCATGCGTACAAAGCCCGCGTCTCCGAGACGGTCGAGCAGGACGGTCGACGATTCGACATCGCTGAAGACTATTGTCACGGTGCCGTCTGGCGCGGATGCGGGACGAACGTCCGGCCGCTCGACTCGAACGCTGCGCTCGACGTCGTCGATGCTCGTGGTGAGTACCATTCCCAGCATTTCCTCGTTCTTCTTCCCGAGCGATACATGCCATTGCACGATGCGCCAATGCCCGCGCTCGATCACGGCCACCCCCGTCAAGCGACCGGCAATCTCTGTCCCATTCGGGAGGGTCATGATTGGCTCGTCTGCCACCCAGCCGACGTTGCCACAACTGTGGGCGCTGAGTCGGGAGGAGGCGCGGACTTTGACCTGACCCATCTCGCGCGCTTGGATCTTCCAGATGGAGAGAAAATCTTCGCCACCCCACCATTCCCCGGGATCGGTACCGATCGAGAGGAAACATGGGTCCGCCGACATCATTTCCTTCAGCGTCTCGAAATCCCATCCCTGCCAAGCGGCATACCACCGCACCATGAATGCGCGCAACTCTTCGTTGGGGATAATGTCGGGCATGATGCAAGGCGGATCGTACACCGGCGATTCGGCCCCTTTTCACCTCGATAGGCTTCGCTGCTTACGCAAGCGTCTGCTTCTGGCCGATCGGCGACGGTCGCAAACCGCCCGAGACCTACCGCTCAATCGTGTTCTCAGCGCCGCCGGCGAGCGGTCCGGTTGAGCGAGGGGTTAGCCGTCATCTTACGCGTCCACTCAGCGCAAACTGCTCACGCACGCGCCAAAGCCCCGAAGTATTTTCAATTAGTACTAGCATTTCGCAGGAGGCGTTGATGCCCACATGAAGAAGCGCGTGCCCGCAGAGCTCGCGCTCCAATTCGTCAAGAGGCAATCCATCTCCGTGTGCGACTGTGAGATGAGGAACGATTGAATTGAACCGGCCTCGATAGGGTAGATGGGCCGGAAAATGCTCAACGAGCCCCTTGACCAAGTCAACAAACGGCTTAGCTGGATGAGGGGCGAGATAAAGCGTGTCCGCAAATCGACCCGTTGAGTTGAGCCGGTACGTGAAGCCAGAACGCCGTTCGGCAAATTCGCGCACCTCGGTGGTGACTGCTTCGGTAATGTGATCCGGTTGAACGAACGGGTAGAGCACGGTGATGTGCGCGGAGAGTCCCATCTTCGCCGAGGGATCAAATCTCTCACGAAATCGGCCGACCAGGGGTTCAGCCTCTGGCGTCAGAACGATGATTGCCGACTCAGGCATATGAATGACGGCTAACGACACGTAACCGACTTTCGCGCTTCTTTAAGGCCGACGTTCAATCGAGCTGGAACCGATGAGAGGCGACAACGCCGGGAGAGTGCCGGGATGTTCCTTGGATCGGCCGCGCGGCTGACGTTGCTCAGCGGTGAAGAGCTGATGAAGGAACTGAATAGCGATGGAGCCTTCACCGACCGCTGAGGCGACACGCTTCACCGCACCGTAGCGGACGTCCCCGGCGGCGAACACGCCTGGCATGCTCGTCTCGAGGAGAAACGGACTGCGATCGAGAGGCAATGCGCGACGCTGCGAGACATCTGCTCCCGTGAGGACGAATCCCTGCTTATCCCGTTCGATGTCCGGCGGAAGCCAATCGGTGTTCGGCTGGGCGCCGATCAGGAGGAAGAGCGCGTTCGCCTCGACTGCGGCTTCTGTCTGCGCCCCGATGTTGGCCAGCACCAGGTGCTCTAGCCTTCCGTCGCCGCCGCCACCCACCACCTGGCAGCCGAGCCGCGTCTTGATATTGTCAGTCGCCTCGATCTGGCGCACGAGGTACTCGGACATCCCGGTGCGGAGCGAATTGGCCCGCACCACCAGCGTGACTGTGCGGGCGTACCGAGCGAGGTGCAGCGCGGCTTGCCCCGCCGAGTTGGCGCCTCCGACGATGAAGACATCACGACCGGTGAGTGCCGATGCCTCAGATGTCGGACCCCCGTAGAACACGCCGGCCCCGATCAATGCTTCCAGCGACGGCACGTCGAGCCGGCGATACCTGGCGCCCGTCGCCAGGATTACGGCGGAGCAGCGCACCGGGCCGCTGTCGGACAGCGTGACCACGAACTGGTCACTTTCACGGGCTAGGCCCGTGACCGACTGCATGAACACGAACTCCGCCCCGAATACCCACGCCTGGCTGTACGCGCTCTGGGCGAGCTGCCGACCGCTGATGCCGCGCGGGAACCCGAGGTAGTTCCTGATGAGCGGGCTCGACGTCGCCTGGCCGCCAATGCCGCCCTTGTCCACCACCAACGTGCGGAAACCTTCCGAGGCGCCGTACACCGCAGCCGACAAGCCCGCGGGACCGGCCCCGACGATGATCACGTCGAAGTCCACCCGCTCGGGGTTGACGGCACCACCGGTGGCCATTGCCACCTCGGCGTTGCTCGGGTTCTCGAGGACCATGCCGTTGGGGAACACCATGAGCGGGAGCTGGGCCCCCTCGGGGGCCGCGGCGATCAGCGCCCGACCCTCGTCCGAGTCGGCCAGACAGAAGCTGTGCACCACCGCGCATTGCTTTAGCGCCTCGCGCAGCTCGTAGGCCCGGCCCGTCCACGACTCGCCCACGATGTGCACCGTATGCGGCGCGGCTCGGTTCGCCTCCCCCCACTCGAGCAGCATGCTCGAGATCGTCTGGTGGAATAGCTCGTCGGGCGGCTCTGCCGGTCGGAGCAAATAGTGATCGAACCGACCGTCGGCCACCCCCTCGAAGATCTCGTCGCCGACCCCCTTCTGGCCCCAGTCGCCGAACGCCACCACCAGGGCTCGCTTGGCCCGGGGGTGGAACTGCCGTACCTCGGCGAGTAGCGCGCTGGCGGGCACCTCGGCGGTCGACCGGCCGGCAAGCACCAGGGCGACCTCGATGCCGGAGGCGGCAAAGTCCGCGAGGTGTACACGCGCCTCCGCGGGCGATCGCACACAGACCACCTGATAGTGCCGCGCGTACCGATCGTGCAGCTCGCGTTCGATGTCGCCCAGCAGCTTCTCATCGTCGTCGATGGCGAGCAGGACAGGCTGGCTCATGGCACGCACTCTAGGTCACATGCTTCGAGCGACCGGTCGCCGCGACGGCGGCTCCGGAACGAAAGGAATTCCGAAGGCGATCGTCGCCCAGCCGTTGCGGGAGTTGGAGGACTGACCGGAACGAGAACTCCGGCGGTAAGTCTCGCCAATTCCGGAAACCAGCCCCGCCACTAATGGCGATCTATCACGTTCTACTTCTTCGCCTTCTGAGGATCGTCGTCGGGGTTGATGTAAGTTATGTTGAATGGCCCCGTCCCGTTGACCTGAACCACCGTCTGAGCCTTCGCGAATGCGTAATGGTGGTCCCCTGCCGAAAGAGCATGGAATCCTCCGGCGTTGAGCGCATGCGCCTTACTCATCTCGATCTTGTCTCCCGTGCCGAAATAAAAGGTGCCGGAGATCACGGTAAGACTCTCGTCCTGCGAATGCGCGTGCGGCGGAAGCTTGGCGCCGGGGGGCAACATGAGTCGGATGACGAACGGCCCCGGTTTGCTCGGATCGCCTTGCAGGACGGCGAGCTTCACGCCCTTGGGTATCGAAGGCGGAGCGTCGCCCCATTTGATGTCCTTCGAATTGATGAATACCTCTTTGTTGCTCGTTCCCTGGGCTAACGCTGGGGCTGTCATGGCCCCCAAAACGATTGCGGCCAACACCACTGCAGCTGTCGGCCCTAACGTGTTCATGGTGTCTATCTCCGATGCGGCGACAAGGGTTACCGAATCCACGGGCCCCGCTGTCACGCCATGGCGGACCCGCTGACGTCCTCCAATGAGAGCGCTCCGCTGATGATAGCAAAACTAACTGCGCCGATAGATGAGGCCCCATCGAGGTGGAAACCTTCCTTATGTCGGCATCGAGGCTGCGGCCTCGAGCGGGCGATCGTCGTCGACATC
>DASVFM010000023.1:0-13828 GCA_036380055.1 Casimicrobiaceae bacterium
CAAGCCGGTGATCCGCCACACGGTCGAGCGGCTCCTTGCGGCGGGACCGCAAGAGACGGTGGTCGTGACCGGCTACAAAGGGCGCGACGTGATCGCCGCGCTCGACGGCCTGCCCGTCGCGCTGCAGCCGAATCCCCGCTACGAGGAGGGACAGATGACCTCGGCGGCGATCGGGGTCGGCGCGCTGACGAAGGCAACTGACGCGGTCATGATGTGCCTGGGCGACATGGTGCTGCTCGAGCCGCGCGATTATGCAGAGCTGGTGAGCGCCTATCTCGAGAAGACCGACCGCTCCATCGTCATCCCGTACTTCGGCGGGCAGCGCGGCAACCCGATCTTCTTCGCCTCGAGCTACGTGCACGAAGTGGCGACCGGCGAGCGGCACATCGGCTGCAAGAAGCTCGCGAGCGAATACCCCGATGACGTGTTCCGCTACGCGGCAGCGCACGAACGCTTCACGACGGACATGGACACGCCGGCCGAATACGCGCGCGCGCTCGAACGGCTCGGCCTGCGCGAGGTTCCGGTCGCGGGTCTGTAGCTCTGCCTAGGGTTTGACGAAGCGCAGCGCGAACTTGTCCGTGGGGATCTTCGCGTCGCCCGAAGACACGTCGAGCGGGTCGGCGGGGTCGCGCAGGAAGTTGCTCTCCTCCTCGAGGACGAAGCCTGCCTGCCGGACCTCGGTCAACACGACCGCCTCGTCGATCCGGTGCAGCGACTTGCCCACCGAGATGTCGGAGCCGGCCTTGGCCGAGTGATCGATTACGACGTAGTGTCCGCCGGGCTTCAGCGCGGCGAAGATGCGCTGGTTCATCTTCGCGCGGTCGACCGGCAGATACGTGATGTCGTGATAGTTGAGCACGAGCGTGACGAGATCGAGCTTCGGCGTTCCCTCGGGCACCGGGTCCTCGAACGGCCGGATGATCACGATCAGATTGCTCTGCGGGTGGTCGGTCATCCGCTTGGTGAGCGCCTCGCCGGGCTGCTGACGTTGCGCCCACACCGTGCCGGTCGGACCCACGGCCAGCGCCAGGAGCTGCGAGGTGTAGCCTGCGCCGGCGGAAACATCCAGCACCTGCATGCCGGGCTTCACCTTCGTGAAGGGCAGAAACTCGGCGGGATGGCGCGCGGCGTCCATGCGCCGATCCTGGTCGGTGCGCACCGGGCTGTCGATGATCGCCTGGTTGCCGGCGCCGGCTTTGGCGGGCTCGTCGGCGACAGCGGCCGAATAGCTGCCCAGCGCTAGAAGCGACGTGGCGGCAAGCGCAACCATCTTCAGGACGTTGCTCGTGCGACTGGTCGATCCCGACATCGTCTGCTCCACGCAGTGGCGATGGGACGTGATCATACACGCCCCTACTTGTCCTACTTGTCGTACTCGTCGTGCCGACGCACCCAGAACGGCCCCCGCCCTCCCTCGTCGCGCCCCTTCGGCACGAGGTCGAGATACTGGTAGTCGACGTTCATCATGTCGATGCCGCGCGCATAGGTCGAGTAGGTGTGGAAGATCTTTCTCCGCTTGTCCTTGTAGAAGACGCTGACACCCTCGCGCTCCGGCGCGTCAGGATCCTGCAGCACGAAGTTGTACACCGCCTTGCCGTTCTTCATCTCCTCCGGAGTAAACGACACGCCGTAATCGAAGTTGAAGTCGCTGCCGAAGGAGGAAAGCCATTTGAAGCTCCACCCCATGCGTTTTTTGTACGCGGCGAGCTTGGCGTACGGCGCGCGCGACACCGCAATCATGGTGACATCGCGATGATTGAGGTGCGTGATCACGCCGTCGAAGTTGTCGGCCCACCGGGAGCAGTGGGGGCAGCCGGCGCTCCAGTCCGGATGGAACATGAAGTGATAGACGACGAGCTGGCTCCTGCCGTCGAAGAGCTCGGACAGGGTCTGCCGCCCGTCGGGGCCTTCGAACGCGTAGTCCTTCTCGACCCTCTCCCAGGGCAGCGCGCGCCGGGCGCTGCTCAATCGGTCGCGCAGGCGAGTGAACTCCTTCTCCCTGGCAAGTAGCCGCTTGCGGGCGCTGATCCATTCCTTGTGCGAGACGACTCTGTGCGCCTGCGTCATGGGACCTCCTTTTCGCTCGCGCTATCGCCGTTGGCTTGCCCCTCGTTCTCCCAACTGTAGCGGCGGCGCGGCGGAGTGTCGAGGCGCCGCAGCCCGATCGCCATCAGCACTCCGATGACCGCCGCGGCGAGGTGCGTCTCCCACGAGACGCCACGCTCGATCGGCAGCACGCCCCAGACCGACGCGCCGTACAAGAAGGCGACCAGCAGCGAGGCGGCGATCGCCCGCCGGTCGCGACGGATGAGCCCGGCCACGAAGACGTAGCTCGACAGGCCGTAGATGAGCCCGCTCGCACCGATATGCACGCCACCGCGGGCGAGCAGCCACACGGCCACGCCCGGTCCAAGGTAGACGGCCGGGAGCACGCGCGGCGCTGCCATGGGATAGAGGTAGAGCATTGCCGTCCCGAGCACCACGAGCGGCAGCGTGTTTGCGATGAGGTGCGCGAAGCCGCTGTGCACCAGCGGCGCGAAGAGAATTCCGAGCAGCCCGCCCCACTGGCGCGGGCGCACGCCGAACTCCTCGACCGGCAGGTCGAGGGCCCAGTTGAGCAACTCGATGATCCAGAGCAGAGCGACGAAAGCGAGCGCCAGCCGGACCGCCAGCCGGAAGCTCGCGTGGGCGCGCGCGGAGCCCGTATGCGCCGGATCGGGATTGTGAATCTCCATCGCGGGACAGAATACCAGCCCGCTACAATAGCGAGAGCGAAAGAAAAGTCCCGGGGAGGACCGTGCCCGTCATCACCTGTATCGAGGACCTGCGCCAATTGCACCGGCGGCGGGCGCCCAGAGCGTTCTACGACTACGTCGACACCGGCAGCTACTCGGAAGAGACCTATCGCGCCAACAGCGCCGACCTGGCGGCGCTCAAGCTCCGCCAGCGCGTTGCGGTGAACGTCGAGGCGCGCACCACGGAGTCGACGATGCTCGGCGAGCGCGTGACGATGCCGGTTGCGCTTGCGCCGGTCGGAATGACCGGCATGCAGTGGGCCGATGGCGAAATTCTCGCGGCGCGCGCGGCCGAGAAGTTCGGCGTCCCTTTCACGCTCTCGACCATGAGCATCTGCTCGATCGAGGACGTGGCGCAGGCAACGACCAAGCCGTTCTGGTTCCAGCTCTACGTGATGCGCGATCGCGACTTCGTCAAGCGCCTGATCGGCCGTGCCAAGGCCGCGCGATGCTCGGCGCTCGTGCTTACGCTCGATTTGCAGGTGCTCGGCCAGCGGCACAAGGATCTCAAGAACGGGCTGAGCGTACCGCCGAAGATCACGCTCTCGAACATCGTCGACCTCCTGAGCAAGCCCGGCTGGATCCTGCGTATGCTCGGCGCCAAGCGCATGGTCTTCGGCAATCTCGCCGGTCACGTCAAGGGCGCCGGGGGAGTCGTGGCGCTCGCGGCCTGGACCGCGCACCAGTTCGATCCCACGCTCGACTGGAAGACCGTCGAGTGGGTCAAGAACGAGTGGGGTGGAAAGTTGATCCTGAAGGGCATTCAGGACGTCGAGGACGCAAGGACTGCGGTCGCCATCGGTGCGGACGCCATCGTCGTCAGCAACCACGGTGGCCGGCAGCTCGACGGGGCGCTCTCCTCGATCCGGTCGCTGCCGCCGATCGCCGCCGCCGTCGGCGACCGGATCGAAGTCTGGATGGATGGCGGCATCCGCTCGGGCCAGGACCTGCTCAAGGCACTGGCTCTGGGTGCGAAGGGTACCCTCATCGGCCGCGCATTCAACTTTGGTCTCGGCGCCATGGGCGAAGCCGGCGTCGCCGCGGCGCTGGAGATCATCCGCAAGGAGCTCGACACGACGATGGCGCTCTGCGGACTGAGCACGATCGGCGAGATCGGCCGCGACGCGGTGCTCAATCCCTACTAGATCAACCGCAACAATGGATCGTCGAACGTTCGTCGGCGCCCTCGCCGCCGGCCTTCTCTCGACGGGGCTCCCCGTCCGCGGACAGCAGGTAGCAAGGGTCTACCGCATCGGCGTTCTCGAGGCGATACCGGAGGCGCAGAACGCGGCCAATCTCGACGCCCTGCGCAGAGGTCTGCGCGAGCTGGGCTACGTCGAGGGCCAGAACCTCATTTTCGAATACCGGTCGGCCGATGGTCACGCGGAGCGATTCCCGGCGCTCGCCTCCGCGCTCGTGCGCCTCAAGGTCGACGTGATCGTGACCCGCGGCACGCCTGCGACCGCGGCGGTCAAGGACGCGACGCGAACGATTCCCGTCGTCATGGCGACGATGGGCGATCCGCACGCTCTCGTGGCGAGCTTCGCGCGGCCCGGAGGCAACGTCACGGGAGTCACTACCTTCAGCACCGAGCTCACAGCCAAACGGATCGAGTTTCTGAAGGAGCTGGTTCCGAACCTCTCGCGCATTGCGCTCCTGCACAACATGGGCAACCCTGCCGCCCTGGCCGAATGGGAGGAGACCCGTGCGGCGGCTCGTTCCCTTGGCCTCGAGGCAGAGCTTCTCGATGTGCGCAGCCGGGACGACCTGGGCCGTGCTTTCGACGAGGCGGCGCGAGAACGCGCCGACGCGCTCATCGTCGGAGCCGACGGCCTCACCCAACTGAATGGACAGGCGATCGTCGATCTGGCGGCGCGCGCCGGATTGCCCGCCGCCTACCCTGCGCGCGACTTTGTGCAGGAGGGCGGGCTCATATCCTATGCGATCAATTACCCCGACCTGTACTTTCGCTTCGCGCGCGTGATCGACAAGATTCTGAAGGGTGCGAAGCCGGGCGATCTGCCCGTGGAGCAGCCGACCAAGTTCGAGTTGGTGATCAACCTCAAGACGGCGAAAGCCCTGCGCATCAATGTGCCGCAATCGCTCTTGCTGCGCGCTGACGAGCTCATCCGCTAAGTGGCCGGCGCAGGAGGGGCCGCCTCAGCTAGGGAGGCTAGTCGAATGGCCAGGGTATTGCTTTGGGAAGCTTCATCGCCGGCGCCTCCCGCGCGGGGTGACGAATCTGCGGCGCGCTGACGGCGCGCCACCACGGTTTCACCTCGCGATCGTGTACGGGTTCGATGGGTTCTCCAAGCCGGGGCATCAGCAGCTTGATGCCCTTTCTCGGCGCGAGCTTGATCAGCGTCTCCGGGGGCTGGTCCCAGGCGTGCATGGCCAGACTGAACGTCCCCCAGTGCACCGGCAGGAACGGCGCGCTGCCCAGAAGCTTCAGCGCCTCGAGCGCATTCTCCGGGCCGAGATGGATGTGGCCCCACGACGGGTGATGGCCGCCGACTTCGAGCATGACGAGATCGAAGGGGCCTAGGCGTTCGCGGATGGTTGCGTACTCCGTCGTCAACCCCGTGTCGCCGCTGAAGAACACGACATGGCGCGAAGAGCGCACGACCATGGACGACCACAGCGTCGCGTTGCGATCGCGCAGCCCGCGACCCGAGAAATGCTGAGACGGCGCCGCGATCACGGTCAGCTCCGCATCCGGCAGCGCGTAGGATTCCCACCAGTCGAGTTCGGCGATGCGTTCGGGGCGGACGCCCCAGGCCTCGAGATGTGCCCCGACGCCGAGCGAGGTGACGAACGGCACGTCGAGCTTGGCGAGCGCCCGGATCGTCGGGTAATCGAGGTGATCGTAGTGATCGTGCGACACGACGACGAGGTCGATCGGTGGCAGCGAGCGCAAGGCAACGGGAACGGGCTGAAAGCGCTTGGGTCCGATCAGCCGCGACGGCGAGGCTCGCTCTCCCCACACCGGGTCGGTCAGCACGCGCCGCCCGTCGATCTCGATGAGAACGGTCGAATGCCCGAGCCAGGTTGCACGCAGACCACTCTGCGGTTTCCTGCGCCAGACCTCGCGGGGATCCGCGGCCGGAAGCGGCTTCTCCGGAATGCGCGGCGCGCCGCCGCGCAGAAACTCGGACAGGGTCGGCGGCTCGACGCTCGCATCACGCAGGCCCGGCAACACCGGGTGAACGTTCTGAAACGCCTCTCCCGCCCAGAGCGGCGAGGAGCGCATCCGCTCGAGGCGCAGGCCGTCGGCGCGTCTGCCCAGCGACTTGATCATTCGGAGCGGATCCTGAGCTCTCCCGCGAGCAGCCTCGCACTGAGCTCGTAGTCTCCCTCGTCCGTCACACTGAGCGAGCGGAACAGCCCGCTGACGTCCTTGTCCCACGGACGTGCGCTGATCTCGCCCACGGTCACCGCCGCGTTCACCTTGCGATAGCGCGCCGCTGCCGGAAGGCGCAGATCCATCTCGCCCGCCAGCAGCTCGGCAGCGAGGTTGCCCTGGATTCCGCGGACCACGAGCTCCCCGGCCTGCATCTCGATGTCCACGCTGGATTGCCGTGGCACTTCGACCCGATATTTCATGTGCTCGCCGGGGCCCTTGACGTCGAGAGTTGCATCCGCTGGTCCGGATCGACGTAGCTGCACCGTGACCTCGCGCTCATCCTCCGGATATTTGCTCGAGCGCCACGAGACGCTGATCTTCTCGTCGGGTGCGCCGATGACCTCGACCGTCCCGGTTTTGAAGTTCATGTGGATCGCCCCTCCCGCCGCAAAGCTCATGTCGGCCGGGTTCGGGGTCGGCGCATCGGCTCCCGCCCAGGTTGCACCGGCAAGCACAAGGCCCGCGGCGAAAAGAACGGGGGCAACGGGCCGCTTGGCGGCAGAAACGCATGGACTCATGGAAGGTCCTCCCGCTTCGATGGATCCGAACCGGTTAGATGCGCTGCACGGGCTCGGGGATTCGCGAGGCAGCGCCTATTCGATCACCTTGTCCGCGCGTGCCAAGAGCGATTGCGGGATTGCGGCCGCTAGATCGACGACGAGCAGAGGGCGCACTGCGGAAGAGCGGCGTCCAATCGTTGGTGAGGGCATCGCCCGAAGATAAACCGCTTCGGATGCCGGTGCAAACGGGGGCGAGGCGAAGCGGCGCGGGTGCTTTCGCCCGCAAGCTTAAACCTGGCCCCTCTCGATACGCCGTACGCTCAGCGCCGCCCGCTGCTCGCCCTGCGCAGCGTGACGCGCGGCGTGCGGTAGATCTGGTTCCACTGGTCGCGCGCGAAATCGGTGTTGAGCGGCGACGTCGGATCGAGCGCCAGCGGATGGTTCGGCTCGGTGAGCGCGAGCCCGAACAGCGGTTCGTAGTCGGTGACGAACAGCGACTTGTAGTTGTAGTCCCCGACCGGTCCCATGCTGTAGAAGCGGTAGCCGTTGTCGGCTGCCCACCGGCAGGCGAGCTGGCAGGCGTAGATGCCGGGCGAGCGGTTCTTGTAGGCTCGGTTCCACTGGCAGAAGCTGCCGTAGACCTGGTCGCGCTCGGGCAGCAGCACCGAGACGTCGGTGAAGACGAGCTCCCCGTTGCTGTCGTTGACCTGGAGGATGAGAACGCTCAGGTTGCGAATGTAATCGACGAAGCCGACGACCTCCCCTTCCGTGATTCCGTACAGCTGGAAATGCTCGCTGCCCATGCGGGAGACGTCCGCTGCGGTCAAATTGCGCCCCGCCACGACGTTCGCCGAGACCGTAAACCGGCTGAACTGCTTTTCGAGCTCCCTGAACTTGCGCGCTCGCCTGGCGTCTTCCCAGAACTCCTTGGACGAGGTGTCCGCCATCCCGTACCGGTCCGTGATCGCGACGCCGAACTCGCCCTCCGGCGGCAACCCGTAGACGATGAAGGGCTTCTTGGCCGCTTCCAGCATCTCTTCGGTCACGTCGATGTAGGGGCAAAGCGCGTCCCAGCGAGGCGTGTAGTAGTGGATCCCGTTGTGCTCACCTTCGACGCAGAGGTTCTCGGGCGTCCAGCTCTGGTAGCCGAGGCTGGTCGCCAGCCGCAGCGGGGTTGCCCCTTCGACTTTGCGGGGGGCGGGCGGCCGGTCCGCCTTCTCGGGGACCGCGTGGGTCGCCGGGTTGCGGATGAGGCTTCGCAAGTCGAAGTAGCCGGTATCGACGCCGAAGTTTTCTTGTAGGAATGCCGGGTCGGATTTTTCCAATGCAAGTACCTCCTTGCGGACCGTCGCCAAGTGGGCGGACGCCTCACTGCGAATGTCTCCAAGCTGACTTATGTAGGTCGGCATCAGGGGACACTCGACGTCGTAGTAGAAATCGCGCGTGTCGGGGTCGTAGGCGAGCGGATACAGCTTGCAGCTGAACGGCTTCGCTTCTTTCAGGGTGCAGCCATGCTCGCCGAGATGGCGGCACTCCCGCTCGAGGCAAAGATGCCCGTATCGGGTGCGTTCTTCGGCGGTCAACGTGATTTCGAGGGGCGGCTCTCCCGCATCGACATGACAACAACGGCGGCACTTGGCGCAGTAGTCGAATAGCAAGGATCAGCCCCCGGTGCGAGGTGCGTTCCGGTGGCTACGCCCTCGAGAGTTGCGAGTGAAAAGTGGAATAAAAAAACCGCGCTGCTTGTCAAGCGTGGCGCGGTTTGTTGCGCAAAACGGAAGTGAGAAGGAGTGCTTGTCTCCGGAGAAACAAATTTGACGATACGACGTTCGTCGGGCTAGCTTAGAAATCGGCAGCGAGCTGTCGATCTCTTACTCCTTCGTGACGAGCGCTCAAGATTCGCGGATGTTGAGATAGAAAATGAGGAAAGTCAATAACTTGAGCATTGCGAGTAATTTAAACAGCCCGATTTGTTGCTCGCAAGCTACACAATGCGAACGTCGATTCGATCGATCCGGCACGCGAATGCGCACCGGATGATCGAGAGAAAGCGCCAGGACTGAGTTACTGCTTGCGGTCCGCCTTGATCTCCTGATTGAGCTGATTCTCTTCCGTGTTGAGCTGTTGCTGCTCCGTTTTCGTGATGTGGCCGCCGTTCGCAGTGGCGTCGGTCTGCTCCTGCTGGCGAATCGACTGCTGCTGTTGCTTGAGCGAGCCGTAGTTGCCGCCAAGCTTGCCGGCATCCGCGTTGAGCGTGCCGCCGATCCGGTTGTCCCGGTGCAGAACTTCGGCCCGCCGCGGATGCTCCTGCTCGAACTGCGTCTTCGGTGGCGGCCCTTTATCGCCGTTTATCTCGTTGTGCAAGGTGCTCTCTTCGCCGTTGATCTGCTTCTGCTCTGCCTTGGTGAGGTGTCCGCCGTTCTTCTTCATATCGGCCCGCGTCTGCGCGCGGATCGCCGCGTCCTGCTGCTGCAGCTCGTTGTAGTGCCCGCTCAGGTCGCCGTAGTCCTTGTTCATCTTGCCGGCGAGATGCCGGTCGCGGTTCATCACTTCGGTCCGACGCGGGTGGGCGCCCTTCTCACCCTTCGCCCCTTTCTCGGCTTTGGCTCCTTCCTTCGGCGTTTCCTTGGCCCAAGCCTCGGTTCCGGCGAGAGCGACGAAGCCGGCGACGATCAGGGCGCAAAGCGATGTGGCAAGCGGCGCGGGCGTTGCGTTATTCATGTTCGACACTCCATGCGAGGAATCGACGAGCGTGACGTTAATGCCGGCCTCGACGCCACACAATCGAATATTCACTCGCGGGTGGCCGATTGACGATCTTCCTGACGACAGCCTGACACGCGGCTTGCTCTACTCTTGCAATACGCGAGTTAATGCGTGGTTCTCAAGGCCGCTACCGGCGGATGCGCCGCGCCTCGATGTAGAAGCGCTTCTCGTCTGCCTCGCCCATCGAGAACGCTTTCCTCGGCAAAGGGCCTTCGCGCACGACCATGCGCGGCAGCTCGTGCTTGCTCAGCGCCGGCAGATGAATGCCGACGTTGCCGCTTTCCATCGCCAAACGCTCTAGGGAGTCGTCGCCGTGGACGTAGTCGACCTGTGCCGCGCCGCCGCGCTTGACGAAGCGGTCGATGAAAGCCTGGAGGGTGGCGACCGCCAGGGTGGACGGTGGATCGGAGATCTCGATCACGCTGAACCTCGGACCGGACCCAACGATTCCGGCGACGTGACGCGCGCCTTGCGCTGAGCGCACGCGCTCGCGCATGGCGGCTGGCGAGGGCACATCGACGAGCGACGCTCGCGCGCCGAAATCCTCGCTCAGCGCCTCCCGCACGTCCTTGGATACTCCGAACAGCAGGCGGTGAATGGGCGAGAACTCGAGCGCGGAGTCGTGAATGTTAACCACTTCGACCAGCGCGTGGCGGCTCGGGTGGTCCATCCCAGCGGTCGCCTTGACGCTGTCCCAGAGCACCTTGGCGGTGGCAAGCGAGTGGTTGCCGTCCCCGACGGCGAAGAGCATCACCGGCGTTGACTCCGGCACGCCGTAGCGCTTCGCGAACGCCGCCCCACTCGCAAGAGCGTGCAGTGCCCGGGTCGCGCGGTCCCCCTGCGCCTGATCGACCGCGTATCCCGCGACGTGCCCGCCGCCGAGCATGAGCTCGGTCTCGTAGAGTTTGGCGGGCTCCGGGCGCCCGGCACCGACGGGCTCGATCACCGTTCCCGCCGGATCGTCGATCAGGACGAGAACGTGCGGCACCTCCAGCTCCGCGCCACGACGCACTTCGATGCGCGGAGCGAGGCGTTCGATCATCGTGCCTTCCGTCGGGCGGATCGGGCTCGTAGAGGCGGCACCGAAATCGTACTGCTCGAGATCGAGCTCGAGCAGCAGACCGCGGCGGACCCGGTGGCCGATGCTGCGCTCCACGTAGATCGAGCCCAGGTGCTCCTGCAGTAGCCCGTCGGCGAGATAGCGGCGCATCGTGTCCTGGATCGAGGCAACGCGAGCAGCGTCACCCGTGCCCAGATAGGCTTCGGGAAAGACGAGGTTCAGGGTCGAGGGCGCGTCACCGACTTCGCGCGCCACGCGGTGCCAATACCCCGGCTCCGAGGTGTACTGGTCGCAGGCTATCACCGCCCACTTGTGGAGATCGACCCCGGATCGAGGCAGCAGAACGTGCGGCAGCCGGAAGCAGGTCTCAGCGCCCATCCGCCGCTCGGGGGCCGCGCGCGGCCGGTTTGTGATGCACGGAAGTCGGTCCAGGATTCGCCCGCTGCCGCGAGCGCACAATGCTCTGCGCCGACCGTTCTGCATCGGCTCGATCGCGATCTTACACCGATGGGCTTACGGCTCTGCCTGCGACAGGGCGAGGCGCACAAGAGTGCGCTTTCCCTCGCCGGATATGGTCACGCCGCAGGAGGTCTTGCCCTTCGTAGCCGAGATGACGAACATCTCGCGGGTGCTGTAGTCGCTGTCTACCTTCCAGCCCTGCGCCTTGAATGCGGACGCATAGAATTTCCCGGCGTCGGCGATTGTGGCGGTCGTGTAAAGATGCACGACCGTTCGCCCGCCCTGCGATACGGTCGCTTTCAGGGTCGAGCCCTGGAGAATGGGCACGTCCCGTGGGAAGTTCGGCGGCAGCTCGAGACTCTTCTTCTTCGCCTCGCCGGGGCGGGTACCGTCTGCGGCCTTGTTCGCCTTCTCGCTCTCGCCGCAGCCGAACGACAGTGCGATCAGCCCGAAGAGCGCGATCAGCGTAGCGAGGGCTCGAGTTCTCACGAATGGTTTTCGCTCATGCTCTGCGTAAGCATAATCCAGTCGCGACCGCGGCGCCGCGCTCCCATTCCGAGGCTTGCACTCCGGTCGCGCCGGGCGTAGCCTGTGCGTTGGGGGCAACAGGACCCCCGGGATTTCCTCCCTCCAAGACGGTGCCCCGTCCAATCCTGTAAGCGTTGCGCGCGAGCGGGGCATTGTCGAATCCGCAGCCAGACCAATGCCGACGTTCGGAGCCTTCGGGCACCGCGACGCCTTACAACGTTTGCACCTGGAGGTCTGACATGCGGTACGCACTTAAGCAGATTCACTGCCGTCCCTGGCTCCTGAACGGCCTTTCGCTCAAGTTGATCGAGAGCCATTACGAGAACAACTACGGCGGAGCACTGCGGCGGCTCAACGCCATCACCGAGCAGCTCGAGTCGCTGGACTTTGCCAAAACGCCGGGCCACGTGGTGAACGGGCTCAAGCGGGAGCAGCTCGTTGCCTTGAATTCGACCCTTTTTCACGAGCTCTACTTCGCGAGCCTCGGCGGAAACGGCAAGCCGACCGAGGCGCTTGCCGCGGCGCTCGCACGCGACTTCGGCTCGCTCGACCGCTGGCGTACCGAGTTCATCGCGATGGCCAACGCGCTCGCCGGCGGGTCGGGATGGGTGCTGTTGACATACGTTCCTCGCGACCGCTGCCTCATCAACCAATATGCAGCGGAGCATGCGCAGGCGATCGCCGGCGGCATTCCGGTCATCGCGCTCGACATGTACGAGCACGCCTACCACATCGACTTCGGGGCCAACGCGAGGGCCTACGTCGACGCTTTCATGCGCAACATCGACTGGGCGGCCGCCCAGGGACGCTACGAGGACGCCCAGAATGCGGAGCCGCCGCGACCCCTCGTGCAGCAGGAGTTCAGCGATCTGCCCGGCGTCGGGGTCGAGGAAGTCAAGGAGATGCTCGATTCCGGCAAGCCGCTGCAGCTCGTCGACGTGCGCCCGAGGTTCTACGTTTCCCGGACGCAGGACATCGCGGACGGTGCCACCTGGCGCGACCCCGAGCGCGTCGAGGAGTGGATCGGCGAGCTTTCCAAATCCGCGCCGGTGATCGTCTACTGCGCATACGGCTTTCACGTCGGTTGCGGCACGACCGTCAAGCTGCGCGAGGCTGGATTCGATGCCAAATACATGAAGCCGGGACACTCGGGCTGGAAAGCGCTTGGTGGGCCGATCAAGCTGCACCCGTGATCGACTCGCCACCAACGGAAGGAGCCTCGCCATGAAATGGATTACTCGCGAACGCGTGAAGGTCGATCGCGTCGCCTGCCCGTGGCTGATAAGGAAGTTCATCGACCCCGGTGCGCAGTTTCTCTTCGCGCCGGCCGAACGGGTGATGGAAGTCGCCGAGCGGGAGAGCGCCATTCCCTACGACGTGAAGGACGTCGAACTCGGCCACCACGGAAAGGAGTGTTCGTTCGACGCGCTGGTGAAGAAATACGACCTGGGCCGCGACCCGGCGGTGACGCTACTCGCCAAGATCGTCAATGGAGCGGATACCGACAACTCGCTGTGGCATCAGCCCGAGTCAGCCGGGCTGAATGCCATCGCGGAGGGTTTCCGGCATCTCGGCTTCAAGGACGACCACGAGATCAACGCTGCCGAGTGGATCGTCTACGAGGCGTTGTACGCCTATTGCCAGGAGATGGTCAGGCGCGGTAAGGCGGAGGGGGCGTTCCGATAGGCCGCACACCGCGGTCGCCGGTAAGTCCCCTCCCCACTGTTCAGCTACATGATGGCGCCAGCGCCTCGCCGATGCGCGCCGCCTGGCATTGATCGCCGAGAGACGGGACAATGCACGTATCGCGGCACTGGTCTCGGGCAACCCCGGACCGCACGCAACCACGTCGCGAAGCTCGGGATGCGAGATCCATTGACGTCCCCATGAAGCTCGCCGAATACGCCGGCTACGACGCTAGCGGTCTCGCTGCGCTCGTCGCGAAGAAGCAGGTCTCGCCGAAGGAGCTCGCGGCGACTGCGGCGGCGGCGATCGCGGCGATAAACCCGGCGCTCAATGCCGTGGTCGAGGCATACCCGGACCGTATCGATGGACTCGACGAGCGCTCGCTCGGTAACGGCCCCTTTCGCGGCGTGCCCTTCCTGATGAAGGACGTGTTCGGCCACGAGGCTGGACGCAAGATCGAGTTCGGCAGCCGGCTCTGCCGCGGCATGATCGCGCAGCAGGACACGCATTACTGCGAGCTCGTCCGTGCTTCGGGGGTCAACATCCTCGGGCGCTCGGCCGCGCCCGAGTATTCGATGTCCGGCACCACCGAAGGCGCGCTCTACGGCAACACCTGCACGCCCTGGCG
>DASVFM010000024.1:0-6374 GCA_036380055.1 Casimicrobiaceae bacterium
TCATCGGCCGCCATCGTCATCCGCTGAACCAGTTCTTCCGGGAGATCGAGGGTAATCGTGGTCATAAGTAACCCTTGTACACGTAACGTCCTCAACCGCGCGAGCGGGCCAGCCCACGGGAGGTCCGCATCCGAATTAGGACGCCGCCGCCACGAGCCGAGATCCTGTGCGGCCGCTCACGCCAACCGGCGGCCGGCTCAGTGGGATTCGGCGGCGCCCTGACATATCCGGCGCTTCCCGCCGCTTTCTCCCAGGCCCGAGTGTGCCGGCGAACTCAGGCGGGAGCGAGGCGGCGGGATCCGATCAGGCCACCTTGATCTGAATCCTGCGTGGCTGTGCGTGCTCCGCCTTAGGAATGCGCAGAGTCAACACGCCGTGCTTCAACTCCGCGGATACCTTGCCGGTATCGAGCTCCTTGGACAGCGTGAACGCGCGCCGGAATCGCGGCACACTGACTTCGGCATAGCTCGCCTCCATGCCCTCCGGTACCGCAAGGCTGACCTCGCCTTCGATCGTCAACGTGTCCGCCTCCACATGCAGGCTCAGCTTGTCCTTAGGTACGCCCGGCAGATCGGCCCGCACGGTAATACCGGTGCTGTCTTCAATCACGTCCACCGGCGGGATAAGGGCGGGGTCACTGCGCTGCGCCGACTCGTTGCGCGCCGCGGCGTCGGTGCGCGACCCTTGCTCGTTTCTGGTGACTGCGGTTGCATTGTTCATGGACAGTCCTCCCGGATTCATTGGACGTTGATGCGGCGGGGCTGAGCGGATTCGCGGCGCTTGGCGCTAATGCGCAGAACGCCATCGCGGTAGTCAGCGGAGACGCCATTGGGATCGACATCGTCGGACAAACTCACCACGCGCCGGAACCGGCCGCTGAAACGCTCGTTGATGTGTATGGCCGCCTGATTATCGTCGCCGGAGGGCAGGTTTGCCTGCCGTTCGCCGGCAATGGTCAGCACCCCCCGGTCTAGATTGACTTCGACGGTCGCGGGATCAAGCCCCGGCGCGAACGCGAAGATCTCCACTGATTGGGGCGTACCGCCCACGTTCAGGGCGGGAAAGCTACCGCGACCAAGCCCGCGGATGCTGGGAGAAAGGTCGAAGGTCTCTTGCATCTGGCGCTGCAGGCGATCCAGCTCGGCGAATACGTCGCGAGAAAACAGGGATCGGTACATGGCACATTCCTCCTCTCGTCGGGTTGAACCAAGCGCCGCCGCACGCGCCGCGGCGCCTCCGGTGCCGAATTTTTTGGGCTGGCCCTGCCGGTTTCAAGGGCTTGACTCCGTCAGGAATGCCACTACATCACTACATTTGCGGTAGGGCAACACCTTCGGCCCGAGCGGACTCTGGCCCCAACATGCGCTCCGCCGAACGTGCGAGCCGAACGTTTCCCCGGTTCTACTTGTACTACCCCAGCAGGCGCTGCACCCTTCTAAGATGAGGGCTTTTGTGCACGACGCGCCGGCGCATTCCCGGAAGCGCTGAGACGACTCGACCGTCCACCCCTCCTGTGGCGGAGGCGCGCGCAGAGGTCCGGGGCCGGGCGTGTTTGTCCGTTCCGGACATATAGGTAGGACTTCCGGCTCGCACAGGCTGACGGGATTCCAACGCCGAGGGTAGTGGCACCCATTCGAGTCGCCGTCACAACAACGGCCGTCAAGTCGAACTTCGAGTCAACGCGAAGAACGGGTGATCCGCCGGCTGCGGGCTTGCGTAAGAGCCGGATGCCTCCGCAAGTCCATCGGTGCGAACCGGAGGTGCAGCGGCGCCGCCCGTCCGTCGTCCGCCGAGGCAGCGCGGCCGGCCCAGCGTGCGCGCGCGATGAGCGCCAGCGTCACGCCGTGGACGATCGCGATCGCCAGGTTGCTAAGGACGACCGGGTTGGCCAACGTGCCCACGGTGAGAGGCGTCGTCACCTTGTAAATCACCTGCGTCAAAAGGAGCGGCGAGGCGAGCAAGGGATCGCATAGAAAGCAGCGCCACGGACACCGACGCGATCGCCAGGTACATCGCGACCAGGATGCCCCTCGCCGGCGATGCGGGCCCGTAGACCTCGTGGACCCAGGGCATGCCGAGCAGCAACCCCGCACAGACGGGAATCAAGACGGAATGTTGAGGCACAGCGAGATCCAGATCATCTTGCGCATGGTCGGCACCGTGTGATCGGTGGTGTCGATGGAGGCGGGCGCCAGGAATGGTGATTCTTCACGGTGTCATCGCGCATCCTAGGCTTCGGCAAGCAGATCGGATTGATCATAGCTATTGTATATATAATAAAGAAGCAGTTGCGTTATAACGTATCGGTATTGTATAATTATGTGTTGCCAGACAAATCGTTCGAACCGATGACCGCTGCGACCACCGAGCTGCTCCCGATACGCACCGTAGCGGCGCTGACCGGTGTCAACCCGATCACGCTTCGCGCATGGGAGCGCCGATACGGCCTGCTGCGGCCGGTGCGGACCCCGAAGGGACACCGTCTGTACAGCCACGAGCACGTCGAGCGCATCCGGCGAGTCCTTGCGCTCGTCGAACGCGGCATGCCCGTCAGCCGGGCGCGCGAGGTGCTCGACAGCGAACGCGCGCCCGATACCCCGGGGGAGGGTCCCTGGCTTGGATACCTCGAGCGCATGGCTGCCGCCACCGCGCGCTTCGACGAGCCGGAGCTCGACCGCATCTACGACGAGGCCCTGTCGCTCTTCCCGGTCGACCTCGTCACCCGCGAGCTGCTGCTGCCGCTCCTCGTCCGTCTCGGCGAGCGCTGGCAGGACGTGCCCGGTGGCGTGGCGGAGGAACACTTCTTCTCGACCTACCTGCGCAGCAAGCTCGGCGCGCGGCTCCAGCATCGGATGCGCTACGCCACCGGTCCGCGTTTGCTCGCCGCCTGCGCTCCGGGCGAGCAGCACGAAATCGGGCTGCTGCTCTTCGCGATCGAAGTTCAGGCGGCAGGGATGCGCGTCGTGGTCCTCGGCGCCGACACGCCGCTCGCCGAGATAACGCATGCTCGCTGGCGCAGCGGATGCGACGGCGTGGTCCTGTCGATGTCGATCGAGCCGGCGGCGGGTTTCAGCGAGCGGGACGTGAGCGCGCTGGCGCGCGAGGCGGGCGTGCCGGTGTTCGTCGGCGGAGCAACCGCCGTGCGTCACCGCCGCGCCATCGCCGCGGCGGGTGCCGTCGCCCTTGGCGTCGTGCTCGAGGATGCCGTACGCCTGATCCGCGCAACGTTGTGTCTGCCGGAGGGCGCGAGGTAAGCCGCGCCGCCGCCACAGGAAGGTACGACCATGAGCGCCATTGTTTCCCTGAAGCAACGCCCTTCTTCCTCGTGCGAAGCGGCGCAGCACGTTGAAGGGCCGGTTTCCGCGCGCATTCGCGCCCGACTGCTGCAGGCAAAGCAACGCTTCCACGCGAATGACAACATCGCCCCGTTCATCGAAGCGGGCGAGATGGACGAGCTGCAGCAGGAGGTGGAGGGCAAGGCGCGCGAGCTGCTCGAGAGCCTCGTGATCGACACGGAGAGCGACCACAACACGCGCGAGACCGCACGCCGCGTTGCGAAGATGTACCTCACCGAGGTCTTTCGCGGCCGCTTCGTCGACGAACCGGCGGTCACGGAGTTTCCGAACGCAGAGCGGCTGAACGAGCTGATGATCGTCGGCCCGATCACGGTACGAAGCACGTGCAGCCACCACTTCTGCCCGATCATGGGGCGGCTTTGGATCGGTCTGATGCCGAACGAGCACTCGAACCTGATCGGCCTTTCCAAGTACTCGCGCCTCGCCGAATGGATCATGAGCCGTCCGCAGATCCAGGAAGAGGCCGTGGCGCAGCTCGCCGACCTGCTGATGAAGCGCGTGAAGCCCGACGGCCTTGCGCTGGTGATGGAAGCCGACCACTTCTGCATGCGCTGGCGCGGCGTGCGCGACGCCGACAGCAAGATGCTTAACAGCGTGATGCGCGGTTCGTTCCTTACCGATGCCGCGCTGCGCCGGGAATTCCTCTCGCTGCTGGATCGCAAAGCCTGATGCCGAAACCGCATGGCTGCGCGCCCTTGAGGATCGGACCGAGATGAGCGCGGTTCTGGTATTCGGCGCGAGCGGCTACGTGGGCAGCAACCTCGTGCCCTTTCTCGCCGCCCGGGGCCACGCGGTGCGTGCTGCAGGGCGCCGGCGCGCCGCGCTCGAGGCGCACTGTCCCCAGGGCGTGGAGCTCCGCGAGGCCGATGCGCTGGCGCCGCACACGCTGGAGGAGGCGCTCGAGGGCATCGAGGTCGCGTACTACCTCGTGCACTCGATGGCCGCCGGCCGCGACTTTCCGCGCATCGACCGCGAGGCTGCCCGCAACTTCCGCGACGCCGCAGCGAAGGCGCACGTGCGGCGCATCGTCTACCTCGGCGGCGTGCTACCCGGCGGCGAGGCGTCGCCGCACCTGCGCTCGCGCGCCGAGACCGGGGCGATCCTGCGGGAAGGGCCGGTGCCCGTGACCGAGCTGCGCGCGGGCGTCATCATCGGGCCCGGATCCGCGGCGTTCGAGGTCATCCGCGATCTCGTGTTCCACCTGCCGGTCATGGTGACGCCGCGCTGGGTCCGGTCGCGCTCGCAACCGATCGCGCTCGGCGACGTCCTCGAGTACCTGGCGCAGCTGCCCTCGTTCGACGAGGCAGCCGGGGCTGTCTATGACGCCGGCGGGCCGGAGGTGCTGACCTACGAACAGCTGATGCGACAGTTCGGCGAGCTGGTGGGCCGCGCGCCGTACATCCTGCCGGTGCCGGTGCTGACTCCCCGGCTCTCGTCCTACTGGCTGGACCTGGTCACCGCCGTGCCGAGCAGCGTGGCGCGTGCGCTCATCGAAGGACTCGAGCACGACATCATCGCGGACGACTCCGCGATTCGCGCGCTGATCCCGCGGCGATTGCAGTCGTATCGTGAAGCCGCGGCACGCGCCCTCGAAACCGAGCGCAGCGAGCGTCCGCCATCGCGATGGACGGAGGGCTCGATGATCCACCGGCGCAGCCGGGCCGACGTCGCCTTCTACGCCAAGCGGATGTCCGGCACGGCAGTCGCCGCAGCGTCGATCGACGACGTGTGGCGCGTCGTCAGCGCGATCGGCGGCTCGAACGGCTACTACTTCGCGGATGCGCTATGGGAGATCCGGGGTCACCTCGACCGGATGGCGGGCGGCACCGGGCTTCGTCGAGGTCGCCGCGATCCCGACAACGTCGTCGTCGGCGACGCCATCGACTTCTGGCGCGTCGTGGCGATGGAACCGGGCACGCGCCTGACGCTGCTCGCGGAGATGAAGGTACCCGGATCGGCGACGCTCGAGTTCGAGCTGAAGCCGCACACGGCGCAACGCACGTCGATCGAGGTGACCGCGTACTTCCATCCTGCCGGTGCGCCGGGCCTGCTCTACTGGCATTCGCTCGGCCCCGTGCACGCCGTGATGTTCAACGGCCTCGCTAGGGCGATTGCGCGGCGCGCGGAGCAAGCGCAGGGGCGCGACACATTCTGCTCCATACCCGCCACGCATGGCCGCTAGGCTTTGTTCGATTAGGCATCGATGAACGCAAAGATCGTTACCGTCTACGCTTCGATCCTGGCCGTACTGTTCGTCTTCCTCAGCGTCCGCACCCTGAGGTTGCGCCGGACTCTCAAGATAGCGATCGGTGATGCGGGCAACCAAGCGATGCTGCGTGCGATGAGGGTGCACTCCAACTTTGCCGAGTACGTGCCCCTGAGTCTGTTGCTCGTCTACTTTGTTGAGGCGGGCGGCGCCCGGCCTTGGCTCGTTCATGCTCTTAGCCTGGTTCTGGTTGCCGGCCGCTGCGCACACGCCTACGGTGTAAGCCAAGTCAACGAGAACTACAGATACCGGGTGTTTGGCATGGCAATGACCTTGGCTACATTGCTCACCTGCTCTGCTTACTTGCTTCTGGCCGGCGTAACGAGATTGGGTGCCTGATCGCTCGATCAGCTGAATCGCCCGCCGCCGGCACTAACGAAGGTGACTGAACGGCGGCTTTCGGTTGCCCGGGATAGCCGGTATGGGTCGTGAGCCGTCTTGCCAATGACAGCTTTCGCGAAACTCGAGCTATCGACGACTGGCGCTCGCTGTTCGGGAGTTCCCTGCGGGCCATGCGATCGCCTAGCCGGACCGTGAAGAGCGCGGCAAGTCCTTGACGGTACGGCGTTGATAAGACCGGTTGCGGACCCCCGCAACCAATTAGATCAAGCGGTTGCAGTGTTGTGAGAAGCCGAAACCGGCACGGTTCTGCAACCGTTCTGCAATAGCGGCTCCTTTCGTTGTCGTGGCGGTTAACGAACATGGAGATCCGCTATGGCAACGCCGCACCGCCGTCGCAATCGCGACGGCTG
>DASVFM010000025.1:0-37371 GCA_036380055.1 Casimicrobiaceae bacterium
GCGTCGCGCGGCGCCATCCCTTCCTTGCGCTCGGCATCGAGCGCGAAGTCGATCATCATGATCGCGTTCTTCTTCACGATGCCGATCAGCAGGATGATGCCGATAATCGCGATCACAGAGAGGTCTTGACCGGCGATCATCAGCGCCAGCAACGCGCCCACGCCAGCAGACGGCAGTGTCGAAAGTATCGTGATCGGGTGGATGTAGCTCTCGTAGAGCACGCCGAGCACGATGTACATGGTGATGATCGCCGCGAGGATCAGCCATAGCTCGTTCGAGAGCGCGGCGCGAAACGCGAGAGCGGCCCCCTGGAAGCGCACCTGAGCGCTCAGCGGCATGTTGAGCTCGCCCTGCGCCGCCTCGATCGCCTTGACGGCATCGCCGAGCGATGCGCCGGGCGAGAGATTGAACGAGACCGTCGCCGCCGGAAACTGGCCAATGTGATTCACCACCAGCGGCGCCGAGCGCTCGACGACCTTGGCGATCGAGGACAGCCGCACCTGCTGCGTCCCCGACGCGCCGCCGCTCGAGGCGGGACTCGCTGTCGTCGTGGTCGTGGCCGTCGTCGCAAGACCGCCGCCGCTCGCCGCGCCGGGGATCGTCGCCGGCACATAGATGTTGTCGAGCGCATCCGGCCCGAGCTGGAACTGCGGCTGCACCTCGAGCACGACGCGGTACTGGTTCGTCTGCGTGAATATCGTCGACACCAGGCGCTGCCCGAAGGCGTTGTAGAGCGCATTGTCGATAACCGCCGGGGTGATACCGAACCGGCTGGCGGTCGCGCGATCGATGTCGACGTACGCCTGCAAGCCGCCGTCCTGCAGATCGCTCGCCACATCGGCGAGCGCGGGCTCGCGGCGCAGCCGCTCGACGAGGCGGGGCACCCAGAGCGAGAGCTCGTCGGGGTTCGTGTCCTCGACCGTGAACTGGTACTGCGTGCGACTCACCCGGTCCTCGATGGTCAGGTCCTGCACCGGCTGCATGTACAGCGAAATTCCTTCGACCTCGGCGAGTTTCTGCCGCAGGCGGCGAATGACGTCGGTCGCGCTCCCGTGCCTCCCGCCGAGCGGCTTCAGGTTGATCAGCATGCGGCCGCTGTTCAGCGTGGCGTTTGTACCGTCTATGCCGATGAACGAGGAAAGGCTCTCGACGGCAGAGTCCTGCAAGATCACCCGCGCGAGCGCCTGCTGGCGCTCGGCCATCGCGGCGAAGGAGATCGTCGGCGGCGCCTCCGAAATGCCCTGGATCGCGCCGGTGTCCTGGACCGGAAAGAAGCCCTTGGGGATCACGATGTAGAGAAGGATCGTGAGAACCAGCGTCGCAATCGCGACCATGAGCGTCGCGAACTGCCGGTCGAGGACCCAAGTGAGCATCTGCCCGTAACGGGCGATGATCCGCTCGAACATCTCGCCGCTCCAGTGATAAAAGCGGCCCTGCTCGGCCTCGGGCACGCGGCGCAGCAACCGCGCGCACATCATGGGCGTGAGCGTGAGCGAGACCACCGCCGAGATCAAGATCGACACCGCGAGCGTGATGGCGAACTCGCGGAAGAGCCTCCCCACGACGTCGCCCATGAACAGAAGCGGGATCAGCACCGCGATGAGCGAGAAGGTCAACGATATGATCGTGAAGCCGATCTGCTCGGCGCCTTTGAGCGCGGCCTGGAGCGGCGGCTCGCCGGCCTCGATGTAACGCGCGATGTTCTCGATCATCACGATCGCGTCGTCGACCACGAACCCGCTCGCGATGGTGAGCGCCATCAGCGTCAGGTTGTTGATCGAGAAACCGGCGAGGTACATCACGCCGAAGGTGCCGACGAGCGAGAGCGGCACCGCCACGCTCGGGATGACGGTGGCGGACAAGCTGCGCAGGAACAGGAAGATCACCATTACGACCAGCGCTACGGCGAGCATCAACTCGAACTGCACGTCGTGGACTGAGGCGCGAATCGTCACGGTCCGGTCGGTAAGCATCGTGACGTCGACCGAAGGCGGCAGCGCTGCCTGCAGCTGCGGCAGAAGCTGCTTGATCCGGTCGACGACTTCGATGACGTTGGTGCCGGGCTGGCGCTGGATGTTGACGATGATTGCCGGCGTTTGATTGGCCCAAGCTGCGAGACGCGAATTCTCCGCGCCGTCGACCACGTCGGCGACATCGGAAAGGCGTATCGGCGAGTTGTTGCGGTAGGCGACGATCAGCGCTCGGTAATCGTCGGCGCTCTTCAACTGATCGTTGGCGTCGATAGTCGAGGCGCGCGTGGGGCCGTCGAAGCTGCCCTTGGCCTGGTTGGTATTCGCGGCCGCGATCGCCGTGCGTAGATCGTCCATCGAGAGGTTGTACGCGGCGAGCGCCTGCGGGTTCGCCTGCACGCGCACGGCTGGCCGCTGACCGCCGGACAGGTTCACCAGCCCAACGCCGCGCAGCTGAGAGAGCTTGGTGGCGAGCCGCGTGTCGGCAAGGTCGTAGAGCTTCGGCAGCGGCAGCGTCTTCGAGGTCAGCGCAAGAATCACGACCGGTGTATCCGCCGGGTTCACCTTGTTGTAGATGGGCGGTGTCGGAATGTCGGAGGGCAGCAGATTGCTCGCGGCGTTGATCGCCGCCTGCACTTCCTGCTCCGCAACGTCGAGACTCAACTGGAGGCTGAACTGCAGCGTGATCACCGAGGCTCCACCTGAGCTCGTCGATGACATCTGATTCAGCCCGGGCATCTGACCGAACTGGCGCTCGAGCGGCGCGGTGATCGAGGAAGCAATGACGTCGGGGCTCGCGCCCGGATACAGCGTGACGACCTGGATGGTGGGGTAATCGACTTCCGGCAGCGCAGAGAGCGGCAGCACGCGATACGCGACGATGCCGGCGAGCAGGATCGCGACCATGAGCAGCGAGGTAGCCACCGGCCGCAGAATGAAAGGGCGGGACGGATTCACGGTTCTTGCGAGGCGGCGTTTCCCGCGCGCTCGCGCCCTCGTTCAGCCGCCGTTCTTGCCGCGGCGCTCGCCTTTGTCGCTGCGGCGTGGGGTGCCGGTGGGGAGTGTGTTGCGCGACTCTGGCGTAATAAGCTCGACCTTCGCGCCCTCGCGCAGCTTGTCGGCGCCGTCGACGACGACCATCGCTCCCGGCGCGACGCCGCTTTCGAGCGAGGTAGTCTCTCCCTGGACGGGGCCGAGCTTCACCGGCTTGACGCTCACCGTCTTGTCGTCGTTCACCGCGTAGACGAAGGTACCGGGCGCTCCGCGCTGGATCGCGGCGCTCGGCAGCAGTGTGGCGCCCTGGCGCGTGTCGACCAGCATATGCACGTTGACGAACTGGTTCGGGAACAGCGCGTTGTCGTCGTTGGGAAACTCGGCGCGAAGCTTCACCGTGCCGGTCGTGGTGTCGATCTGGTTGTCCGTGGTCAGCAGCTTGCCGGTCGCGAGCTTCGTTTTCTGCGCGCGATCCCAGGCTTCGACCGGCAGCGATGCGCCAGATTTCAGGCGCTGCAGCACCTGCTGCAGGTTGTCCTCCGGGATCGGAAAGAGCACCGTGATCGGCTGCGTCTGGGTGATGACGACTAGCCCGTTGGCATCGCTCGCATGGATCACGTTGCCGGGATCGACCTGGCGCAGTCCGACGAGCCCTCCGATCGGCGCCGTGATGCGCGAGTACGTGATCTGCAGCTTTGCGCTGTCGATTTGTCCCTGGTCGGCGAGCACCGTCCCCTCGTACTGGCGCACGAGTGCTTCCTGCGTATCCACCTGCTGCTTGGCGATCGAGTCCTGCGCGAGCAGCGTGCGGTAGCGCTCAAGATCGAGCTGCGCGTTCTTGAGCAGCGCCTGGTCTTTCGCCATCTGCCCCTGCGCCTGCGTGAGCACGACCTCGAACGGTCGCGGGTCGATCTCGGCGAGGAGGTCCCCCGCCTTGACGATCTGCCCCTCCCGGAATTCGACGCGCATCAGCTGTCCGTCGACGCGCGAGTGCACCGTTACCGTATTGCGCGGCGTTACCGTCCCGAGCGCGGTGAGATAGATGTCGATGCTGCCTTCCCTCACGGGCGCGGCGACAACCGGTAGGGGCCGAGCGTTCGGGTCGAACCCACCCCGCTGGGCGGCCGGCGCATCGGCTGGACTGCGCAACCAAAGCCATGCTGCCGACGCGATCACCAGCAGCGCTATTGCGCCGGCGAGAGCGAGGCGCAGCCGCCTACCCCGCCTTTCGCGTTGCGGCGGCGCGGGATCGCTGGGGACGCCAAATGCGGCCATATCGAGCGGGTAAGACGGGCTTGTTCTTCTGGCCGGATTCTAGTGGCGTCGTTCGGGTACGGTTGTAAGCATCTGTTACGACCTCCCCGTGCAGCCGGCTGTTCCTATCTTACGTGATCGCGCGACGGGCGGTGTCGGACAGACGCCTACTTGCCGATGCAGAAGCGGGCGAATATCTCACCAAGGAGATCATCGGCGCTAAATTCACCTGTGATGGCGCCGAGCGCCTGCTGCGCTGCGCGCAGCTCCTCCGCGAAGAGCTCGAGCGCAGGCGGCGTCGCGGCGAGCTGCTCGTCGGCTGCCGCAAGATGCGCCGCCGCGCTGTCGAGTGCGCGCAGGTGCCGTTCGCGGGCGAGGAATACGCCTTCCATGGCGTCACGCGCGCCGGCCGCGGAGAGGATCGCTTCGCGCAGCAATTCGAGCCCGGCGCCTGTCTTCGCCGAGAGCCAGACTTCGGCACCGTCTTCGTCCGACGAGCGCCGCGCGTCGATGTCGAGCAGATCGATCTTGTTGCGCACCACGATCCGCGGCAGTCCCTCGGGCAGCCTTCCAATGATCGTCGCATCGCCCGCGTCCTGCGGCTCGCGCGCGTCGGTAATGATGAGCGCGAGGTCGGCACGCGCAATGGACGCCCAGGTTCGTTCGATGCCGATCTTCTCGACGGCATCGGCCGTGGGGCGCAGGCCCGCCGTGTCGATGACGTGCAGCGGAATGCCGGAAATCTCGATCCTGCTGCGGATTGCATCGCGCGTCGTTCCCGGCACGGGCGTGACGATGGCGACGTCCTCGCCGACGAGCTGGTTGAGCAAGCTCGACTTGCCAACGTTCGGCTGACCGATCAGCACCACGTCGAGGCCTTCGCGCAGAAGGCTCCCTTGCCGGGCACGCGCTACGATCGCCGCGACCCGCTCGCGCAAATCCGCGAGCTTGCCGGCGGCGTCCGCCGTGCGCATGAACTCGATGTCCTCCTCCGGAAAATCGAGCACGGCCTCGGTGAAGCCACGCAGCTCGATCAGCCCGTCTACCGCCGCGTGTATCTCCTCGGAGAAGGCCCCGGTCAGGCTGCGTGCTGCCGCGCGCGCGGCCGTGGCGGTGGCCGCGTCGATCAGGTCAGCAACCGCCTCGGCCTGGGCGAGGTCGAGCTTGCCGTTGAGAAACGCGCGCCGGGTAAACTCGCCGGGCTCCGCGATTCGAGCGCCGAGGTCGAGACAGCGGCCAAGCAACAGTCCAAGCACTGCCGGGCCGCCGTGCCCGTGCAGTTCGAGCACATTCTCGCCGGTATAGGACGCAGGCGCCGGAAAATAAAGGGCGATTCCCTGGTCGAGCGGCTCGCCGCTGGCGCCACGGAACGTCGCGAGCGTCGCGGTGCGGGCCGCCGGCGCAGCGCCGAGAACGCCTTCGACGATCGCCGAGAGATCGGCGCCGGAGATGCGAACTACGCCGATGCCGCCGCGTCCCGCCGGCGTCGCCACAGCCGCGATCGTCTCGGGGGGTGGGCGCCTAGAGCCCATGCCGCGCGCGCTAGCGCCGCTTCGCCGCAGCGGCCGCTGCTTCCCGTTCGAGCACCCGGTTCATGTGCCACTGCTGAAAGATCTGCAGCGAATTGTTGACGAGCCAGTACAGGACGAGGCCCGACGGAAAGACAACGAACATGATCGAGAAGGCGATGGGCATGATCTGCATAACTTTCGCCTGCACCGGGTCCTGGATGGGCGTAGGCGAAAGCTTCACCTGCAGGTAGGCGGTTATCGCATAGACGACTGGCAGCACGAAGTAAGGATCCGGCGCCGAGAGATCGTGGATCCAGCCTATCCACGGCGCGTGCCTGAGCTCCACCGCCGAAAGCAGGACCCAGTAGAGCGCAATGAAGACAGGTATCTGCACGAGGATGGGCAGACAGCCGCCGAGCGGATTGATCTTCTCGGCCTTGTAGAGCTCCATCATCTTTACCTGGAGCTGCTGCTTGTCGTTGGCGTATTGCTCCTGCAGCGCTTTGAGCTTCGGCGCTACGACCTTCATCTTGGCCATCGAGCGGGCGCTCGCGTGATTGAGCGGATAGAACGCGCTCTTGATGATCACCGTCATGGCCACGATCGCCCAGCCCCAGTTGCCGATCAGCCCGTGGAGCCACTTGAGCAGCCAGAACAGTGGCGCCGCGATCACCGTAAAGATGCCGTAGTCGACCACCAGATCGAGCCCGGGGGCCAGGCCTTTGAGTACGTCCTGCTCTTGTGGACCCGCGTAGAGGGGCACCGCTACGCTCGCGCTCGCGCCGGGGGCGACGCTCCCCATCGGCATGATCACTCCGTCGGCGTACAGGCCGTTGTCGAGCTTCTTGACGTAGAACTCGCGCGTGGCCTTGTTCGTCTCCGGCGGAATCCACGCCGCGACGAAATAGTGCTCGACCATCCCGATCCAGCCGTTGTCGGCCTTCTCCGTGAATCTCGCCTTGCCCTTGTCGATGTCCGCGAACTCGACTTTCTTGTACTTGTCGGCCTCGTTGTAGAGCACGGGGCCGGTATACGAGGATGGCGCCCAGGAGCTTTGCGCGACCGGGGCCTTGGTGTCCCGCGTCAATTGAAAGTAAGCGTAGGGCGAGACAGGGCTGCCCGTCGCGTTCGTGAGCTCGAACGCGACGTCTATGATGTAGCTCGCGCGATGGAAGGTAAGCGTCTGCAAGATCTTGCTGCCGTCGGCGGCCGTGGCCGCGAGCTTCAGCTCGAGCTTGTCTGCCCCCGGTGCGAGCTCGCGTTCGCCCGGCAGCGCCTGCCAGAGCGTGCGATGGTTGGGAAGGCCCTCACCGATAAGGCCCGCCTGCGCGATGAAGGTGCGGTTTTCATTCTGCTGCAGGAGTCGATAGGGCTTGGCGGCATCGTCGGTGTCGCGGTGCTCGGCAAGCGCAAGTAGCGTGATGGCACCGCCCAGCGTGTCCACCTCGGCGACATAGCGATCGGTCTTGATCTCGACGCGCTGTCCCGCCGCGGCCGGCGGGACCGGGCCTCCGGGGACACCTGGCGCAGCCGCACCCGAGACTTGCGGGGACGGGACGGCTTCCTTTCCGGGCTGCGCTGCAGTGCGGGGCGCGGGAGCAGGCCGCTGCTCAGCCTGCCAGCGCTCCCAGAGGAACAGCGCAGAGAAGGAAAAGATCGCGAAGAGGATCCAGCGTTGCGTATCCATGAGCAAGGCCGGCCGCTCGGACCGGCACTAGCGGTTCTAGATCAGGGAACGGGATCGTAGCCGCCCGGATGATAGGGATGGCAGCGTCCGACCCGGCGCACAGCGAGCCAAAGTCCCTTCAGCGTACCGTGGCGATCGATCGCTGCGTGCGCATACTCGGAACAACTTGGGAAAAAGCGGCACTGCGGTGCAAACAGCGGCCGGATCGCATACTGATAGACCCGCAGCAGAAACAGCAGGAGAGGCTTCACGGGCGCGCTAGGTTCTGAGAGCTTCGAGCAGCGCGCCGGCCTCGTCGACCACCAGCGACAGCTCCGCTGCGGGGCAGGCGCGGCGAAGACGCAGCACGATGTCGAACTCGCGCACGGCGCGCCGGCGCGTCCGCAAGAGCTCGCGCAGCAAGCGCCGAAGCCGATTGCGGTCCACCGCGCGGGCTAATTGGCGGCTGCCGATCACGTAGCCGACGCGCCCGGGCAGTTGCGCAGCCGGAGCGAAGAAAAGTTGCACGCGCGCCGTCTCAAGGCGACGACCGTTGCGAAACATCCGGGCAAACTCGTTAACACCGCGCAGTCGGTAGCGACGCGTCACGCGGCGCCCCCTGCACGTGCGGCCTTCAGACGACGAGCCTGGAGCGGCCCTTCGCGCGGCGCGAAGCGAGCACCTTGCGACCGCCGACCGAGCGCATTCTGGCGCGAAAACCGTGGGTGCGCTTGCGCCGCACCACGGAGGGCTGGAACGTACGTTTCATGGGTCCGCCTGCCGGGAAAAAAGCCTTGTATTAGAGCTTTTTGGCAGCTGCTCTGTCAAGGTGAATGATGGCGAGACGGTTGTGGATAACTCGCTCCGATTGCGGGTACAATTCGCCCGTCGCGGGCTTTGCCGACGCGCCCGCTCCGCAATTGCAGCAGAACCCCGAAGCGCCCTATGTCTACGCCCTCGTTCTGGGCGGGCTGTCTCGATGCCTTCAGGCGCGAGCTGACTCCGCAGCAGTTCAACACCTGGATCCGGCCGCTGCGCCTGGAAGCCGACGACGACGGGCTGCGTCTTGTCGCTCCGAACCGGTTCGTACTGCAGTGGGTGAAGGAGCGCTTTGCAGGGCGCATCGAGGAGTTCGCCCAGATGGAAACGGGCCAGTCGCTGCGGCTCGTGCTCACGGTAGCGGACACCCCGGGGCGCAGGGAGCCACCCGCCGCGCCAAGCACGTCCGAGGCGGCCCGCGCGCCAGACCGGCGCAGTGAGCAGGCAAGCCTCAATCCCGCCTTCTCCTTCGCGACCTTCGTTTCCGGCAAAGCTAATCAGCTGGCGCGGGCCGCCGGGCTGCAGGTCGCCGAGCACCCGACGTCGTACAACCCCCTGTTCGTCTACGGCGGCGTGGGGCTGGGCAAGACGCACCTGATCCAGGCGATCGGTAATCACATTCTGGACAGCAATCCGAGCGCCAAGATCCGCTACATCCACGCCGAAACCTACGTCTCGGATGTCGTCCGCGCCTACCAACACAAGGCGTTCGATGATTTCAAGCGCTACTACCGCTCGCTCGATCTGCTGCTCGTCGACGACATCCAGTTCTTCAGCGGCAAGTCGCGTACGCAGGAGGAGTTCTTCTACCTGTTCAACACGCTCATCGAAGCGCACAAGCAGGTCGTCATCACTTGCGATACCTATCCGAAGGAGATCTCCGGCATCGAGGAGCGGCTCATCTCGCGTTTCGGCTGGGGGCTTACCGTGGCGCTCGAGCCGCCCGAGCTCGAGATGCGCGTCGCCATCCTGCTGTCCAAGGCCGCCGTCTCTGGCATGAAGCTCGACGAGCAGGTGGCTTTTTTCATCGCCAAGCACATTCGGTCAAACGTGCGCGAGCTCGAGGGAGCGCTCAAGCGCGTGCTCGCCTACTCGAGCTTTCACGGCCAAGAGATCTCCCTGGCGCTCGCCAAGGATGCGCTGCGGGATCTGCTCGCCGTTCAGAACCGGCAGATCTCGATCGAGAACATTCAGAAGACCGTCGCGGACTACTACAAGATACGCATTTCCGACATGCACTCCAAGAAACGCTCGCGGGCAGTCGCCCGCCCGCGCCAGGTGGCGATGGCGCTCGCCAAGGAGCTCACCCAGCTATCGTTGCCGGAGATCGGAAGTAATTTTGGCGGCCGCGATCACACGACGGTGCTTCACGCCTGCCGCCAGATTGCAAAGCTGCGGGAAGCCGTTCCCGAGATCAGCCATGACGTCAACTTTCTGCTGCAAGTGCTCCGGAACTGACCAGTTTTGGGGCGTCCGAAGGTAGGAATATCGCGCAAAGCAGTTTATAATTTGGGGGTTATGCGCGTGTCGGAATTGCCGGGTTTTTCGTCCCCAATCGACCCACAGATTGTCCCGTTGTTTCCCGCAGCGTTTGTCATGCGTCAAGGCGCGGATTTCATACCAGATTTTACTGTTGTCCCGGATTTCTGCCGACTCTAATTAGCTATTCTTAGGTTTAAAGAAAATGCAACTAAAGCAGATTCCCCGAGACGCGTTGCTAAAGCCGCTGCAGGCGGTTTCCGGAATCGTTGAGCGCAGACACACGCTACCGATCCTGGCAAATGTCCTTTTGGAGCAGAAGGACGGACGCCTTTTCGTAACGGCAACCGACCTCGAGATGCAGATCACCGCCAACAGCGAACTTGCAGGCAAGCAGGAGCAGTCGGTTACGGTGGGTGCGCGAAAACTGCAGGACCTTCTTCGTGCCTTGCCGGAGGGCGCAACGCTCACCGTGGAAACGGCCTCGGGCAAGATGACCGTGCGGGCGGCTCGCTCGCGCTTCAATCTGCAGACGCTTCCGGCAACCGACTACCCGCGCATGAGTCTCGCCAAGGAGCAACAGCAGAACATCAGCCTGCCGCAGCGCCAGTTTCGAGGGCTGCTGAAGCTGGCCGAGTTTGCGATGGCCCAGCAGGACATCCGCTACTATCTCAACGGCATGCTGCTTGTGATCGACAAAGGAACCTTGCAGGCGGTCGCCACCGACGGCCATCGCCTCTCCTACGCGAGTATCTCGGTCCCAGGGGACTACGCGCGCCAGGAGGTGATCCTTCCCCGCAAGACGGTGCTCGAACTCGGCAAGCTGCTCGAGGACAGCGATGCTGCGCTCGCCATCGACATCCTCGCCAACCAAGTGCGGTTGCGCTTCTCGAACATCGAGCTGGTGAGCAAGGTCGTCGACGGGAAATTTCCGGACTACAACCGCGTCATTCCGACCGCCCACTCGAAGCGGCTCGAACTCTCGCGAAGCGAGCTCCTGCAAGCGCTGCAGCGCGCCGCAATCCTGTCGAACGAGAAGTTTCGTGGGGTGCGCCTCGTGCTCGCCAGCGGCCAGCTCAAAATCATCTGCACAAACAGCGAGCAGGAAGAGGCGGAGGAGGAACTCGAAGTCGACTACCGTGGCGAGGGTCTCGATATCGGCTTCAACATAACTTATCTGCTGGACGTGTTGCAGAATGTGACCACCGACAAGGTCGTGCTATCTCTCGGCGACGCGAACTCCAGCGCATTGATCACGATGCAGGACAGGGCTGATTACAAGTATGTGGTCATGCCGATGCGGATCTGAGAGTGTCGCGTTTTCCCGAGCCGACCGAGGCGCCGACTCCTTTCGAGTCGGCGTCGCCGTTTAATGGATATTGAGAAGCGAGCAAGTAGCGAATGACCGAAGCGAACTCAAGGCCCGCCGAGAACGGCAGCGGCGACTACGACTCAAACAGCATCAAAGTCCTCAAGGGGCTCGAAGCCGTGCGCAAGCGGCCCGGGATGTACATCGGCGATACATCGGACGGCACGGGGCTGCACCACATGGTCTTCGAGGTCCTGGACAACGCAATCGACGAAGCTCTGGCCGGTTATTGCGACGAGATAAAAGTCGTCATTCACGCCGACAACTCTGTATCGGTACTCGACAACGGTCGCGGAATCCCCACCGACATCAAGGAGGACGACGAGCAGAAGCGCTCGGCAGCCGAGATCGTCATGACCGAGCTGCACGCCGGCGGGAAGTTCGATCAGAACTCGTACAAGGTCGCCGGCGGACTGCACGGGGTCGGGGTATCGGTGGTTAACGGGCTCTCGGAATGGCTGAAACTCAGAATCTGGCGCGATGGCAAGGCCTACCAGATGGAGTTTCGTGACGGTGTTGCGGTGGCCCCACTCGCCATGATTGGACCGACCGAGCGGCGCGGCACGGAAGTCCACTTCAAGGCCTCCGAGGCGACCTTCGGGAAGGTCGAGTACCACTACGAAATACTGGCGCGGCGCGTCCGCGAGCTCTCGTTTCTCAACAACGGGGTGAAGATCGAGTTGCTCGACCAACGCGACGGCAAGAGCGAAAACTTCGCCTTCTCGGGAGGCATCAAGGGTTTCGTGGAGTACATGAATCGCACGAAGACCGCGCTTCACTCGAAGATCTTCTACGCGAGCGGCGAGAAGGACGGCGTGACCGTCGAGGTCGCGATGCAGTGGAACGACTCGTACGCCGAGAACGTGCAATGCTTCACCAACAACATTCCCCAGCGCGACGGCGGTACCCACCTCACGGGTCTGAGGCAGGCGATGACGCGCACGCTGAACAACTATATCGAGAAGGAGGAGCTCGCCAAGAAGGCGAAGGTCGAGACCACTGGCGATGACATGCGCGAAGGGCTGACCTGCGTGCTCTCCGTGAAGGCGCCCGAGCCGAAGTTTTCTTCGCAGACCAAGGACAAGCTCGTCTCCTCGGAGATGCAGCCGATCGTGCAGGAAATCGTCGGCGGCAAGCTCGGTGAGTTCCTGCTGGAGAATCCGAGCGACGCGCGAATCATCTGCTCCAAGATCATCGACGCGGCGCGCGCGCGCGAGGCGGCACGCAAAGCGCGCGAGCTTACGCGCCGCAAGGGCGTTCTCGATGGGATGGGGTTGCCCGGGAAGCTCGCCGACTGTCAGGAGCGCGATCCGGCACTGTGCGAACTCTACCTCGTCGAGGGCGACTCCGCCGGCGGCTCGGCGAAGCAGGGTCGCGATCGGAAATTCCAGGCGATCCTTCCGCTGCGCGGCAAGATACTCAATGTCGAGCGGGCGCGCTTTGACAAGCTGATCAGCTCGCAGGAGATCGTGACCCTGATCACCGCGCTCGGCACGGGCTTCGGCAAGGCGGAGGGCGACAAGGAGGACAAGGACGCGTTCGATGTGGCTAAGCTGCGCTACCACCGCATCATCATCATGACCGATGCGGACGTCGACGGCTCGCACATCCGTACGCTGCTGCTGACCTTCTTCTACCGCCAGATGCCGGAGCTGGTCGAGCGCGGCCACATCTACATTGCCCAACCGCCGCTGTACAAGGTGAAGCAGGGAAAGGAGGAGAGCTACCTCACGGACGACCACGGGCTCAATCAATACCTGCTCAAGGTCGCGCTCAAGGGCGCCGAGGTGCTCCCCGGAGCCGAGCGCCCGGCGCTCTCGGGGCAGGCGCTCGCCAACGTCGCCCGGCAGTATCTGCTCGCCGAAGCGGTTATCGAACGCCTGTCACGGGTGATCGAGCCGGCGGCGCTGCGCGCGCTGCTGGGTGGGGTGCGCATCGACCTGTCGAGCGAGGATTCGGCAGCGGCGAGCGCGGCGGCGATGACGAAGGCAATTGCCGACCCCGAAGTGCGGGTCGAGGCGCGCTACGATGAACAAACCGAGTTGAACCGCCTGTTCATTGTACGCACGCGGCACGGAACCGCGCACACGACCTCGCTCGATGCCGAGTTTCTTGCGAGTGGCGACTACGCGCCGATCAAGGCTGCTGCGGATGTACTGCAAGGGTTGATGCGTCCCGGGTCGAGCGTGCGTCGCGGCGAGCGGACTGCGGCTGCCGCCTCCTTTGCCGCGGCGCTCGAGTGGCTGCTCGCTGAGGCGAGGAGCGCCGTGAGCATCCAGCGCTACAAGGGCCTGGGAGAAATGAATCCCGGGCAACTCTGGGAGACGACGATGAACCCGCAGGCCCGGCGCCTGCTCAAGGTTCAGATCGAGGACGGCATCTCTTCCGACGAGATATTCACCACGCTGATGGGCGAGGAAGTCGAGCCCCGGCGCGCATTCATCGAGAGCAATGCGCTCGGCGTGCGCAATCTCGACGTCTGATCTTCCCGCCACGGCCGCACCTGCGCGGCAGCGACCGCGATGAACCCTGATCGCCGCGCGCTTCTTGCGCAACTAGGAGTCGAAGCCGGGAACCCGGGCGCGTGCGCAGGCCCGGCGGCTTGGTGCGGGAGCGGCTCTCAGCTCACCTCGCACAATCCCGCGGATGGATCCGCCATCGGGACGGTGGCGACCGCCGGTCCGGCGGACGTCGATGCGGTGCTGGACGCTGCCGTCACCGCGGCGCACGCCTGGCGCGAGGTTCCTGCGCCCAAGAGGGGCGAGGTCGTGCGGCGCTTGGGTCTGTTGCTGCGCGAGCACAAGGACGCGCTGGGTACGCTGGTATCGCTCGAGAACGGCAAGATCAAGGCGGAAGGCGACGGCGAGGTGCAGGAGATGATCGACATCGCCGATTTCGCCGTGGGCCAGGCGCGCATGCTCTACGGCAAGACGATGCACTCGGAGCGCCCGGCGCACCGGATGTACGAGCAGTGGCAGCCGCTCGGTGTGGTGGGAGTCATCACGGCGTTCAACTTCCCCGTTGCGGTGTGGGCATGGAACGCGCTCATCGCCGCGGTTTGCGGCAACGCGACGATCTGGAAGCCCTCACCGAAGACGCCGCTCGCGGCGATGGCGGTACAGCGCCTGTGCAATCGCGTCATCGAGGAGCTGCAACTGCCGCCGATCTTCACCCTCCTCGTCGACGCGACGCGCGACGCGGCCACGAGACTCGCAACCGATCCGCGGGTCGCGCTGGTATCGTTCACGGGCTCCTCTGCGGTCGGCCGTCAGATCGCGCAGACCGTCGCCGGCCGCTTCGGCCGCTGTCTGCTCGAATGCTCGGGCAACAACGCGATCCTCGTCGCCGAGGATGCCGATCTCGATCTGGTCGTGCCTGCCGTGCTCTTCGGTGCGGTGGGAACCGCCGGGCAACGCTGCACGACGACGCGCCGGCTGATCGTGCACGAGTCGATCGAGGCGGAGGTCCTCCGGCGACTGCAAACGGCCTATGCGCAGGTGCGCATAGGCGACCCGCTCGAGGCGGGCACACTCATGGGGCCGCTCATCGACGCGGCCGCGGTCGAGAGCTTCCGCGCCGCGGTGCATGAGGTCCTGGGGGCAGGCGGGGAGCTCGTCTGCGGTGGCGGCGTCCGGCCAGGCCCCGGGTTCTTCGTCGAGCCCACGATCGTGCGCGGCGTAGACAACGCCTGGCCGGTCGTACAGCGGGAGACTTTCGGCCCGATCCTCTACGTGATGAGCTTTCGCGATCTGGCTCAGGCGATCGCCATGCACAACGCGGTACCGCAGGGGCTGTCATCCGCGATCTTCACGCGCAACCTGCGCAGCGCCGAGACCTTCCTTTCGGCGTGGGGAAGCGATTGTGGCATCGCTAACGTGAACATCGGTACGTCTGGAGCCGAGATCGGCGGAGCGTTCGGCGGGGAGAAAGAGACCGGGGGCGGGCGCGAAGCCGGGTCGGATGCGTGGCAGGCCTACATGCGCCGCCAGACAAGCACGATCAACTGGAGCCGCGAGCTGCCACTCGCGCAGGGCATACGCTTCGGCTCGGGCTGATCCGCTAGGAGGCAGCGCGCTTGCGCGCCGTCGGTCGCGCTGCACTCTTCCTGACCGCCACGGGCTTGCGGGGCTTGGCGCCACGCGTGCGCCCCGCTTTTGCGGCGAGGAGTGCCACCGCCTCGCGCAACGTCACCGATTCGGCGGTCTGTTTGTCCGAGAGGGTCGCATTGATGCCGCCGTGCTTGACGTAAGGGCCATACCGGCCTGCGTGCAATTCGACCGGTTGCTTGTCCTTGGGGTGCGGGCCGAGTACTCTCAGCGCGGCCGACCCGCGTGATCGCGTACCACCGGCCTTGGCGCCTTCCCGCGCCTGGAACTCGAAGCCGATCTTGCCATCCGGCTGGCGTACGAGATAGGCAGCAAACGGGCGCCGCGTCCGGGCCGATACGAACTGCAGCAGGTCCGTCTTTCCGGAAGCGAGCAGCTTTTGCATCTGAGCGCGCTCGATCGGCCGCTGCAGGATGACGCGTCCGGAGCGGAAATCGCAGGTCTTGTTCGGACCGACGGCGCGCTCACATACGTACGCTGCCGGCAGCTCGAAGACCTGGGCGCCGCACTTCGGGCAGCTGCCGAGCGGCTCCTGCCCGGTGAAGTCTGGGGCCTCAGCCGCGTCCGCGCCGTCGCCGAAATCGAACTGCACCTCGTACGCGTCATTGAGCTTCAATCGCGCGGCGAACGGTCGCCCGAGCTTGCTGCGAAAACCCTCCAGCGGTCCAACCGCGCGCTCGGTGAGCAGCGTCTCTGCCTCCGGTATCTCGAGCTGGCGCCCGGCAATGATCTTCCACATGCCAAAGTCGCATGACTGGCACTGAAACTTCTTGTACTTCTCATGTACCTCTCCGCCGCACTTCGGGCAGCGTGCGGTGAGCGTAGCGAAATCTCCCGGGATGGTGTCACTCTCGTAGTTTTTCGCCTGGTTCACAATGTGCTTGGTCATGCGCACTATCTCGCGCATGAACTGCTCGCGCCTGAGCTTACCGTGCTCCATCTGCGCGAGCTTGAACTCCCACTCCGCCGTGAGCTCGGGTGAGAAGAGCTCGGGAATGCCTAGCCCATGAAGGAGCGTCATCAGCGAGAACGCCTTCGCCGTCGGGGTAAGCTCGCGGCCGTCGCGGTGAACGTATTTCTCCTGGATGAGACCCTCGATGATCTGCGCACGCGTGGCAGGCGTGCCGAGGCCCTTTTCCCGCATTGCCTCGCGCAGCTCGTCATCTTCGATCGTCTTTCCGGCACCTTCCATTGCAGAGAGCAGCGTGGCCTCGGTGAATCGCGCGGGCGGGCGAGTCCGGTTGGCAACCACGCGCACCTCCTCGGTGGCGACCTGCTCGTTCGGAAGGACCTTGGCGAGCATGGCTTCTTCGCCGGACTGCGCATCTTTGCCGTAGACGGCGAGCCAGCCGGGACTGACGAGCACCTTGCCCTCGGTCTTGAACGGCTGCTGTTCGACCCGGGTGATGCGCGTCGTGAGGAGGTACTCGGCCGCGGGATAGAACACCGCCAGGAAACGCTTGACGACGAGATCGTAGAGCTTCGCTTCCGCCTCGCTCAGAGTCTTGGGCCGCTGCAGCGTCGGAATGATGGCGAAGTGATCGGAGATCTTCGCGTTGTCGAAGATCCGTTTGTTGGGCTTGACCCACTTCGCCTTGAGCACTTGCGACGCGAAAGGCGCGTAAGCCTTGATCTCGCGCAGCGACTCGAGCGCGTCCCGGACCGTGGCGAGATAGTCCTCGGGCAACGCACGGGAGTCCGTGCGCGGATAGGTCAGGACCTTGTGTTTCTCGTAGAGCGCTTGGGCGAGGGAGAGCGTCGTACGGGCGGAGAAGCCGAAGCGGCCGTTCGCGTCGCGCTGGAGGCTCGTAAGGTCGTACAGCAACGGCGCGCTCTGGGAGGATGGCTTGGTCTCCTCCGTGACGACGCCCGATTTGTCCTCGCAGCGTTGCGCGATCGCCCGCGCCTTTGCTTCGTCCCATAGACGCTCGGGTCGCGCGTCGGGCTCCTCGTCGGACTTGCGAAACTGCTCATCGAACCACCGTCCTTCGTACTGCCCCCCGCGGGCGCGGAACGTGGCTTGGACCTCCCAATAGTCGCGTGGCTGGAAACCGCGGATCTTCTCTTCGCGCTCGACAAGAATGGCGAGCGTAGGTGTCTGCACGCGCCCGACGGTCGTAAGCTGGAAGCCGCCCGACTTGGAGTTGAACGCGGTCATGGCGCGCGTTCCGTTGATGCCGACCAGCCAGTCGGACTCCGACCGGCAAACGGCGGCGTCGGCGAGCGGACGCATCGTCTCGTCGCTGCGTAGCGCGCCGAAACCGTCGCGAATCGCGCCCGGAGTCATCGATTGAAGCCACAGGCGCTTGATCGGCTTGCTCGTGTGTGCGTACTGGACGATATAGCGGAAGATCAACTCGCCCTCGCGACCCGCGTCGCAGGCATTGATGAGCTCCGTGATGTCCTTGCGCTTGGCTAGCTTCAGCAGGAGCCTCAAGCGCGTCGCGGTCCTCTCTATCGGCTTGAGCGAGAACTTGGAGGGAATCGCCGGCAGATGAGTGAACGTCCACTTTCCGCGTTTGACTTCCTCCTCCTCAGGCATGCCGATCTCGAGCAGATGGCCGATCGCCGAGGACAGCACGTAGCGGGTGCCCTCGAAATACTCGTCGTGACGCGTGAGCCCACCCAGGGCGCGCGCGATGTCGGCCGCCACGGAGGGCTTCTCGGCGATGATCAGGCTCTTGGCCATCGACCTGTGGTTCGGGCTCGGGTGCGAAAAGGACCGCAGATGATAAGCAAGGACTGGGTGCCGGGACAAGCCGACCGATTTTCCCGACGGTCCGGCAAGTGCGCACCGGCCCCCGTGGCGGGTGAGCGCAGGATCAGTCGCGGCGCTGGTAGAGACCGCCCGGCAAGCTCACGACTCGACCTGCCACTTCGAGCTCGACGAGCGCAACGGTGATCGATTCGGCTGAAAGCCCGGTACGCCGCGCCAGCAGGTCGATTCCCGCTGGATCGTGACCGAGCGCGGCGAGTACTCGCGCCGCCGGTCCTTCCTTCGGCAACGGTCCACGGCGCGTGATCGGTTCGCTGCCTGTGCCCATCGCAGTAGGCTCGCTGCGCACGCCGAGTTCCTCGAGGACGTCCTGTGCCGTCTCGACGAGCTTCGCGCCTTCGCGGATGAGGCGATGCGCGCCCTTGGAAAAGGGGGAATGGATCGAGCCCGGGATTGCGAAAACTTCGCGCCCCTGCTCGGCGGCAAGGCGCGCTGTAATCAAGGAGCCACTGTTGAGCGTTGCCTCGACGACGAGGACACCGCGCGCGAGACCGCTGATGAGCCGATTGCGCCGGGGAAAATTCTCGGGCAGCGGAGGCGTACCCAGCGCGAACTCAGAGAGCAACCCGCCTTCCCTCGCGAGACGCTGCGCGAGATCTCGGTTGCCCGCCGGGTAGACCCGATCGAGCCCGGTGCCAACAACAGCAAGGCTGCTTGCCTCCGCCGACAGCCCGCCGCGATGGGCAGCCGCATCGATGCCTATCGCGAGGCCGCTCACGATCGTAAACCCCGCGGCGGACAGGGCCGCAGCGAACGCCTGCGCGTGCTCGACCCCTTGCGGAGTTGCGTTGCGGCTGCCCACGATGGCCACCGCGTCGCGCGTCAGTAGCTCGGGTCTGCCGACATAATAGAAAGCGGGCGGGGGGTCGGTGATGTCGAGCAGCGCGCGCGGATACTCGGCGTCGTCCCAAGCGACGAGGCGATGACCCGGTTCGCGCAGCCACTCGAGCGTGCGCTCGAGCAGGGAAGGGTCGGGCCCGCGCTCGATTGCGGCGGCAACCTCGGCGGACGCAAGCGCGGCGATGCGTTTTTTTGTCGCGGCGCGCAGCTCGAGCGGGCCTCCGAAGTGCTTGAGCAGGGTGACGAGGTTACGTGCGCCCAAGCCCGGCAGCAGCTGCAGCGACGCCCAAGCCTCGACGCGGGCGTCGACATTCATCGGCGAGCGCGAAGGAGCGTCTAGGGCTTGCGCACGATGTCCCCGGGGAAAACCGGGTCCGTCGTGTTCAGGACTATCGCGTAGGCGACCCGATCGAAAACGCGGAACACGAACACCAGCCCTGTGCGCTCGGACGGAATGTTCAAATACTGGGTCGGCGGGAGCAGAACCTTCGTACGGTCCGTGGTGGTCGACAGGATGTCACTCGCTCCGTAGGGTCTCGGGTCGGGCATGACCGGGCCCGGGTGATAGACCGCGAGCACGCTGCCGATGTCGAGGCCGTCCTGCGCGCCGCGGTCGAGCGTGACGATGTAACCCCGCCCGACCTCGTGCGCGTCGTTGGCGAGGTCGATGATTCGTCCCTCCACCGTCTTGTCAGGCGCATGGGGCACGTAGTTGACGAGCACCTCGCGCGGAGCGGGCACCAGCAGATCGCCAACGATAATCTCTTCGCGTGCAGCGGTTATGACCAGGGTGCTGACCTCGGCGAAGCGCTGGACTTGCGCCGTTCCGAGATAACGCATCTCGTAGCCCAGGATCTCCTGGCTGTCGTAGGAGCGCAACACCCGCCCGGGTCGGTACAGGACCCACTGGCTTCCAGCCCTTTCGTCAACACTGACCGCGTAGACGATGTCGCCTTGTCCGCGCACGACGCGATTGTCGCGACCGGCGACGATCTTGCCGGCACCCGACAAGCCATCGGGCCCGGTGATCAACGGACGCGTCAGGTACGGCTCGATGTCCTGCGCCGGAATGCTCGGGATCGCCTGCGCCTCAAGTCTCTCCACGCGCACCGTTGGGGAGACGCGCACGCTCCGGTCGAGCGTGAGCTGCCACTCGTCGCCAACACGGGTGAGAACCAGGACATCGCCCGGGTAGATCCAATGCGGGTTCTTGATCTGGTCGCGGTTCATGCGCCAGAGCTCGGGCCAGCGCCAAGGCTGTTTGAGGAACTTGCCCGCGATGTCCCACAGGGTGTCGCCCTTCTGCACCGTGTAGCGATCCGGCCGGTTTTCCTGAAGCTGGATTTCCTGAGCTCGCAGGGGCACCGAAGCGAGCAGGAGCGGCAGCAGGCAGGCCGAAACCAGCAACGACGCTGTGATAGACTTGACGCGCATGACGCCTCTCCGCAACTGAGTGGTTAAGCGGGCCTTGCTATCGTCCTAAACCGCCGCAAAATAAGGGCTTAGATGTGATTCTGCATCTCAAGTCTGCATTTTGCAAGCAATTATGGTCTTGAAGATCCTCGAATACCCCGACCCACGTCTCAGAAAGGTTGCAGCCGCGGTCCCAGCCATCACCCCGGAAATTCGCAAATTGGTCAGGGACATGGCTGATACGCTGTATTCCGCGCCGGGGGTGGGGCTAGCCGCCACCCAGGTGGACGTCCACAAACGTGTCATCGTGATCGACGTCAGTCCCATCAAGGACGAACTGCGCGTGCTGATCAACCCCGAACTCGTGGAGGCCGAGGGCGAGGCTGTCGAGGAAGAGGGGTGCCTGTCGGTGCCTGGCTACTACGACAAGGTGCGGCGCGCCGCGCGAGTCAGGGTGCGCGCCCAGAACGAACGCGGTGAGGCCTTCGAGCTCGCTGCAGAAGGTATGTTGGCGGCGTGCGTCCAGCACGAAATGGATCACCTGGTGGGCAAGGTGTTCGTGGATCATCTGTCGCCGCTCAAGCGCGCACGGCTTACGACCAAGCTCAGGAAGAGACAGCGGGCCGCCTGATGCGGATCGGCTTCGCCGGAACGCCGGCATTCGCAGCGACGGCGTTGAAGGCGATCCTGGCGGCGGGCCTGCCTGTCGTCGTGATACTGAGCCAGCCGGATCGCCCGCGCGGCCGGGGCCTCAAGGTTGAGCTCGGACCCGTCAGCGCGCTCGCGCGTGCTGCGGGCATTCCGCTGGTGCAGCCCGCGCGGCTTGCCACCGAGGTCGAGCGCGCTCCAGTCGTGGCCGTACCGCTCGATGTTCTCGTGGTCGTGGCATACGGCCTTATCCTGCCTCCCGAAATCCTGTCTTGGCCCACCCACGGCTGCATCAACATTCACGCGTCGCTTCTGCCGCGTTGGAGGGGTGCCGCGCCGATCCAGCGCGCGATCTTAACGGGCGACGCGGAGACCGGGATCTCCGTCATGCGTATGGATGTCGGTGTAGATACGGGACCGGTCGTCACCCAGATCCGACTGCCGATCGGTGCGCGCGATACCGCAGGCGTGTTGCGCGAACGCCTGGCACAAACGGGCGCCACAGCGATCGTCGACTGCCTCACGCGGCTCAGCCGGGAGGGACGCCTCGAGACGACGGCGCAGCCGGATTCCGGTGCAACCTACGCGGCGAAGATCGGCAGCGAGGAGAGCTCGATCGACTGGCAGTTAAGCGCGAAGTCGATCGACCGTGCGGTGCGCGCGTTCAACCCAGCGCCCGGAGCGCGCACATCCCTCGAAGGCCGGTTGCTGAAGATCTGGGATGCGGAGCCAGGGACCGGACACTTCGGCGCGCCGGGGACCATCGTTCGTTGCGACACGCGAAGTATCGTGGTGGCTTGCGGTGACGGGGTCCTGCTCGTGCGCGAGCTCCAGCTCGCCGGAGGCAAACGCCTTTCGGCAGCGGCGTTCCTCGCGGGACACCGTGTGGTCGCAGGCGCGTGCCTCGGGAATTCGGGCGGCTGAATCGCGGGCCGAGTGAGCGGAGGTAGCTCGATGAGCCGGGAGCGCGGCGCGATGGAGTTCGCGCAGCGAAGGGCTGCGCGGGCCGTGCAGCAGGTCTTGAGCGGCTCGACCCTGCCTGCGGCGCTCGGAGGTAACGCGGCGCCGATCGGCCCGCGAGCACTCGTGCAGGAGCTCGCCTACGGAACCCTGCGCTTTCTGGGTGAGTCGCGAGGGCTCGTCGCCTTGCTGGCAGACCGCCCGCTCGCTGACGCCGACGTCGAAGCGATTCTTTGGGTCGCGCTGTACCAGCTCATCCACACCCGCGGACCGGCGCACGCCGTAGTCGACAATGCAGTGCAAGCGACTGCCAAGCTGCGGCACAGCTCCGCGCGCGGTCTGGTCAACGCGCTGCTGCGCGGGTTTCTTCGTCGTCGCGACGAGCTCGTGGCAGCAGTCGCACGCGAGCCCGAGGGCCGCTTCTCCTACCCGCGATGGTGGATCGACCGCGTCGCGAAGGAGTACGGAGATCGATATGTCGAGATACTCGACGCCGGAAACACACGGCCCCCGCTTTGCCTGCGAGTAAACCGCAGACGCATCACGCGCGACGACTACCTCGCGCAGCTCGCGGACGTTGGAATTGCCGCGAGCCCGACAGGCGCGGTGGGAGTGATCATCGACAAGCCGCGCCCGGTGGACGCACTGCCCGGATTCGCCAACGGCTGTGTTTCCGTGCAGGATGCCGGTGCGCAACTCGCGGCGCCGCTGCTCGAAGTGCGCGATGGCCTGCGCGTTCTCGACGCCTGTGCGGCGCCGGGCGGCAAGACCGCCCACCTCGCGGAGCTCGCAACGCTCGACCTGACGGCGCTCGATGCGGATCGTGAGCGCCTCGATCGCGTCGCGGAGAACCTTTCGCGTCTCGGGCTCGAGGCGCGGCTTGTAGCCGCCGACGCTGCCAATCTCGAGAGCTGGTGGGACGGGCGGCCTTTCGAGCGGATTCTCGCCGATGTGCCATGCACGGCATCGGGCGTCGTAAGGAGGCATCCCGACATCAAGTGGCTGCGGCGAGAGAGCGATCTCGCCGGCTTTGTCGCACAACAGCGCAGCATCCTCGATGCTCTGTGGCCCGCACTCGGCAGCGGAGGCGTGCTGCTCTATTCGACTTGCTCCGTGTTTGGAGCAGAGAACGCGCAACAAGTCGGGTCGTTCCTGGAACGCCACCGCGATGCGACATTGCTGCCACTGCACCTGGCCCCTTGCTGTGGAGCGGCGGCCCAACTCTTGCCAGCGGCGGGCGCCGCAGAGCACAATCACGACGGGTTTTTCTACGCCCGGCTGCAAAAGAGCTGACCTCGCTCGACGAGGACGTGCGGCTTGCCGCCGCGAGAGGCATGTCGCCAACGAACCGCTTCCTCGGCCTGTTGTGCGTCCTTGCGTCGCTGTGGCTGGCGCCCGGGGCGAGCGCGGACACGATCCCGGTGACCTCCGCGGAGCTTCGCGTGGAGGACGACGATGTCGTGCTCAACGCACAGTTCGACGTCGTATTCAACCCGACCCTCGAAGAAGCGCTGCAAAAGGGCGTGGCGCTCTATTTCCTGCTGGAATTCGAGCTGGCGCGTCCCCGCTGGTACTGGTTCGACGAGAAGGTAATACAGCAATCCGTTCAGTACCGGGTGACCTACTCGCCGCTCACGCGACAGTACCGGCTTACGAGCGGACTGCTAAGCCAGCAGCTGAACTCGCTCGCCGAGGTTGAACACCAGCTCTCGCGGGTCGTTTCACGCCCGGTTGCCCAACTCGACCAGCTCACCAAGGGCGCGAGATACGATGCGGCAGTACGCCTCCACCTCGACATCACGCTCTTGCCGAAGCCGTTCCAGATCAACGCGCTTGCCTCGCGCGACTGGTCGCTGCAGTCCGACTGGTTCCGCTGGGCCTTCACGCCATGAGCGGCGTTAGCGCCTCGCGGGTGATCCGCTACGTTCTGCTCGCATGCGCATGCCTCGGCGTGATCTTCCTGTTCCTGCTCGCCACCGCGAGCGCGAACACCGAGCTTTTCGCGCGCAACATCGACATCCTGCTGGTCCTCAACGTGACGATGGTCGTGCTGCTGCTGGTGCTCGTCGTCTACCAGCTCCTGCGGCTTCGACGCAACCTCAGGGCCGGCGTTTTCGGCTCGCGGCTCGCGGCGCGACTGGTTCTGTTCTTCGCCCTGGTGGCACTTTTCCCTGGTGCACTTCTGTATGGAGTTTCAGTCCAGTTCCTGGGCAAGAGCATCGAGTCGTGGTTCGACGTCAGCGTGGACCGTGCGCTCGAGGGTGGGCTCAACCTCGGCCGCACTGCGCTCGATTACTTGCTGAAAGAAACGACGAACAAGGCCATGCAGCTCGCGCTCACGCTGCAGGAGAGCGACTCGGCCAGCATGACCATGCGTCTGAACCTCGCGAGCGAACAGGCGGCGGTGTACGAGGCAGCGCTGTTCTCGACGTCAGGCGCGGTGCTCGGCGTAGCGGGCGTGTCCGGCTCTACGCTTACGCCCGAGCCGCCGTCTGCGCAGGCGATGCGCAGCGCCCGCCTGCAGCAACCTTACTCCAAGGTCGAACAGATGGGTGAACAGGGGCTCATGCTGCGCGTCGTGGTGCCGGTGAACAGTGCGGATCCACGGGAGCCGCTGCGTCTGCTGCAGGTGCTCGAGCCGGTGCCGAAGCAGCTCCAGCAGTACGCCGAGCAGGTGCAGTCCGGCTACGAGGACTACCAGAAGCTCTCGTTCTCGCGCACCGGCCTCAAGCGACTGTACGGATGGACGCTTACACTGACGCTCCTGCTCGCCCTGCTCTCAGCGCTGGGGCTCGCGGTGGTTCTCTCGGAACAATTCAGCCGGCCGCTCGGGCTCCTTGCCGAGGGCACGCGCGCAGTTGCCCAAGGTGACTTCAGCCGCCGTCACCCCGTGCAGAGCCGCGACGAGCTCGGCGTGCTCACCGAGTCGTTCAACACGATGACGGCGCGGCTCGCGCAAGCGCAGCAGAAGGAGGAGGAGGACAGACGCGCGATCGACACGACCCGGGCCTATCTGGAGAGCGTGCTGGCCAACCTCTCGGCGGGCGTGCTCGTATTCGACAACAGCTTCCGGCTGCGCACCGCAAACCCGAGCGCGGCGGTGATCCTGCAACAACCCCTCGCGGACCTCGTCGGCGTTCCGCTCGCCGACTGGGGCCGGCGGCTCCCTCCCCTGACGGGCTTCGCCGACTTCGTCGCCGACGGCTTTCGCCATGGCGGGGAGGGGCAATGGCAGCGGCAGGCCGAGCTCTCCGTCTCGAACCTCACCCGGGTATTGCTGATGCGCGGCTCGCAGCTGCCCGGGGAACCGGCGCCGGGGTGCGTGGTGGTGTTCGACGACGTGTCAGAACTCGTCCAGGCGCAGCGCGATGCGGCATGGGGCGAGGTAGCGCGGCGCCTTGCGCACGAGATCAAGAATCCCCTGACGCCGATCCAGCTCTCGGCGGAGCGTCTGGCTGTGAAACTCACGGGGCGGCTCGACGCCGCTTCGGAGGAAGCCTTGACGAGGGGAACCCAAACGATTATCGCGCAGGTGACCGCCATGAAGCACATGGTTGATGACTTCGCGATCTATGCGCGACAGCCGCGCCCGGGGCGGATGCAGCCGGTCGAGCCGGGCGCCCTCTTGCTCGATGTGCTCGCCTTGTACGAAAATCTGCGGCCCCACGTCGTCGTGAAGCTCGCCGAACATCGCCCTGTCCTTCACGGGGAGCCCACACGGCTGCGCCAGGTGTTTCATAATCTGATCCAAAATGCCATCGATGCACAAACGGACGTCGCGGAGCCGCTCTACGAATTCACGGTCGAGCAGCGCGGAAACGAGCTGGTGCTGTCGGTGGGCGACCGCGGCTACGGCTTTCCCGAAGACATGATGCGCCGCGTCTTCGAGCCCTATGTGACGACGAAGGCCAAGGGCACCGGCCTTGGCCTCGCGATCGTCAAGAAAATCGTCGAGGAGCATCACGGGCGCGTGACGGTCGAGAACCGTCCGCCGCGAGGCGCATTGGTAACACTTTACTTCCCGCTCGAAGGGGCCAAGACGTGATGGCGCAGGCGCAGGAGATTCTGATCGTCGACGACGAGGTCGGCATCCGGGAGCTGCTCTCCGAGATACTGCAGGACGAGGGCTACCGCGTTAGCCTGGCGGAGAACGCCGGGGAGGCGCGCAGCTACCGGGCGCGCAATCAGCCTGCGCTCGTCCTTCTCGATATCTGGATGCCCGATACCGACGGGGTGACGCTGCTGCGCGAATGGGCTGCAGGAGGCCAGTTGACGATGCCCGTGGTGATGATGTCGGGCCACGGGACCATCGAGACTGCCGTCGAGGCGACGAAGATAGGGGCCGTCGACTTCCTCGAGAAGCCGGTCGGACTGCAAAAGCTTCTGGCCACAGTGACGCGTGCGCTCAAGACCGGCACCGCACAGGGCCCGCGGCGCGTCTCGCTGTCGGCGCTGGGCACGAGCACGCCTGTGATCGAGGCTGAGCGGGCGATCGAGCAACTGTTGCGGGCGACCCGACCGATCCTGCTCGTCGGCGAGCCCGGAACCGGGCACGAAGCCGCCGCGCGCGCGATCCATGTACCCGACACCCCGTTTGTCGCCGCCCAGGGCGGGGCGCGCCTCGCGGCGAACCCGATGCAGCTCTTGGAGGACGCGCGCGACGGGCTTCTTTATTGCGGCGAGATCGGCAGCTATTCACGCGCCGAGCAGCGCGGTCTCGCCTTCATCTTGCCCAAGCTCGAGAAGTACAACACGATCCTCGTCTGCAGCAGCAGCGAGCAGCTCGCCAACCTCGCCGCTGACGGCCGTTTCGACCCGGCGTTGCTTGCCGCGCTTTCGGTCGGGGCGGTAATGCTGCCGCCGCTGCGCGAGCGGCGCGAGGACATACCAGCTCTCGCCGAACGCTACTGGCGCGAAATCTCGGCGAGTCAGCGCACACAGGCCACGCTGCACGACGGAGCCATCACCGCTCTTGCGGCAGCCTATTGGCCCGGCAATCTCGATCACCTGCACAGCGTGCTCGCAAACCTCGCCCTGACGGTGAACAGCGAAATCACCGCCGAGCACGTCCGGCGATTGCTCGGCGACAGCGCGCTGCTGCCACCGGCAACGGTCGCGCCGGAGCTGACCGCCCGCTTTTTCGAGTTGCCCCTGCGGGAAGCACGCGAGGCGTTCGAGCGCATCTATTTCGAGCAGTTGCTGGGTAAGGAGCAGGCCAACATGAGCCGGGTAGCGGAGCGTGCGGGACTGGAGCGCACGCATCTTTACCGCAAGCTCAAGCAGCTCAACATCCGGTTCTCGCGACGGACCGACGAAGGCACCTGCTGACGCCGCAGCGAGCCTGAGGCGATCGCTACGTCTGCTCCTGCGCACAAGCGGGCTCCGCCGCTGGTCATCGCGGCGATCGGTGTCGTGTTTGGCGACATCGGAACGAGTCCGCTCTACACGCTGCGCGAGTGTTTCACCGGGCAGCACGGCCTGCCGCTAACACAGGCCAACGTCTACGGCATCCTCTCGGTGATCTTCTGGACCCTCATGATCGTGGTCACGCTGAAGTACGTGACGCTCATCATGAGCGCAGACAATCGCGGCGAGGGCGGGATCATGGCGCTCACGGCGCTGGTCGGGCGCGGCTTGCACGACCGGCGCAGCCGCTGGTGGCTGGTGGGGCTCGGCATCTTCGGCGCGGCGATGTTCTACGGGGACGGCATGATCACTCCGGCGATCTCCGTGCTTTCCGCCGTCGAGGGCCTGGAGGTGATGACGCCGGCACTCAAGCTCTACGTTGTTCCGGCTACCCTTCTGATTCTGATCGCGCTCTTCTCGATTCAGCGGCACGGAACGGCGAGCGTGGGCGTACTCTTCGGCCCTGTGACTTGCCTGTGGTTCGCGGCACTGGCCGTGCTCGGGGGACTCCAGCTCGTGCGCGACCCCGACGTACTCGCCGCGCTCAATCCCGCCTACGCGTTCGACTTCCTCACCGGCAACCCGCTCGCAGCCTTCCTGGCGCTCGGCGCCGTCGTGCTAGCGGTTACCGGGACCGAGGCCCTGTACGCCGACATGGGCCACTTCGGCGCAGGGCCGATTCGCCGCGCCTGGCTCGCCTTCGTATTGCCTGCGCTCGTGCTCAACTATTTCGGACAGGGCGCGCTCCTCATCCACGACCCCGCGGCGATCAAGAATCCGTTCTACCTGCTCACACCGGAGTGGGCGCTGTTGCCGATGGTGATACTTGCGACCTGCTCGACCGTCATCGCCTCGCAAGCAGTCATCTCGGGCGCATTCTCGCTGACGCGCCAGGCGATCCAGATGGGCTATTGCCCGCGGCTCACGATCACGCATACCTCGGACCGCCAGATCGGTCAGATCTACGTGCCGTTCATCAACTGGAGTCTGCTCGCTGCGGTCATGCTTCTGGTCGTGGGCTTCCAGAGTTCGAGCAATCTAGCCGCCGCCTACGGTATTGCCGTGACCATGGCGTTGACCATCGATTCGCTGCTCATCTACATCGTGCTCACGCGGCTGTGGGGCTGGCACCGGTTCGCGGCACTCGCGACGGTCGTTCCCCTGCTCGGGGTCGACCTATCCTTCCTCGCATCGAATGCGCTCAAGATCCCGCAGGGCGGCTGGTTTCCGATCGCGATAGGCGTGCTCGTGTTCACCTTGCTCACTACCTGGAAGCGCGGTCGCGCCATCCTCCTCGAGCGCCAGATGAAGGAGACCATGCCGCTCGAGCTGTTCATCTCGAGCATCGCGACGTCCCCCCCTGCGCGGGTGCCGGGCACAGCGGTCTTCCTTGCCAGCATCGAGGGGCGCGTTCCGGCTGCGCTTCTACACAACCTCAAGCACAACAAGGTTCTGCACGAGCGCGTCATCCTGCTGACGCTCAAGACGCGTGATGTGCCGGTTGTGCCAGCCGCGGAACAGCTGGCGATCCGGGAGCTCGGGTGCGACTTCCTCCAGATCGAGGCCTTCTACGGATTCATGCAGGACCAGGACATCCCTACGCTGCTCGAGGAATGCGGCCGGCGGGGAGTGCGCTTCGACATGATGGACACATCGTTCTTCGTTTCCCGCGAGACGTTGATCCCCAGCGTGGCTCCGGGAATGGCTTTATGGCGCGAGAAGCTCTTCGTATCGATGTCAAAGAACGCGACCAAGGCGATCGAGTATTTCAACATTCCGACCAACCGCGTGGTCGAGCTTGGCACGCAGATCGAGCTCTGAAAGGCAGAACGCCGGCGCGAGGCCGGCGTTCTGCGCAGGTGTGGATCTAACGGGCTACAGTCCAGCCATCTGGCTACGCATCGTCTTCAGCGCCTTGCTCTCGATTTGGCGGATGCGCTCGGCCGACACACCATACTGGTCGGCGAGCTCCTGCAGCGTCGCGTGGCCGTCGTCCTCTCGCAACCATCTCGCCTCGATCACCTCGCGGCTCCGGCTGTCGAGCTTTGACAACGCCCTTCGCAGCCCGTCGCTCCGGCGGCTTGCCAGCTCCGCCCGCTCGAGCTGTTGCGCCGGCTCGTCATCGGGGTCGGCAAGGTAGCCGATCGGCGCCAAGCTCTCGCCCTCCTCTCCGGGCTGCGGCTCGAGAGCCACATCCTGACCCGAGAGGCGGGTTTCCATCTCGAATACCTCCTCGGGCTTTACGCCAAGGTCGCGAGCGATGCTCGATGCCTCCTTGTGGGTGAGCGAGCCCGGGCCCGCCTTCATGCTGCGCAGATTGAAGAAGAGCTTCCGTTGTGCCTTGGTCGTGGCGATCTTCACCAGCCGCCAGTTACGCAGGATGTACTCGTGGATCTCGGCCTTTATCCAGTGCAGCGCGAACGAAACGAGCCGTACGCCCCGCTCAGGGTCGAAGCGGCGCACTGCTTTCATCAGGCCTACGTTGCCCTCCTGGACCAGATCCGCCTGCGGCAGGCCGTAGCCGAGGTAGTTGCGGCTGACCGCGACCACCAGCCGCAGGTGCGAAAGCACGAGCTCGCGGGCGGCTTCAAGGTCATTGTGGTCGCGCAGCCGCCGCCCGAGGTCAACCTCCTGCGCTGCCGAGAGCAGGGGAAAACGATTGACCGCCTGGATGTACTGATCAATGCTCCCCAGAGAGGCAGGGGTCGGGAACGTCAATGCTGTGCTCGTCATCAGTTCTTAGACCTCCTTTTGGAGCGCCATTTTAGCACTCGATACATGAGAGTGCTAATGCCACCCGAAGGTTCCGCAGACTGGGGTCAGGCGCGATTTGGGCTGGTTCGGCGGAAGGCCGCCGAGCCCTGCGCCATGTGGGCGACAGGAGGAGTGAGCAAATGCTTACAACGCGGGTTGCCTCGGCTCGGTTTCACTCCGGCCGGCGGCACGCTAGCCGACCAAAGCGTCGGCAAATTCCCCGGCCCGGAACGGGCGAAGGTCATCGAGCCCCTCACCGACGCCGATAAACTTGAGCGGAACCGCCTTCTCCCCGGCCATCCCGACGACTGCTCCACCCTTGGCCGTGCCGTCGAGCTTGGTCAGGATAATTCCGCTAAGCCCGAGCGCCGCGTCGAACGCGGCGATCTGGGCGATGGCGTTTTGCCCCGTGTTGGCGTCCAGGACAAGCAGCGTCTCGTGAGGGGCGCCCTCCTGTGCCTTGGCGATCACCCGCCGAATCTTCTTCAACTCTTCCATGAGATGCCGCTGGGTCGGGAGCCGCCCGGCGGTGTCAGCGAGGACGACATCGACACCTCGGGCCCGCGCTGCCCCGATCGCGTCGAAAACCACGGCTGCTGCATCGCCCCCGTGCTGCGCAATGACATGCACTCCGTTGCGCGCGCCCCAAGCCTCGAGCTGTTCGCGAGCGGCCGCTCGGAACGTGTCGCCGGCGGCAAGAAGCACCGACAGGCCCTGCGCCTGGAGATACTTCGCGAGCTTGCCGATCGAGGTCGTCTTGCCGGCTCCGTTGACTCCCGTGATCATGATCACGAACGGACGTTGCGGGCCGATCGAGAGCGGTTGCTCGAGCGGTGCGAGCAATTCGGCGAGAGAAGCCTTGAGGATCGCGCGCGGGTCCTCGTCCGGAGCGGCGTGCTTCCAACGCGCACGCAGATTGTCGAGCAGCCGTGCCGTGGCCGCGGCGCCAACATCGGCCGTGAGCAGTGCGGCCTCGAGCTCCACGAGTGATTGCTCGGACAGAGGCTCTCGCCCGAAGAGCGCCGCGAACGGGCGCGCTAGCCGCTCGCGCGACAAGCCGAGCCCCGACTTGAGGCGCTCGGTCCAAGGCCGGCGCTCATCTTCGGGACTGCGATTGAATAAGCCGAGCATGCGAGACGTCGAGGAGCGGAAGGTATAATTCTACGTCCCGCGCCTTCGGCGCAACGCGCAGCATGTTCGCGAACGAAATCCGCATCATCGGCGGGCATTGGCGCGGGCGCAAGCTGCGCTTTCCGGGCGTGCCCGGATTGCGACCTACGCCGGATCGCGTGCGCGAGACGCTCTTCAACTGGCTCGGCCAGGATCTGTCGGGGCGCGCGACTCTCGACCCCTTCGCCGGCAGCGGCGCGCTTTCTCTCGAAGCCCTTTCCCGTGGCGCGTCTCTCGCCGTCGCCGTCGAGCGTCGTCGCGCATTGGTGAGCGCGTTGATCGACTCCGCGGCCATGCTGGGGAGTGCGCTTCTGGAGGCCCACTGTGCCGACGCGTTCAAGTTTCTCGCGCGCGAGTCGCGTCGCTTCGAAGTGATCTTCCTCGACCCACCGTTCGACGCTCCCGCGTGGGACCGGCTTCTGCCGCTCGCCGCCGCAAGGCTGGCACCGGGCGGCGCGATCTACGCAGAGGCGCCAATGCCGCTCGAGGTGCCTCCGGGCCTCGCCGTCCACCGCCGGGACAAGGCGGGGAAGGTGCATTATCATCTGCTGCGCCACGTCGGCGAATCGGACTAGAAAACAATGCTCAGGGTAGTCTATCCGGGCACCTTCGATCCATTTACCCGCGGGCACGAGGACCTGGTTCGGCGCGCGTCGCGCACGTTCGACGAGGTCATCGTGGCGATTGCCGACAGCGAGAGCAAGCGCCCGCTATTCACGGCCGCTGAGCGCATCGCGATGGCGCGGGAAGTGCTTGCCACCATCAGCAGAGTGAGAGTGATGGGCTTCTCGTCGCTGCTGATGGACTTCGTGCACGCGGTGGATGCCAGGGTGATCCTCCGCGGACTGCGCGCGGTGTCCGACTTCGAATACGAATTCCAGATGGCGGGGATGAACCGCAACCTCTATCCCGAGGTCGAAACCCTGTTCTTGACGCCATCGGAGCAGTATCTGTTCATGTCCTCGACGATCGTGCGCGAGATCGCCCGCTTCGGTGGCGATGTCAGCAGCTTCGTCGCGCCCGCGGTTGCCGCGCGCCTCGCGGCCAAGTTCGCCCGAACGCCCCGCAGCCACCCGCGCAAGAAGTAGGAACGAGCATGGCGCTCATGATCACGGACGAGTGCATCAACTGCGACGTTTGCGAGCCCGAGTGCCCCAACGACGCGATCTCGCAGGGCATCGAGATCTACGTCATCGATCCCGCCAAGTGCACCGAGTGCGTCGGGCACTTCGACACGCCGCAGTGCGTGGAGGTGTGCCCGGTGAACTGCATTCCCGTCGATCCCGGGCACGTCGAGACCCGGGATCAGCTTAAGCTGAAGTACGAGGCACTGATGGCAGCCAAGCGGCCCGCCGCCGAGGAGCACGGCTAGACCGCGCTTCCCGCGGGAGAGCTCAGGCGTTCGCGGCCAGCGGCACCAGCTCCGGCTGGTCGATGACCGCGTCGATCGCGGCGATCTCTCTCTGCAGCGCTCTGAACTGGGCGTCGAGTCCGGACTCCGCTTGCTCCAACTCCGAGATGCGCTCTTCGAGTTCGTCGCTGGCGCGGTGAATGCGCTTGACGCTGTCGAGCCTGCGCCGCAGCTGCAGGTGGTGTTCGCGTACCTGCGTCTCGAGCGGTGCCATGACAGCCTTCAGCCAGCTCTCAAGATCGCGGTTGGCGATGTCGAACACGTGCTTCACTCGAATCGCGATCGTCTCGAAAAAGCGCTTCATCAAGGTGAACTTGGCCTTGCTAACCATGTTCCAGAGCGTGTTGAAGTGCACGTTGTAGGCGCGCTCGAGGCGATCGATCTCCTTCTGGTACTTGAGCATCGAGAACGGCGGTGGCGTGAACGGCTCCAACCCGTGCTCCTTGGCGAAGCGCGCGTACATGGCTTCCATCATGTCGTGGATTTCGGCGCTGGTTTGCGCGCTGCGTTCGATGTTGCCGCGGATGGCCGCAAAGAAGTCGCTCATTGCCGTGCGCACGCCCTTCGTGAAAGGGCTGTCCTCGATCCGCCGGCGTGTACTTCCCGCCGTCTCGCGCAGCGACTCGAGCCCGATTGCTTCGTAAAGCACGGTCGTGTGCTGCGTGAATACGTTGCGCAGCGCCGTATAGCGCTGCATGCCGCGCTCGAAGAGCTCCTTCTCCTGCTTGATGCGCTCCATCATGTGCTCGACCACGTCCTGGTTCTTGCCGCGCAGCCCGCGTAGCTCCGTGAGCTGCTCGTGCAGCCCTGCCCTGCGGGCGCTCAGGATGGTTTGAACGGCGCGCGCTAGCGCACGGATCTCGGCGCGTGTGGCGGTCCCGACGATCTCGCGCTTTGCCGGGATGAGCTCCTTCGACAATGCCTGCTCGAGCTGCGGAAGCCGGCTTCTCGCGAGCAGTGAGTCGTCACCGTTGACCTTTGCGAGCAGGGCCTTCTGCGCGGAAACCGCAAATACCTGCGCTGGCGGGAGGGTCAGGATCTGCGCACAGCTCCTGACCTGCCGCTCGATCTCGGAATCGACCTCCGAAGTGCTTTTCAGCTCGTCCCAGAGGCCGTCGATCTTGTTCAGGATGACAAGCCGGCCCTCCTTCGCGGTCGGGTCAGCCCCGACCAGGTGGTTCTTCCAGACCTCGATATCGGTCTTGGTAACGCCGGCATCGGCCGCCAGAACGAAAAGCACGGCGTGCGCGTTGGGCAGCAGGCTCAGCGTCAGCTCGGGCTCCGTGCCTATCGCGTTCAGACCCGGGGTGTCGAGGATCACCAGGCCCTGTTGCAGCAGCGGATGCGGGAAGTTGATGACCGCATGCCGCCAGCAGGGGATGTCGACGGCCGCTTCATCACCCGCTGACAGCGGAGCGAGGATATCGCCTTCGTCATACAAACCATACTTCCGGGCGAGTCCCACCGGCACCCGCTTCGTTTGCGACACTTGCGAGAGCACCTGGCTCATCTTGTCGGCCGAGGAAAGATCGAGTGCGAGCGTTACCCACTCGTCGGCGTAGTTCTTGAACTCGGACACCGAGGCCGTGCGCGTGCGCGTCTCGATCGGCAGCAGTCGGATGGAAGGTGGCCGCGTCGGGTCGTACAGAAGCTCGGTCGGGCACATGGTCGTGCGCCCGGCCGATGACGGCAGCAGACGCTGGCCGAAGTCGGCGAAGAAGATTGCGTTGATCAGTTCGGATTTGCCGCGCGAGAACTCGGCGACGAACGCGATAACGAGCTTGTCCTGGTGCAGACGCTCGAGCAACTGCTGAATCTTGAGATCCGTCTGCGCGTCGGCGAGCTCCTGCTGCGAGAGCCACTCGTGCAACCCGGAAACGCCGGCGGACAAACGGCGCCGCCAGTCGCTGTAGGCTTCAAAGCGTGCAGCGAGCTCCCTTGATTGCGCCATGGCCCAGCCTTCCGACGATCCCCTAAGGACTACTCTCGCGGGACTCTAGCATAAATCGCGCCAAAACAAGGGCCTGGCACAAAGCCTTCGCCCTAGCGCTGACATATGGGGCAAAAATAGCTGGATCGGCCCCCGAGGCGAACGCTGCGGATCGCGGCCCCGCAAACGCGGCAGGGCTCGCCATCGCGCCCGTAGACCGCGTAGTCGAGTTGGAAATAGCCGCGCTCGCCGCGGCTGTCGACGTAGTCGCGCAGAGTGCTGCCGCCCTTGGCGATCGCGTCGGTCAGAGTTTCGCGAACGGCTTCGACCAAGCGCGAGAAGCGCGCAAGCGAGATCCGGTTCGCGGCCAAGGTCGGCCGGATCCCGGCGCGAAACAACGCCTCACTTGCGTAGATGTTGCCCACGCCGACGACGAGCCTGCTGTCCATGAGGGCGAGCTTGACCGCAGCGCGGCGGCTTCGCGTAGCGCGATGCAGGTAGTTCGCGTTGAACTCGGGGGCAAGGGGCTCGGGCCCGAGCGCCGAGAGCAGCGGGTGCTTGCCGGCGGGGCGCGCCGACCACAGCATCGCTCCGAAGCGGCGGGGATCGCGGTAGCGCAGGACGACCCCGGTGTCGAATTCGAGGTCCACGTGATCATGACGCTGGGGCGGGGGAGGCTTGCGGAAGACGCGCAGCGTGCCAGTCATGCCCAGGTGCACGATAAGCGTCGCATCGCCGACGCGAAAGAGCAGATACTTGCTGCGCCGCTCGAGCCGTTCGACGGTTTTTCCGACCAGCTTTCGCGGTAGATCGCGCGGAACCGGCCAGCGCAGCCTCCGGTCGTACACCCTGACGGCCGTCACTTTGTGCGTCTCGACGTGCGGTGCGACGCCGCGCCGCGTCGTTTCGACCTCCGGAAGCTCTGGCAAGGGCGCTAAGGGATACGTTTGTGGCTTCGCCGACTATACCCTAAGATGTTTGGTTCGCCGCGCGGAATCAGCGCGCGCCTTTTCGGATTCGCAGCATGAACAAAGCAGCCTTGGTTTCTCTGGCCACTATCGCGATGCTCGGAGCGCTCCTCGCCAGCAGCGCGACGCTCGCGCAGCCCGCGGCGGCGGACTCTTCAAAGCCCGACTCGCCTGCCGCGCCGGCGCCGGAGATGAGCCCCAACGTGATGTATCGGATTCTCGTCGGCGACATCGCGTTGCAGCGTGGCGAGCCGGCCGTGGCCGCGCGCGCATATTACGAGGCGGCGCGGGAAATGCGCGATCCGGCGCTCGCCCCACGGGCCGCCCAGCTTGCTAGCAAGGCGACCGAGTGGGCCTTGCGAACCCGTCAGCGCGACCTCGCCCTCGAAGCCGCCAAGCTCTGGCAGCAGCTCGAACCGGACTCCGACGCTGCGCGGCAGATGGTGACGGCGTTGGGTCAGTCCGGCAGGACTGGCGATCTCAAGAGCGATCTTGCCCGCCTGCTCGCCGAGGCCTCTGCCAAAGGCAACGGGCTGCGCGAGGCGTTCCTGCAGCTCAACCCCGCGCTCTCCAGCCAGTCCGACAAGGTCGCCGTTTATCGGTTGGTCAGCGAGCTCGCTCAGCCTTATCCGGGTGTGGCCGAGGCCCACTTCGCCGTAGCACTCGCAGGGTACGGAACGGGGCTCGGCGACGTCGAGATCGCGGCGGCCTCGATGCGCGCCGTGGACCGCGCGCTCGAGCTCCGCCCAGGCTGGGAGGAGGCGGTCTTGCTGAAGTCCGAGCTCCTCGCGAAGAGCTCGCGCGACAGCGCCATCGAGTATCTTGCCGGGTACGTTGCGCAAACCCCGCAGTCGCGCCGGGGGGCCAGCGCACTCGCTCAACTCTACTTCCAGCAGAAGCGCTACTCCGACGCCCGGGCGATATTCCAGCGCCTGCTCGACGACGACCCGAGCGATCGCGAGGCGGAGTTTGCCGTCGCCATGCTCTCGTTCCAGATGCGCGACTACGAGGCGGCGCAAAATCATCTCGGTCACCTGCGAGACGCCGGATACGAGGAGCGGGGAGCGGTGCCGTTCTACCTCGGGGAGATCGCCGAGGAGACGCGCCACTACGACGAAGCGATCGCGCGCTACCGCGAGGTGACCGAAGGCGAGCGCGTGTGGCCTGCCAAGCTGCGGATTGCGGCGATCATGAGCAAGCAAGGGCAGACCGAGGCGGCGCGCCGCTATCTGGAATCGATCTCGCCGGACGGCAAGGAGCAGGAAGTTCAGCTCAGGCAGGCCGAGGCGCAGCTCTTGCAGGACAAGAAGGATTACCTTGGTGCGTATTCCTTATTGACCGACGCTCTGGCGGGCGACCCGGAATCCGTCGATCTTCTCTATGACGTGGCAATGGTCGCGGAGAAGCTCGATCGCATCGATGAGGTCGAGTCACGCTTGAGGCGCCTCATCGAGCTGCGGCCGGACAATGCGCAGGCCCTGAATGCGCTCGGCTACACCCTGGTCGATCGCACGAAGCGCGCGGCGGAGGGCATGAAGCTTATCGAGCAGGCGCACGCACTCTCGCCGGATGACCCCTTCATTCTCGATAGCATGGGCTGGGGCAACTATCGGCTGGGCAATCTGGAGGAATCCGAGAAGTTCCTTCGGCGTGCGCTGGCCGAGCGGCCTGACCCCGAAATCGCGGCGCACCTGGGCGAGGTTCTCTGGGTGAAGGGCGAGCGGGCAAGCGCGCGCGATGTCTGGCAGGCACAATTGAAGGAGACGCCGGACAATCCGGTCCTGCTCGAAACGGTACATCGCCTGGCTCCCTGACGCGATGGCCGCGCCACGCTGCGAGGGCCTTTCGCAGCTCGTGCGTGCGCTTGGCTCGGCCTGCGCGCTGCTCGTTCTGAGCGCGTGCACAACTCCTGGTGTCAAGCAGGGCGC
>DASVFM010000026.1:0-9507 GCA_036380055.1 Casimicrobiaceae bacterium
TGCGAGTCGCGCTACCGGCTGCTGCGCGGGGATCCGGCGCGCCCGCTCATCCCTCCCCCTGAGCTGTTCCTGCCCGGCGACGAATTTCATCGCATCGTGAAGCCGTTCGCGCGCTTCGAGCTGCCGGCTCAGACGTCCGCAGACGCGCGAGACGACGTAACGCAACCGCTTCCCCCGATCCAGATCGACCGGCGGGCGGGCGATCCGCTGCACGCGCTCAAGCGCTTCGCCACGGGCACGCGTGAACGAGTGCTGATCGTGGCGGAAAGCCTCGGCCGCCGCGAGACCATGCAGGAGGCCTTCGCCGAGTACGGGTTCAAGCCGGCACTCTGCGCGGACTGGAGCGCCTTTTTGCAGGCCGACGCGAGCCCGGCGCTCGCCGTCGGCCCGCTGCACTCGGGCTTCGTGTGGCCCGAGGGCGGGATCGCCGTGATCACCGAGGCGGAGCTCTACGCAAACATCGTGCGCCGCGCCGCCGCGTGCGACGCGCGCCGATCGAACGTCGACGCGATGCTGCGCGATCTTTCGGAGGTGCGCATCGGCGACCCCGTGGTGCACGAGCAGCACGGCATCGGCCGCTACCTCGGCCTCACAACGCTCGATCTCGGTGACGGGCCGAACGAATTTCTGCACCTGCTCTATGCCAACGACGCAAAGCTCTATGTGCCCGTATCGAGCCTGCACCTGGTGAGCCGTTACAGCGGCGCCGCGCCCGAGGCCGCGCCGCTGCACGAGCTGGGCAGTGGGCAATGGGATCGCGCGAAGCGCAAGGCGGCGCGGCGCGCGCACGACACTGCGGCGGAACTCCTCAACCTCTACGCGCAGCGTGCCGCGCGCGAAGGTCACGCGTTTCGCTTCGACATCCACGATTACGAGGCTTTCGCCGCCGGCTTCGGCTTCGAGGAGACTCCGGACCAGGCCGGCGCGATCGAAGCCGTCATCAAGGACCTCGTCACCGGCAGGCCGATGGATCGGCTCGTTTGCGGCGACGTGGGCTTCGGCAAGACCGAGGTCGCGCTGCGGGCGGCGTTCATCGCGCTCGCGGACGGCAAGCAGGTCGCGCTGCTCGTGCCGACCACGCTCCTTGCCGAGCAGCATTTCCAGACCTTTTCCGATCGCTTCGCCGAGCTGCCGGTGAAGCTCGCGGAGCTGTCGCGGTTCCGGTCCGCCAAGGAGGTGAAAGCGGTGCTCGAAGGGCTGGCGGAAGGCCGCATCGATTTGGTGATCGGAACGCACCGGCTCATCCAGCGCGATGTGCGCTTCAAGCGTCTCGGTCTGGTGATCATCGACGAGGAACATCGCTTCGGTGTGCGCCAGAAGGAGCAGCTGAAGCGGCTTCGCGCCGAGGTCGACGTGCTCACGCTGACGGCCACGCCGATCCCGCGCACGCTCGCGATGTCGCTCGAGGGGCTGCGCGACTTCTCGGTCATCGCCACCGCCCCGGAGCGGCGCCTCGCGATCAAGACCTTCGTCGCGTCCTACACGACGGGAATCGTGCGCGAAGCCGTCCTGCGCGAGCTCAAGCGCGGCGGGCAGATCTACTACCTGCACAACGAAATCGACACGATCGCCACCAAGGCGGAGAAGCTGCACGCGCTGCTGCCCGAGGCGCGGCTCGCTATCGCGCACGGACAGATGCCCGAGCGGGAGCTCGAGCGTGTGATGCGCGACTTCTACCAGCAGCGCTGCAATCTGCTCCTCTGCTCGACCATCATCGAAACGGGGCTCGACGTGCCCACCGCCAACACGATCATCATCGATCGCGCCGATCGCTTCGGGCTCGCCCAGCTCCATCAGCTGCGCGGGCGCGTTGGCCGCTCGCACCACCAGGCCTACGCGTACCTGCTGACCCCACCCGAGGCCGCGCTCTCTGCGCAGGCGAAAAAGCGCCTGGAAGCGATCCAGCTCATGGAGGATCTCGGGTCCGGGTTCTATCTCGCGATGCACGATCTCGAAATCCGCGGCGCGGGCGAGGTCCTTGGCGAGGAGCAGTCGGGGGAAATGCAGCAGATCGGCTTCCAGCTCTACATGGACATGCTCAAGACCGCCGTCGACGCGCTCAAGGCGGGACGCGAGCCCGATTTGAGCGAGCCGCTCGGCGTCACCACCGAGATCAACCTCCATGTGCCGGCGCTCCTGCCAGAAACCTATTGCAGCGACGTGCACGAGCGGCTGGTGCTCTACAAGCGGCTCGCGAATTGCGAGAGCGAAGCCGAGCTCACCGCCGTGCAGGAGGAGCTGATCGATCGCTTCGGTCTGCCGCCCGAGCAGACGCGGGCGTTGCTCGCTTCGCATCGGCTGCGTCTGGCCGCCAAGGCACTCGGCGTGGTCAAGATCGATGCAGGGCCCGAGCGCACGCAGATCCAGTTCGTGTCCAAGCCGCCGTTCGACCCGGCAAAGCTTATCGCGCTCATCCAGACGGACGGACGGCATCGCCTCGCGGGACCCGAGCGCGTGCGCATCGAGCGCGCGGCGCCGGAGCTCGACGAGCGCGTGGCGCTGACGCGCGAATTTCTTTCCCGGCTCGCCTAGCTCGGCCGCCCGATCCGCGCCCAGTTGTCGACGAGCGCCATCGCGTGCTTCGCCGAAGGGACGCTGCGCGGGACGAAGCCGGTCTCCTCCCCAGGCACGCCGTTGAGCTCCGGGTGACGCGCCATGAGCTTTCTCGCCGTCGCTTCCCAGCGCTCGTCGAAGCTCCCGTAGGAGCGGTGCACTAGTCCGAGGTCCGTCGCGACCGCGAGCCGTAGTCCTGCCTTCGCGGCACGCAGCGTGAAGTCGAGATCGTAGCCGTGGAATCCCTCGCAGGTTCGCGCATCGAATCCGATTGCGATTGCGGTCTCGCGCCGCATCGCGAGGAACACGCCGTCCATGACGCAAAGGCCCCGCGCGAGCGGCGCGATGCGGCTGTAGACGGTGACCTTGTACCCGGCGCCCTCGGGATAGATCACCGAGCCGTGCAGAAACGGCCAGCCGGCGAAAGACCACGCTGGTCCGGTCGCGCGGGTTGCACCCGCAAGGCCGAGCACGTCGCATTCTGTGAGGCGCCGAGCGAGCCGGGCCGCGAAATCGCCGGCGAGCAGCTCCACGTCGTCGTGCGAGAAGACGACGACTGCACCGCTCGCCGCCGCCACACCTCGCGTGTAGCCCTCCGCTAGCGAGGCGGCATCGGCGATGCGCACGATTTCGTGCGGCCAGCCGGCGAAGGCCCGCTCGTAATCCGCCGCCATGGCGGCGAACTGCAGATCGTCGTTGCTGCAGACCACCACGCTCGTCGGCACGCGCATGGTCGAGCCCATGACCGCAGGAGGCTCCTCGCTCGCCGGATCGTCGGGGATCAGGTGCAGCAGCGCCCGCAGCGCAAACAGGAGCGTCGGGTCGGCATCCACGGCACGAATGCAGGTGGCAATCGCCTCGTCTTCGCGCCCTGAGGCGCGCGCTGCCGCGACAAGCTCGCTCCAGGCGCCGCGCGTCTTCGGTGCCGCACGCAGGAGCGCGGTAAGCCGATCGACCGCAGCGCCAGGATCACTCATCGGTCGGACGCGGCGCGCGGGCGATTGCCAGTGGTCTCATCGGCGCGATACTAGCGTCATGATTGCGCAGGGTCGAGCACAGAGGGACTGGCTTGCTATGATTGCGCCGCGAGCCGTTGCTCGCGCCAGCCGCAGCGTCCATGCCCGACCGTTCGGTGAAGCTTCCGCCCCAGATGCACGTGTTCGTGCGCGACTGGCTGTCGTCGAACAACGTGCTGCTCAAGAGTGACCTGGGCCACGTGCTCATCGACTCGGGCTACCTGGCACACTCCGCCATGACGCTTTCCCTGATCGCCACCCCGCGCGGCCTGGGATCCGCCCCCCTGGCGAAGCTCGTGAACACGCACTGCCACAGCGATCACATGGGCGGCAACGCCGCAATCAAGGCGCGCTACGGCTGCCCCATCGCCCTGCCGGAGGGCGAGGCGCCGCTGGTCGACGCCTGGGACGAGCGCGCGCTATTGCTGGGCTACGCCGACCAACGCGCGGAGCGCTTCCGCTACGACGAATTGCTGCGTCCTGGAGCGAGCTACGCCTGGGGCGAGCTCGAGTGGCAGGCGCTCGCCGCTCCCGGCCACGATATGGGAGCGTTCGTCTTCTACAACCCGGAGCATCGCATACTGGTCTCCGGCGACGCCCTGTGGGCCAACGGCTACGGTTTCGTGATGCCGCCGGAGATCGACCCGCGCGCACTGCCTGCCACCCGCACGACGCTCGAGATGCTCGGCGGGCTCGACATACGCGTCGTGATCCCGGGTCACGGCGAGCCATTCACGGCCGTCCGTCCGGCCATCGAGCGTGCGCTCAGGCGCACGGCGGCGTTCGAATCGGACAGCGTGCGGCTCGCCCGCTATGCGCTCAAGGTCGCGCTGACTTTCACTCTGCTCGACCAGCGGCGGCTCGCTCTCGCGGACCTGCCGGCTTATGTCGGGCGCATCGGCATCTACCGCGACCTGAATGCGCGCGTCCTGCGCCTCTCGCCCGCCGGCCTGGCGCTGTGGCTGGTGGAGGATCTCGAGCGCGTGGGTGCCGTGCGCCGCGAGAACGGGTGGCTCGTCCCTGCCTGAGCGGGCGGCCCCGGAATAGAGCAAGTCGGCCCGCTGTTGGCCCGTAGGTGCACGCGGGGCGCGAGACCGTGCGCTTTCCGTACCGCCTCGCTGGAGTGAGGCGGTCCCCGAGGCCAGGCGTCGTCTGCCTGGCTCCTTTTTTTACGCGTGCACCGGCCTCAACGGTTGACCCAATCCGGAGGCGCGCGCCCTGCGAAAAAAGCGTCGAGATTATTGAGGGCGCGAAAGCCCATCGCGTCGCGCGTTTCCACCGTGGCGCTGCCCAAGTGCGGCAGGAGGAAGACGTTGGGCAGCTCGAGATAACCCGGGTGGATGCGCGGCTCGTTCTCGAACACGTCGAGCCCGGCCGCGGCGACGCGCCTCCGTCGCAGCGCGTCGATCAGCGCCTCGTCGTCCACCAGCGTGCCGCGCGCCGTATTGACCACGATCGCTCCCGCGGGAAGCAACTCGATGCGCGCCGCATTGAGGAAGTGATGGGTCGCCGGCGTGGCGGGCGCGTGGAGACTGAGAAAGTCGCTCTGCGCCAGGAGTTCCTCCGGGCGGGCGACGTAGCGCGCTCCCTGCGTTTCGGCGGCGGCGAGGCTGCGCTGATCGTGGTAGAGAAGTGAAAGGCCGAAGCCACGCGCCCGCTTCGCGACGGCCTGGCCGATGCGCCCCATGCCGAAGATGCCTAGCCGCTTCCCCGCGAGTTCGGCGCCGAGCAGCTCGGTCGGCGTCCATCGTCGCCACCGCCCCTCGCGCAGCAGACGGTCGCCTTCGAGTGCGCGACGCGCGGCGCCGAGCAGGCACAGCAGGGCAATATCGGCGGTTGCCTCCGTGAGCACGTCCGGGGTGTTCGTCACCGCGATGCCACGGCTTCGCGCGGCCGCCGCGTCGACATGGTCGAAGCCCACCGAGTAGGTCGCGATTATCTGCACCGACCCGGGCAGGCGCTCTATTGCTCCTGCGTCCACGCGCTCGGTAGGCGCGACGAGCAGTCCTCGCGCACCCGCGGCGAGGCGCACGAGCTCGTCGGCGTCGATTTGGCGGTCATCGGCATTGAGCACCGCGTCGTAGTCGCGTTCCAGCCGCGCTTCGACGGCGGGCGGCAACCGACGCGTGACAACGAGGCGAGGCTTCGTCTTCATCTCAGTGCAGTTTCACCCGCGGCTCGGTGCGTCGGCGCAGAAAGCGACCGACCGTATCGAGCGCGACGCCGAGGTAGCCAAGGATCGCGATCTGGTGCAGCTTGTACAGCGAAGCGTACATCCAACGCGCTATCAGCCCCTGGATCAGCAGACTCCCTCCGACCAGTCTTCCCATAAGTGTGCCCACCGCGGAGAGCTCACCGAGCGAGACGAGCGAGCCCAAGTCGCGGAAGTGGAATTCAGGCAGCGGCTTCCCGGCGAGCCTCGCACGCATCGATTTGACGAGGAGCATCGCCTGCTGTCGCGCGGCCTGGGCGCGCGGCGGCACGAGCGTCGCGATGCGGCCGCCCCCCGGCCAGGGACAGGCCGCGCAGTCGCCGAATGCGAACACGTCGGGGTCGCGCGTCGTCTGCAGCGTGATGGTCACGACCAGCTGATTGCCGCGCCGCGTCTCGAGGCCGTCGAGGTCCGCGAGCCACTCCGGCGCCTTGATCCCCGCGGCCCAGACGACGAGATCCGCGCCATAGAAGGCACCGCTGGCCGTTTGCACGCCGCTCTCGTCCACCCGAGTGACGCGCTCCCCCGTGCGCACCTCGACGTCCAGCTTGCCGAGCAACCCCGTTGCCGCCTTCGCGATGTGCTCCGGAAGGACGGGTAGGATGCGCGGTGCAGCTTCGACGATCGTGAGCCGGATGTCTTTGGCCGGATCAAGATACTCGAGCCCGTAGCTCGCGTGCACATCGGTCGTGTGGCGGATCTCCGCCGCGAGCTCGACCCCGGTCGCGCCCGCGCCGATGATGACGATGTTGACGCCGGTGGGCTTGCCTGCCGCGGCCGCTCCGTCGGCACGTACGCACGCCGCGAGCAGCCGCCGATGGAAGCGCTCGGCGTCCTCCAGTGTCTCCAGCGAAATCGCGTGTGCCTCGACACCGGCGACTCCGAAATCGTTGCTCACGCTCCCCACGCAGAAGATCAGCGTGTCGTATCGCAGCACGCGCCGCGGGAGCATCAGCGCCCCGTCGTCGTCGTAGACTGCGTCGAGCGTGAGCTCGTGGCGCGCCCGGTCGAGTCCTGCGACCCTGCCTTGTCGGAAGCGAAAGTGGTGCCAGTACGCGAGCGCCAGGTAATCGATACCGTGCACATCGGCGTCCATGCGGCCCGCAGCCACCTCGTGCAGGAGCGGCTTCCACAGATGAGTGCTGTTGCGGTCGATCAGCGTAATCTCCGCTCGGCCGCGCCGGCCCAGCTTGTCGCCGAGGCGCGCAGCGAGCGGCAACCCTCCAGCGCCGCCGCCGACGATCACGATCCGGTGCGGCTTCGCCGCGCTCATCGCTTGTCGCCGCTCCGGGACCGCAGCGCCGCGGCCAACTGTCGCCACGACGCGGCCTGTGTCTTCAGGGCGTAGTCGAAGAGCGCGAGCCGCTGCTCGACGAACTCGCCGGTGACCGAGGCCGGATCGGCCGGCGGAAGCTTGAGGAACGCGTCCGCCTCGCCCGCATCGATGCAGATCGTCATGCCCGCATCTTTCGCGAGCCGCATCATCGCGGTGTTCTCCGAAAGACAATGCACGTAAAGACGATCGACAAAGCGGTTGCGCGCATGCTCGGCCGCGCGGGCGAGCAGCGCGGCGCCCACGCCTCGACCGCGCTGAGTCGGCAGCACCGACACGCCGAGCTCCGCGAAATCCTCGGTGAAGGCGACGTGCGCCACGCCGATCAGCGCAAGTTTCTCATCGTGGACGCCGAACACCGCGTCGCGATCAAAATCGATGTGCTCCACGAACTCCTCGAGCGCGGACGGAGCAAGCATGCTGCCGAAACGCAGTCGCATGTCCACCGTTCCGAGAGCGAGGAAGTGGCGCTTGATCTCGGGCCGAGACGCTTCGCCGAGTCGGGTCGCTGGAATGTTCAATTGCCCTTCGCCGTGCCTTCGCGCCTGGGATCCGAGCCGGCTGCCCATCGCTCATTCCGGCGCACGATCACCGAAAGCCCGCTCGTGTCGGTCATGAGGCGCGTGTCATGGCCAAGCGCACGCAGCTTGGGCTCCAGAGCTGCCGCCGCCGTATTCCTTTCGAGCTCGGTCGGGCCGTTGCGGCTTCCCATGTTCGGCAGGTCGACGGCGGCCTGTGGATCAAGGTTCCAGTCGAGGATGCCCAGGAGCACTTTCGTCACGTCGTTGATGATCGCGGGGCCACCGGCCGATCCGGCGACAGCATAGAGTCGACCCTTGTCATCATAGACGATGGTCGGTGCCATCGACGACCGCGGTCGCTTCCCCGGCTCGATGCGATTGGCGACGGGCTTGCCGTCGTCGACGGCTACAAACGAGAAATCCGTGAGCTCGTTGTTGAGCAGAAATCCGCTGCGAGTCATCAAGTGGCTGCCAAAGGCCCATTCGATCGTCGTGGTCATGGACAACGCATTCCCGTATCTATCCACAATGCAGATATGCGAGGTCGAGGGAAATTCAAGCGCAGTGTCGGCGCCGAGATCGAGCCATGCCGCCTTTTTCTTCGCCGCGGCCGGGGGAACCCCGGCCGCGGCGCGGCCCATGCTCGCGTCGATCCTGATCAGCGCGGAGCGCTGCCGCAAGTATGCAGGGTCGGTCAGCCCGGGAGGCGCGGTCACGAACTCGGGATCGGCGAGGTAGCGATCCCGGTCCGCAAAGGCGAGGCGGCCCGCCTCGCTGAACAAATGCACGCTGATGAGCGACTCCACGCCGATCGCGTGCAGGTCGAAAGGCTCGAGCACGCCAAGAATCTGCAGCACCGTAATCCCGCCCGAAGACGGCGGAGGCATTCCGCAAACGCGCCAGCCGCGATAGCGACCGCACACCGGCTCGCGGACCTTCGCTTTGTAGTTCGCCAGATCCGCTTCGGTCATGTCCCCTGGGTTGGTCGCGGGCGAACGAACGGTTTCGACGATGTCTGCCGCGATCGATCCCTTGTAGAACGCGTCCGCGCCTTCCGCAGCGACTCGCTTCAGGGTAGCGGCAAGCTGAGGGTTCCTTAGCGTCTGCCCGACGGCGAGTGGCGATCCGTCCGGGTTCAAGAAATAGGCGCGCGCACGCTCCTGCCGGAAGCGATCCTTCTCCGTGGCGATCAAGAGGCTGAGTCGCGAGCTTACCGTGAAACCGCGCTCGGCCAGCTCGATGGCCGGCTCGAAGAGCTTCGCCCATGGCAGCTTGCCGTATTGCCGGTGCGCGAGCTCGAGCGCGCGGAGCGTTCCGGGCACGCCCACCGATTTTCCGCCGACGACCGCATCGAAGAACCGGAGCGGTTTCCCGTCCGAGCCGAGGAAGCGATCCTCTCGCGCGGCCGCAGGCGCGGTCTCACGACCATCGTAGCTCGTGAGCAAGCCATTGCGACCGTTGTGGAAGAGGATGAACGCTCCGCCGCCGAGGCCGGAGGATTGCGGCTCGACGAGGTTGAGCACCATCTGGACGGCAACTGCAGCGTCGATCGCGTTGCCACCCTCGCGCAAGATCCGATAGCCCGTCTCTACGGCGAGCGGGTTGGCGGCTGCCACCATGTCGCGCCCGCTCGTGACCGCCTTCTTCGGAGTCCACCCCGACGGAGCCTCGGGTGTTTGGTCCTCCCCCCAGGCGAGTGTCGTGAGGAGCAGCAAGCCGATGAACAGCGAAGGCCAGCGCAGCCTCACGGAGGGTTCGGACTTCGCGAACACGACGCTATTCTACCGTCCGGCGAAGCCGCACCGGATCGCGGCCGATCGAGGCTCCCTCGTTCGACGGCAGGTTGCGCATCGCTTCGTCCCGCGGCATTCT
>DASVFM010000027.1:0-2341 GCA_036380055.1 Casimicrobiaceae bacterium
GAAACGCCGACAACGCCCGCCTCGCCGCTGTATTTCATCGTGGTCTGCGGGGGACCCGAAGCCTCGTTGCCGCAGCTACCCGCGCTTTCACTCTTCGCCGACGATTCGCAATCACTCTACCGCGACTTCGAGCGCTCGGCCGATGCTCAGAAGGAGCTGTACTGGGAGATGGTGGACGCTCGGAAGATAGCGGCCCAGCGGCTGCAGGAGGGGCTTGCTGTGGTCGACCAGCTGATGAGCGCCCTCGAGCGCGAACGGGCTCTGCAGGCGCAGCTTGGGCCGCTCGATAACGAGCGGTTGCGGCTCCTCGGCGAGCTGGACGGAATCGCGGCGCGGCTGCGCTACCGGGAGTCATGGCAGGGGTGGGTGCGCTGGCCGCTAAGCAAGTTGCGCCGGCTGCTGTTGCCGAGTGCGGCGAGGGTGAGCGAATAGTGGAAACGCTCGATGTCATCGTTCCCGTCTATCGAGGGCTCGCAACCGCAGCGCGGTGCATCGAGGGCGTGCTCTCGATCCCGCAGCAGGTGCCGTTCGAGCTGATCGCTGTCGAGGACGTGTGCCCGGAACCGGAACTCGCTCGCTGGTTGCGCGAGCAACGCGACCGGAAACGACTCACTTTGCTAGAGCAGCCGGCGGCGGAGGGTTTCTCGGCGGCAGTCAACCGTGCCCTTGCGCTGCACCCGGATCGCGATGCCGTGGTGCTGCGTGGTGATGTCGAAGTCGCCAACGACTGGCTCGATCGCCTCGCCGCACACGCAGCCAAGAGTCGCGACATCGGAACGGTCGCGCCATTCACGAGCTACCGCGGCGTGGCCGGCTATCCGCGCACGGGCTTTCGCAACGCGCTCCCGGAAGGGTACACCGTCGCTTCGCTCGACGCGCTGTTCCGGCGCGCCAATGCGGGTGCATCGGTCGCCGTGCCCTCGACCTGCGGCGCGTGCGTTTATCTGCGCCGCGAGTGCGTGGCGGCGGTCGGGGCGCTCGAGCGGGGACCGCTCGGCAGCGACTACGGCGTGGAGGACTTCTGTCTGCGCGCCTCGAGCGCAGGCTTCGGCCATGTGCTGGCTGCCGACGTGTTTGTGCACGACGCGGGCGAGCACGCATTCGACCCAGCCGCAGCGCAGGAACTCGCACGCGCAGAAGATGCGCTCGACAGACTTTTTCCGCAATATCCGCGGCTGCGCGCCGAATTCGCCAGGAGCGATCCGGCGCGGCCGTTTCAGCGCAACGTCGACCTGCTTCGCCTTGCAGCATCGCCGAAGCACCTCCTGCTCTTCATTGCGCATGCGTGGGGTGGTGGCATCCGCCGCCACATGACCGAACTCGCCGCCATAGTCGGTGAACGGTGCAACGTCCTGCTGCTGGAGCCCGCGGTGGGAGACACCGTGAAACTCTCCTGGGCGAAAAATGGCGAGGGGTTCAGCGCCTACTTCAGTTTGTCCGAGCAAGCGCCCGCGCTGGTGTCGCTGTTGCGCGCGCTGGGCCTGGCGCGCATCCACTTCCACCACGTCCATGGGCTTCCAAAAGCAGTGCTCGATCTGCCGGGTGCGATCGGCGTGCCTTATGACTGCACGCTGCACGATTACTACGCGATCTGCCCGCAATACCACCTCGTCACCGAGGATGGCCGCTATTGCGGCGAGCCCGACGCAACGGGCTGCGCCGCATGCCTGGCCAAGCGCCCCGGCCAGTGGGGCATGGACATCGGCGCGTGGCGGGGCGCGTTCGGGGGGCTGTTGCGCGCGGCCGATCGGGTCATCGCGCCGTCGCGCGATGTGGCGCGGCGCATGGCGCGATATTTTCCCGACGTACAGGTGACGATTCTCGCGCATCCGGAAACCAACGCTGTTCCCGCACCTCGCATCACCAGGGTTGCCACGCTCGGAAATCTCACTCCGGAGAAGGGACTGCGCGTGGTTGCTGCATGCGCCGAAGATGCGCGAACGCGCCAGCTGCCGCTGTCATTCCTCGTGCTGGGTTCGACCACCGAGCCCGTGCCGCTGTGGCCGCAAACCCCTATGTCGATTCGCGGGCAGTACGCCGACGCGGAGCTGGCGTCGATTCTTGCTGCCGAAAGACCGGATGTGGTCTGGTTTCCGGCACAGGTTCCGGAGACCTATTCGTACACGCTTTCGGTGGCCCTTGACAGCGGGTTTCCGATCGTGGCCTCCACGCTCGGCGCGTTTCCCGAGCGGCTCGCGGAGCACGCCAGTGCGACGCTCGTGCCGTGGGACGCGACACCCGGCGCATGGAACGACGCGCTCCTCAGAGCCGGCCAAGGCAGTCGCGTGGAGCCGCCACGCCCTGCAACAGCGAAGCTCGCCGTGTCATGACCGACATCGAG
>DASVFM010000028.1:0-12862 GCA_036380055.1 Casimicrobiaceae bacterium
TGCGGGGGTGAAGCTCTCCGATATCAGCGATGTGATTCTCGTGGGCGGGATGACCCGCATGCCGAAGGTGCAGGAAACGGTGAAGGCGTTCTTCGGCAAGGAGCCGCGCAAGGACGTCAACCCCGACGAAGCGGTTGCGGTTGGCGCAGCGATCCAGGGCGGCGTCCTCAAGGGCGACGTGAAGGACGTGCTCCTGCTCGACGTCACCCCGTTGTCTCTCGGCATCGAGACGCTCGGTGGCGTGATGACAAAGCTCATCCAGAAGAACACCACCATCCCGACCAAGGCGCAACAGGTGTTCTCGACCGCGGACGACAACCAGGCCGCGGTGACAATCCACGTGCTGCAGGGTGAGCGCGAAAAGGCTGCCGGCAACAAGAGCCTCGGCCAGTTCAACCTCGAGGGGATTCCGCCGGCGCCGCGCGGCATGCCGCAGATCGAGGTCACATTCGACATCGATGCGAACGGCATCCTGCACGTGAGCGCCAGGGACAAGGCCACCGGCAAGGAGAACAAGATCACCATCAAGGCCAACTCCGGGCTCTCTGAGTCCGAGATCCAGCAGATGGTCAAGGACGCGGAAGAGCACGCCGAGGAAGACAAGAAGCTCATGGAGGTCGTGCAGGCCCGCAACCATCTCGATGCGCTGGTGCACAGCGTGCGCAAGTCGCTCGGCGAATACGGCGACAAGGTCGGTGCCGACGAGAAGGCGAAGATCGAGGGCGCGCTGAAGGAAGCCGACGACCTGCTAAAGGAGAAGGACGCCTCGAAGGACGCGCTCGACGCAAAGGCGCAGGCGCTCATGACCGCGTCGCAGAAGCTTGGCGAGGCGATGTACGCCAAGACCCAGGCCGACGCGCAGGCGCAGGGCGCGGGTGCGGCGGACAGCAAGGGCAGCGCCAAGGGCGACGAGGAGAAGGTCGTCGACGCGGAGTTCACGGAAGTCAAAGACAAGAAGTGATACTCCGTCGTCGGGCGATGCGCCGCCGGGAATTACGGATAGAGTGATTCCCGACGACGGAATATCTGGCCGAGTTGAAGCGAGCGCCTGCCGCGCCGCTTAACTCGGCCGTTGTGCGTTTGGGACGTTGAGAGAGGGTGCGGGACGGGCGATGGCGAAGCGAGACTACTACGCGGTACTGGGCGTCAATCGCGACGCGTCGGAGGAGGACATCCGCCGCGCCTACCGCAAGCTCGCGATGAAACATCACCCCGATCGCAACCCGAACGAGAAGAACGCCGAGGAGAAATTCAAGGAAGCGAAGGAGGCCTACGAAGTGCTCTCCGACGCGAAGAAGCGCGCGGCCTACGACCAATTCGGGCATGCGGGGGTCGACCCGTCGGCGGGTTTCGGCGCCGCGGGCGCGCGCGGCTTCGGCGGCGGGCCGGAAGGCTTCGGGGGTTTCGCCGACGCATTCGGCGACATCTTCGGCGAGATCTTCGGCGGCGCTCCGGGACGCGGCCGGGGAAGCGGCGTCTATCGAGGCGCGGACCTGCGCTACAACCTCGAGCTGTCGCTGGAAGATGCGGCGCGCGGCAGCGAGGCGAAGATCCGCGTGCCGTCGATGGACGTCTGCGAGACCTGCCATGGCTCGGGCGCCAAACCCGGCACCCAGGCGAAGACCTGCCCGACGTGCCACGGTCAGGGCCAGGTGCGCATCTCGCAGGGCTTCTTCTCGCTGCAGCAGACCTGTCCGCAGTGCCACGGCACGGGCAAGATCATCCCCGAGCCGTGCTCGACCTGCGGCGGCGCGGGCCGCGTCAAGCGGCACAAGACGCTATCGGTCAAGATTCCCGCCGGCGTGGACCAGGACGACCGCATCCGCCTTTCCGGCGAAGGCGAGGCGGGGATCAACGGCGGCCCGCCCGGTGACCTCTATGTGGTGGTCGCGCTCAAGCCGCATTCCGTTTTCCAGCGCGACAACAGCGACCTGCACTGCGAGATGCCGATCTCATTCATGGTCGCAGCGCTGGGTGGGGAAATCGAGATTCCGACGCTCGATGGGCACGCCAAGATCAAGATTCCTGCCGAAACGCAGACGGGCCAGGTGTTCCGTCTACGCAACAAAGGCATCAAGGGCGTGCGCAGCAGCGTGCACGGCGATCTCTATTGCCACGTCGCCGTCGAGACGCCGGTGAAGCTCACGACGCGGCAGAAAGAATTGCTGCGCGAATTCGAGGCGATCAGCGCGGAGAATCCGGGTGCGCACAACCCGCGCGCGAAGAACTGGTTCGATCGCGTGCGAGAATTCTTCGAGCCGTAGCACCTCGAGCGGCGGAGTGGGTCCCCGGGCGCGAGCGCACGGGGGCGACCCGCGAGAGGGGCAAGCGGCCGACGCGCATCGGCTCGCATTGCGATGGTCGCACGAGGAGGCCGCGGCACGAGCGGCCGACACGCTACGCGACAGATCCCGATACCCGTGCAAGGAGGCCGCCTTCGAGCATTCCGCTAGGGAAACGCCGGTATATGGGGCTCCAGCCCGCGTGACGCGGCCTCCGGGTGCCGCTCCCCGAGCAGCGACCTGACCTCTTCGGACCGGTGCTCCGGCACATCCGCCATTACGAGAATCTTTCCCTCCCCGATGAGCCCGTCGAACTGGCGCAGCCGCGAATTGGGGATCGAGGAGCCGATCATGCTCGACACCCACACGCCGAACAGGGCGCCGATGATCGTCGCGGCGAGCACCGTTACGGTCTGCCAGATGCCGGCAACCGGGAAGTACCACACCACTGCCCCGCCCACGATGCAACCGAGCAGCGCGCCACACAGGAGCCCGACCTGCGCCCCGTGGACGAGATCCGTCTTCTGGAACACATTCGCCTCGTGCAGCCCATCCATCGGCGTCCCTTGCCGGGCGAGGCAATGAATGTGGCGCTCCTCGATGCGCGCGAGAAGAAGATCATCCATGATCCTGCGTGCGCTCGCGATGTCGGGCATCACGTAATACATTCGACGTCTCATCGCTGACCTCCTTGCCTGGTTGTCACGGAGGGCGTCGGCGAACCGGCATGAGACATGGCGCGCCAGCGTAAATCCACTGTACTGCGAGGTTGGCGGTCTCGCAACCTGCCACAGGCGCCGCGCAACTTGTAGCGCCTCGTGCATGGGCTTAGGATTGACCACTTTACGAGATTTTGGTTCGAGGAGATCGCAGTGGTCAGGCTGATCGGCACAATCACCGCGCTGCTACTGGCGATGTCGACGGCATCTGCGCAGATCAGGATCGGCGTGATGGTCTCTGCGACGGGTCCCACGTCGGCCATCGGCATACCGCAAAGGAACACGGCTGCCTTGCTGCCGACGAAGATTGGCGACGCGACGATCGAGTACATCCTGCTCGAGGACGGCGGCGACACGACGCAGGCCGTGCAGAACGCGAAGAAACTGATCGGCGAGAACAATGTCGACGCGCTGATCGGTCCTTCGACCACACCCAACGCCTTTGCCATCCTCGACCTCGTGGCAGAAGGCAAAGTGCCGCTGCTCGCCACGGTGGGCACCCAGTCGGTGGTCGACCCGATCGATGCGAAGAAGCGCTGGGTGTTCAAGACGACGCAGAACGACGATCTGATTGCTGCAGCCCTCGTCAAGCATATGGTGAAGAACGGCGTGAAGACGATCGGCTTCATCGGCTTCAACGATGCGTACGGCGAGAACTGGTACAAGGTCTTCAGCGGGCTCGCCGAGAAGGCCGGTATCCGCGTCGTGGCGAGCGAGCGCTATGCGCGCGCCGACCAGAGCGTCACGGGGCAGGCGCTGAAGCTCGTCGCGGCGAAGCCAGACGCGGTGCTGATTGCCGGGGTCGGCGGGCCGGCGGTGCTGCCGCAAGCCACGCTTCGCGACCTCGGCTACAAGGGACGCATCTACCAGACGCACGCCGTGGCCACCGAGGATTTCATCCGCCTCGGCACGGAGAAGGTCGAGGGGACCGTGCTTGCCGCCGGCTCGATGCTGGTTATCGACGATGTCGCGGACACCGACCCGATCAAGAGGGTCGCCCTCGTCTACATCGCGGCCTACGAAAAGCAGTATGGGCAGAAGCCGGCCACCTTCGGTGCCAACACTTACGATGCGGGCTTGCTCCTGCAGCGAGCCGTCCCGGTCGCGCTCAAGAGCGGCAAGCCGGGAACCGAGGCATTCCGGGTCGCGCTGCGCGACTCGCTCGAGCGCGAGCGCGACGTCGTCGGCTGCCAAGGCGTGTTCAACATGAGCGCGACCGACCACAACGGCATGGACGAGCGCGCGCGCGTGCTGGTGACGGTGAAGGACGGCCGTTTCCGCCTGCTGCCGGAATAGGCGTGCGCGCGCTTCCCATCGTCGGCGTGCTGCTCGCCGCGGGAAGCGCGGCGCGCTTCGGCGCAAACAAGCTTCTCGCGGCACTGCCCACCGGACCGCGGGTCGCAGCCGCTGCGCTGAAGAGCCTTGCAGCAGCCGTCGATCACGTCGTCGTGGTGTTGCGCCCGGGTGACGCGGCGCTCGCGGACGCGCTGCGCGAGCAGGGTCCGCGGCTCACTGCCTGTGCCGAAGCCGCTGAGGGCATGGGCGCGAGCCTCGCCTGGGGCGTGCGCGCCGCGCCGCTGGCGGCGGCCTGGGTGATCGCGCTCGCCGACATGCCGTGGGTGCGCAGCGAGACGATCGCCGCCGTGGTGGCGGCGCTACGCGCGGGCGCGTCGCTGGTGGCGCCCGCGTACCGCGGAAGCCGCGGGCATCCGGTGGGATTCGCCGCCGCGTTCTACGCCGAGCTCACTGCGTTGCGCGGCGACGAGGGTGCGAAGAGCGTGCTTGCGGCGCACCCGGTGCGGCTCATCGACGTCGAGGACGCCGCGGTGCTGCAAGACGTGGATACGCCCGCCGACCTAGGGCGCTGAGCGCCGCTAGCGGCTCTGAGCCCGCCACATGTCGGGCTGCCGGTCGACGATGCGGCCTTCCTCCTCCTGCATCATCCACCAGGAACGCAGCTCCGGCTCCTCCAGCGGGCGTGCGATGAGATAGCCCTGCGCCTCCTCGCAGCCGTGCTGCTTGAGGAACTCGAACTGGGCGACTGTCTCCACGCCCTCGGCGATGACGCGCAGGCCCATGCTGTGCGACATGGCGATGATCGCCTGGGTGATAGCCTCGTCGCTGCGATTGTGCTCCAGCCCATGCACGAAGCGTTGGTCGATCTTCACGCCCTGAATAGGCAGGCGCGCCAGGTAGGACAGGCTCGAATACCCGGTCCCGAAGTCGTCCACCGTGATCGATGCGCCCATCTGCTTGAGGCGCACGAGGGTGGAAACCGCTTTCTCCTGGTGCGTGATGATCACGCTTTCGGTGATCTCCAGGTCGAGAAATCGGCCCGGGAGCCCGCTCGAGCGCAGCGCGTCCTCGACGACCGAGAGCCAGCTGTCGTGCTGCAGCTGCTGCACCGAAAGATTGACCGACAGGCGCAGCAGCATGTTCTGACGATGCCAGAACGCCACCTGCCGGCAGGCGTCGCGAAGCACGCGTGCGCCCAGCGCCTGGATCATGCCCGACTCTTCGGCGATTGGGATGAACTCGTTCGGGGCGATGATCCCGCGCTCGGGGTCCCGCCAGCGCAACAGCGCCTCGACGCCGCAGGCGCGCCCCGTGTTCATGTCGATCTGCGGCTGGTAGACCAGGAAGAACTCATCGTCCATCAAGCCGCGGCGCATGTCCGTTTCGAGCTGCAGGCGCGCCTGGACTCGCGCATTCATGTCGGCCGTGTAGAAGCGGTACGCGTTGCGTCCGGCCTCTTTCGCCGCGTACATCGCGGTATCCGCCTGTTTGATCAGTCCGCTGGGGTCGGACGCGTCGACGGGATACACCGATATTCCGATAGAGCAGGTGAGCGTGGGCGTCTGCTCGCCCAGTCTGAAGGGGGCGAGGAACGACTCACGTACCCGGGTGAGCACGTTCATCACCTCGAACGCGGAGTTAGTCGGGTCGAGCCCGGGAAGGATCACCACGAACTCGTCGCCTCCCAGGCGCGCCACCGTATCGGACTCGCGCACGGCGCTCGCGAGCCTCTGCGCGACCGCCTGCAGCAGCTGGTCGCCGGCGTCGTGACCAAGCGTGTCGTTGATGCGCTTGAAGTGGTCGAAGTCGAGAAATAGACACGCAACCTGAAGCTCGTCGCGCGATGCCTGGGCGACGATCTGCTTCAAGCGCTGGTTCAGGAGCGCGCGATTGGGCAAGCCCGTCAGGATGTCGTGCTGGGCGAGCTTGTAGGCCTGAGCCGTCGCGATCTCGAGCTCGCGGGTGCGTTGTGTCACCTTGTCCTCGAGCGTGCGCTGATACGTCGCAACCTCGGCCTGCGATTCGGCCAGGCGTTGCGTCATGTGGTTGAACGTATGGGTCAGAAGGCCGAGCTCGTCGCTCGACTTCGCGGCGACGTATACGTCGAGCTTGCCCGCACCCACGGCGCGCGCGGCCCGCATCAGCTGGCGGATCGGGGCGATGAGCCTGCGCGTGAGGAGCAGCGTGACTATGCTCCCGATAACCACTGCCAGTGCGACGACGGTCAGCGCACCGAAGAGGTTGTTGCGCAACCGCTCGACGCTGCGGTCGAAACTCATCCCAAGACGAACGTAGCCGATGATCGGCCGAGAGCTCGGGACCTCGCCCGTGCCGAGTCGCGGCGGCGTGTGAACGGGGATGATGATGTCGACGTATCTGCGGCCTGCTGACTCGCTCTCGAGAGTGGACGTGGCTCCCTGTTTGGGCAAGGCAACCGGCGTCTTGGGGACCGCGCCGTCGCCGTAGGTGCGCGCGAGCAGCGGGCGCTGCTGCAGGTCGAGAACGGCCGCGTAGACGATGTCCCGGTCGGCCCCAAGCCCGTCCAGTACCGAGGCGACGTTCGACATATCGGCCGACGTTATGGCCTCGTCGGCGACCTCGGCAACCATGCCCGCGACCGCCATGCCCTCAGCACGCAAACGCGCGCGGTCTTCGCGCAGCTGCTGGTTCACCAGAAACGCAGCCACGACGATCGCCGTCACAACGATGAGCCCGATGGCGAACGCATTGAGCTTGGTGAGCAACCCCATGCGCACGGGAGGCGCATTCAGCGGCGAGATCGTGTCGCCGCCGAGCGGAGACCGGTGCTTGACCATGCGCCTTAAGCGGCCGCCACGGGAATCTTGCCGATCCTGCGCTGCCACTCGCGCGGGCCAGTCTCATGCACCGAGCTGCCCGCGGCGTCGACCGCGACCGTGACCGGCATGTCCTTCACCTCGAACTCGTAGATCGCTTCCATTCCAAGATCGGCGAACGCAACGATCCGGGCCGAGCGGATCGCCTTCGACACGAGGTAGGCTGCGCCGCCGACGGCCATCAGATATGCCGCGCGGTGCTTGCGGATCGCCTCGATCGCGGCTCGCCCGCGCTCCGCCTTGCCGACCATGGCGATCAGGCCGGTGTGCGCGAGCATCATCTCGGTGAACTTGTCCATGCGCGTCGACGTGGTGGGTCCGGCTGGACCGACGACCTCGTCGCGCACCGGATCGACCGGTCCCACGTAGTAGATCACCCGGTTGGTGAAGTCCACCGGCGGCTTCTCGCCTTTCGCGAGCAGTTCCTGAATGCGCTTGTGCGCCGCGTCGCGCCCGGTGAGCAGCTTGCCGTTGAGCAACAGCCGCTCGCCCGGCTTCCACGAGGCGACCTCGGCGGGGGTGAGCGCGTCGAGATTCACGCGCCGCGCCTGCGCCGACGGTGCCCAGCGCACGTCCGGCCAACGCGCGAGATCCGGAGGCTCGAGTTTCGCTGCGCCGGAGCCGTCCAGCGAGAAATGCGCGTGGCGCGTCGCGGCGCAATTCGGGATGATCGCCACGGGCAGGCTCGCAGCGTGCGTCGGGTAGTCAAGGATCTTCACATCGAGCACGGTCGAGAGGCCGCCCAGTCCCTGCGCGCCGATGCCGAGCGCATTAACCTTGTCGTAGATCTCCAGGCGCAGCTCCTCGAGCCGGTTCGTCGGGCCGCGCGCCCTGAGCTCGTGCATGTCGATGGGCTCCATCAGGGCTTCCTTGGCCAGCAGCATCGCCTTCTCCGCGCTGCCTCCCACGCCGATGCCGAGCATCCCGGGCGGACACCACCCGGCGCCCATCGTCGGTACGGTGTTGAGCACCCAGTCGACGATGGAGTCCGATGGGTTGAGCATCATGAACTTGGATTTGTTCTCCGAGCCGCCGCCCTTAGCCGCGAGCTTCACCTCGACAGTATCGCCAGGCACGATGTCGTAGTGCACGACGGCCGGCGTATTGTCCTTGGTGTTTGTCCGCTTGCCAGCGGGGTCGCGCAGGATCGAGGCGCGCAGCTTGTTGTCCGGGTCGAGGTAGGCGCGGCGAACGCCCTCGTTGACCATGTCGGTCACCGACATCGTCGCGTCGGCCCAGCGCACGTTCATGCCCAGCTTGACGAAGACGACCACGATGCCGGTGTCCTGGCAGATCGGGCGGTGGCCCTCGGCGCACATGCGCGAATTAGTGAGGATCTGCGCGATCGCGTCCTTGGCCGCTGGGGAGGCTTCGGCCTCGTAAGCCTCTCCGAGAGCTTCTATGTAGTCGAGCGGGTGGTAGTAGGAGATGTACTGCAGAGCGTCGGCGATGCTCTGGATCAGGTCCTGCTGCTTGATCGCGGCCATGGCGGTTGACCCTGTCGGGCGGGTGCGAAGCGCGCCGGTGATTGCCTGCAGCGCGGGATGCCGGCAGTGCGGAACCGTCGACGCCAGAAAGAATTATTCTAGCATCCGGAACCTTCGCGCCGGACCGCTCGTACGGGATTGCACGCTGTGGCACAGACTCGGTAGACTGCAGTCGAAAAAGGGCAGATTGCGCGCCCGCAGAGGCGCCGCTGGCCGCAGGGGGACCTTCCGAGGAGGCTTCAGCATGGCAACCATCGAGTCCGTATCGCGCGAAACGCGCATGTTCGATCCGCCGCGCGATTTTGTCGCGCAGGCCAATGTGAAGAAGGCCGATTTCGAGCGGCTCAATGCCGAAGCCGCGGCGGACTTCCCCGGCTTCTGGGCGCGGCTCGCCCGCGAGCAGCTGCTCTGGCACAAGCCGTTCTCGCACGTTCTAGACGAATCGAAGGCGCCGTTCTATCGCTGGTTCGACGACGGCGAGCTCAATGTCTCCTACAACTGCCTGGAACGGAACCTCGAGCGCGGCAACGCGAACAAGGTCGCGATCATCTTCGAGGCTGACGACGGAACGGTTACCAAGGTCACCTACCAGGACCTGTACCACCGCGTCTGCCGCTTCGCCAACGCTTTGCGCTCGCTCGGCATCAAAAAGAGCGACCGCGTCATCGTCTACATGCCGATGTCGGTCGAGCTCGTCGTCGCCATGCAGGCATGCGCACGGATCGGCGCGACGCACTCGGTCGTCTTCGGAGGCTTCTCGGCGAAATCGCTGCAGGAACGCATCATCGATGCGGGAGCGGTGCTCGTGATCACTGCGGACGAGCAGGCGCGCGGCGGCAAGCAGCTGGCGCTGAAGACGATCGTCGACGAGGCGCTGGGCATGGGCGGCTGCGAGGCGATCCGCAAGGTCATCGTCTACCGACGCACCGGCGGCAACATCGCCTGGAACGCCGCGCGCGACGTCTGGATGCACGAGTTCGTCGCCAAGCAGCCCGATACCTGCGTGCCTGAATGGGTAGGCGCCGAGCACCCGCTGTTCATTTTGTACACGTCCGGATCGACGGGCAAGCCGAAGGGCGTGCAGCACAGCTCCGGCGGGTATCTGCTGTGGGCGATGCTGACCATGCGCTGGGTGTTCGACATCAAGCCTGCCGATGTATTCTGGTGCACCGCTGATATCGGCTGGGTGACGGGTCACACGTACATTTGCTATGGCCCGCTCGCGGTCGGCGCGACGGAGGTCATCTTCGAAGGCGTCCCGACCTATCCCGACGCAGGGCGCTTCTGGCAGAACATCCAGAAGCACAAGGTCTCCGTGTTCTACACTGCACCGACGGCGATCCGGTCTCTGATCAAGGCCTCCGAGGCGAGCCCCGAGCATGCCCCGAAGCACTACGATCTTTCGAGCCTGCGCCTGCTCGGCACGGTCGGCGAGCCGATCAACCCCGAGGCCTGGATGTGGTACCACCGCAACATCGGGCGAGAGCGCTGTCCCATCGTGGACACGTGGTGGCAGACCGAGACGGGCGGGCACATGATCTCGCCGCTTCCCGCGGTCACGTCGACAGTGCCCGGCTCATGCACCCTGCCGCTGCCGGGCATCATGGCCGCGATCGTCGACGAGACGGGTCACGACGTGGCGAACGGTCACGGTGGCATGCTCGTCATCAAGAAACCGTGGCCGGCGATGATCCGCACGATCTGGGGCGATCCCGAGCGTTACCGGAAATCCTATTACCCCGAGGAGCTCGGTGGCAAGCTGTATCTTGCAGGCGACGGATCGGTGCGCGACAAGGACACCGCCTACTTCACCATCATGGGGCGGATCGACGATGTCCTGAACGTGTCGGGTCACCGCCTCGGGACGATGGAAGTCGAATCGGCGCTGGTCGCGAATCCGCTCGTCGCGGAGGCTGCGGTGGTCGGCCGGCCGGATGACCTCACCGGCGAAGCCATTTGTGCCTTCGTCGTGTTGAAGCAAGCGCGCCCTTCGGGCGCCGACGCGGAGAAGATCGCTAAGCAGCTGCGCGACTGGGTCGGCAAGGAAATCGGGCCGATCGCGAAGCCGAAGGACATTCGCTTCGGCGACAACCTGCCCAAGACGCGCTCGGGCAAGATCATGCGGCGGTTGCTGCGTTCGATCGCCAAAGGCGAGACCATCACGCAGGACACCTCGACCCTCGAGAACCCGGCGATTCTGGAGCAGCTCAAGCAATCGCTGTGAAACGGTCGGGCTGCCAGGTCATGTCGGCTGCCGGAGCAGGTTAGCGACGGGGCTGAAAGGAACGGCGAGAAGGAACACCGCATGCGCATCCTCATCGCCGAAGACGATGCGACACTCGCCGAAGCGCTGCAGCGGACGCTGCGGCACGCGGGCTATGCGGTTGACTGGGCGAGCGATGGGGGGCAGGCCGATGCCGCGCTCGGCGCGTGCGAGTTCGACCTGCTCATCCTGGACATCAGCTTGCCCAGGCTTTCCGGTCTCGAAGTGCTGAAGCGGCTCCGGGCACGCGACACTAAGCTCCCCGTGCTGCTCCTCACCGCGCTCGACAGCCTCGATGACCGCGTGCGCGGTCTCGATGCGGGCGCCGACGACTATCTGGTCAAGCCGTTTCAACTCGCCGAGCTGGAGGCGCGCCTGCGCGCCCTTGTACGTCGCGGGCGTTCGCGCGCGCCCCTGGTGAAGCACGGGAGCCTGAGCTACGACCCGGCAGGCCGCGTCGCCGACCTCGACGGCCAGCGGCTGGAGCTATCGGCGCGTGAGCTCGCCCTGCTCGAGCTCTTCCTGCAGCGTCCCGGACAGCTCGTGCGCAAGGAGCAGCTCGTCGAGCACCTGTGCGAATGGGGCGAGGAAGTCAGCACGAATGCCATCGAGGTCTATGTGCACCGGCTGCGCAAGAAGCTCACCTGCGGTGACGTGAGCATCTCGACCGTTCGCGGCGTCGGTTACTGTCTCGACACGCTCAAGACTCACTGAGCGGCAAGGCGCTACCGTCAAATGCCCGGGCGCCCGGGTGCTCCGGGACGCGCACGACATGGACGCTGCAGTGCGCATTGGCCGTGACGCTGGAGGCGACCGATCGCCACCAGGCGAGCCGAACCTGTTCCGGGTGCGGCGCTCCGAGCACGATGAGATCCACATGATTGCGCCGCGCGAATTCGAGCAGCGCGCTCTCGGGGCTCGCCGATTCGATCACATGCAGCGAGAGGCGCCGCCGCGGCAGGTGCAGCGGCTCCACCCAATGGCGCAGGCGCACGATGTGATCGAGGTAGGCGCCCGAAGCACTTGCGCTCTCGCCGGCGCCCTCCGTAACCGGGCCTGCCGGAATGACCGAGACGCAGATCAGTCGAAACTCGGCCGACAGCGACAGGAGCTGGAACGTCGCCCGCTGCAGAGCCGGCTGACGCTCGTCGTCGGGGTGCATGGTGTCTACCGCGACCATGATGATGGGTGCTTCACGCCGTTGCGGCTTCGGTGCGTGCAGCGCCAGCCTGCCGCCGCGCGCACGCCACCAGCGCCGAGCCTGCTCGAGGACGTTCGCCTGATCGGCCTTGCTCGCGCGCTCGGTCAGCACGACCTGATCGGGGTTGCGCAGGTCAAAGGCGACGTGAGCTGCAGACTGATAGCGATCCTCAGCCCGCGGCTCGAGGCAGCGTAGGATGACCTCCTGGAGCCAGGCGGGGATCCCGGGCGAGCGCAGGCGAGGCGGCGCCGGGTCGAGCCAGAGCCGGTCGCGCAGTCCTGCCATCGTCGAAGGCACACCGAACGGGAGCTCGCCGGTGGCCAGCTCGTAGAGCAGGGCTCCGAGCGAGAAGATGTCGCTGCGCGGGTCCGAACGGGTGCCGAGGATCTGCTCGGGAGAGATGTAGGGCGTAGATCCCGCGGCAAAGCGCTGCTCTTCCGCGAGCAGGTCGGGAAAATGCGCGTGGTAGGCAAGTCCGAAATCGATCAGCACGACCGTGCCGTCGGACTTGACGATCGCGTTGTCGGGCTTGAGGTCGAGATGGATCGCGTCCTGCAGGTGCAGCTGGTGCACCGCATCCGCCAGAGCGGCGCCGACGCGGGCGGTCTCGTGTGGCGAAAGCGGGCCGCCCTTGAGCTTCTGCTGCAAGCTCTCACCCTCGATCCATTCCGTCACGAGATATGGTTTCTGCGCGAGGCTGCCCGAGGCGACGAAGCGCGGCACGTGCGGCCCCGACAGCGCCGGCAGGATCATCGACTC
>DASVFM010000029.1:0-4393 GCA_036380055.1 Casimicrobiaceae bacterium
CATCAGCGGCGACAACTGCACGAGCGCCACGGTGAACGCGTCGACGAAAACGTCGAGCATCGACCACTTGCCGATGAATTCGACCAGGCGATAGAGGCGCGCCCGGTCATGCGCATTGCGAGCCCGGCCGCGCTGCACCGTGATCAACAGCCAGGAGAGCGCGACGATCTTTCCCAGCGGGATCATGATGCTCGCGACGAGAACGATGAGCGCCAGCGGCCATGAGCCGGTCTTGTAGAGGAAGATCACGCCGCCGATGATGGTGTCGAATTCCGTCGACCCGAGCGCGGTCGTGCCGAGCACCGGGAAGGCGTTGGCCGGGACATAGCAGATCGCGGCGGCGATCAGGAATGCCCACGTATATTGGATCGAATGATGCTTGCGCCAGACGAGCTCGGCGCCGCAGCGCCGGCAATATCCGGGATCGGCGCCCGCCGGACGCGAGAGAAGACCGCAAGTCAGGCAGGAGACGATTCCGGCCCGGGCGGCGCTCACCGCGGTGACGCTCATGAGGTTGCTCGCATCGCCGGCCGGTCCTGATCCGACGGTATCGCCGGCAGCGTGCCGTCAGACCACTGGACTCTCGACCAGACCTCGTGCGGTTCGAAGGTGGCGATGATCGCCGCGATCAGCAGCACGAAAGCGCCTGCCGCGTACATCCCGATGCCGGGAATGACGGTGGCGAGCTCGGCGATCTTCACCAGCGCGACGAGGATGCCGAGCATCATCACCTCGGTCATCGACCAGTGCTCCATGAAGTGCGCGGAGCGCAGCAGCTCCCCCACCCAGCGCGGTGCCGGGGGCCGGCGCACGGCGATGAGCACCACGAGCAGAAAGGCAACGTGGCCCGCCGGAGCGATCACTGCGCAGAAGGCCACGATCACGGCGGTAATCTGGCTGCCCTGCTGCCACATCTCGATCGCACCGCCGATGATCGTCGTGCTCGCCGAGCGCCCGACGGCCTCCAAGCCCATCAGCGGCATCGTATTGGCGACGATGAGCGCGAGCGCGGCCGCGACCGTCAGCGCGAGCAGGCGATCGAGCACCTTGGGGCGGTGGCTGACGAGTGTCTCGCCGCAGCGGGGGCAGCGCGCCTTGCCGCCGGGCGGCAGCGGCGGAATTTCCTGCAGCAGATCGCACTCGCGACAGGCGAGCGTCTCGTGGCTCAGCGGGGCCTCCCCCCGTGCGAAATGGCGCCGTTGGAAATCGACAGACCAGGAAGCCCCGAATCTTACCTGACGCCGCGGCTCGCGGTCGCGAGCATCATCAGGGCGTCGCCACCACCGTGTAGAAGACGCCGTTCGCACCGTACGCCGGCTTGAACCACGTGTTCCCGTTCAGGTAGTAAGTCACGCCGTCCTTGTTGATCGTTGCGGAGCCCGGCGGCAGCGTCGCGTAGCTCATGCCCATCACCCACGTTCCCGAAGCAGGAACAACGACGGGCGCTGGAGCCCCCGCCGCTGCGACCACCGTGCCTCCGGCGGCCGTCGCTCCCGCCGCCACGCCGGCGCCGTAGGCAGCGCTCGTGGCCGCAGCCGTGTTCGCGCTGCCGGTGGCGACGCCTGCGGCGTATGCACTCTGGGTCGCCGCCGTGGTATTTGCTGATGCAACCGCTGCGCCGGCCGCCATCCCGACGACCGCCCCTGCGGCAGCGGCGCAGCCGTAACAGCCCGCCGAGTAGTACGGAACCGCAACCGGCGGCGCGTAAGCCGGATAGGTCGGGTACGCGGGATAGCCCGGAGGGTGATAGGCGGTCGCGCCGGAGGGATACGTGTGATAGGCGCCCTCGCCGTACTTGCCGTAGGTGCTGCCGCCGTACATGTTGGTATGCTCCGTGCCGCCGCCGTAGGCGTGCGCGGTGCTGCCGCCATAGGCGTTCGTGTGCTCGGTGCCCACACCCGCCTCGTGCTCGCTGCTGCCGCCCCAGGCGTTCGAGTGACTCGTCTCTCCCGGGCTGTGGCTCGTGCTGCCGCCGGCTCGGTTCTCATGACTCCCGCCGCCGCCGGAAAACCCTCTGGAAAGCGCGTCGATCGAGGTTGTCGCAAGCGTGACGGCCAGGAGCGCCATGGTCGCCGAAAGGATCGTCTTCATGGGATAGCCTCGCGCTAGTTCGTCTTCGCGGGCGCTTTGGCCGGCGCCGGCGACTTCGATTTCATCGTCAACGGCTTCACCCCCTTGGGCGGGGGCGCGGGCGCAGCGAATGCCATGCGCCCGGCTGTCTTCGCCTTCTCGGACACGAATGTGTCGGGCGCTACCGGCTGATCGATCTGCCAGTTCGAGAACACCACCTCATGCCGCAGCGCCAGCGGATCCGCGCGGTACATCGCGCGAATCCTGCGCGGCAGCTTGTCCTCGGCGCCGATCCAGATCTGAAGGTGGACGTCATTGTTGGCCCACGCGACCATATCGGTCTTGACTCCGCCCACGACATTGGATGGGCCGATGTAGTAGGCGAGGATCGCGCCTTCGGTCATCGCGGCGTACGGATCCGCGACGAGCAGGTCCTCGAACGGAAAGAAGATCGCTGCCTTCTTGTACGCGACCTCCAGCGCTTCGTCTATCGTCGGCGGCGCGTCGGCGACCGCGGCGAGGTTTTCGACCGGTGCGTACGCCGTCGCCGTCTTACCGTCGTAGTAATACTCGGAAGCCGGCCCGTCGCCGGGAATGAGGATGCGCAACTTGTCCGGCCGCTGCATCGTGACGTCGTAGCGCGTCGAGTAGACGATCGGCGGACCGAGCTTGCTTGGGTACTCGTAGCCGACCACCGCCGTGAACGACATCGTCTTCGCTGCCGCGAGCTTCGCGCTCGTCGCCTTGAGGAGATCCATCGCCCGCGGCTCGAGGATCAGCTTGAACTTCTCGATCGCCGGCTTCTTCGCGACCGGCTTGGCGCTCTTGGCAGTCGCCGCAGGTTTCGCGGGCGCAGCGGCGGGCGCGCTCGTCTGCGCGCCTGCCGTGCTCGCGAGAACGATCCCCGCAACCAACACTGCCGCTCGACCCATGTAACTTCTGATTCTCATCACAGACTCCATGTGCCCCGGAGAGCGTCTCAGGGAATCATCCCGCATTCAAACATCTTGTTGGCGATGGGCGCTGCGACTCGGTTGATGAACTCCGTGCGCATGGCCGGATCGCTCTGGAGCAACCCGATCACACGCTGCTCCTCCGGCGATTTCGGCTGGCCCTTCTTCTGCCACAGCTGCTCGCAGCTCGAGCTTTGGTATTTCTGGACCACCTTGCCGGCCACCCGGTCGAGGATTGGGAACTGCTGCGCGTAAACGGCGCCGGCGGCGACCACCGCCACTGCTGCGAACCACCAGGACTTCGTGCTCATTGTGATCTCCTTGGAGTGAAATGCCGGCGCCATATGACCGGATGCTGCGGAGACTGGGGAGCCGGACCGCGCCGCACCCGGCTCCCCTGCTAGTTTAACCTCTGTTCCGAGTCCGCTGTGCTCTATTGAGTCGGCGTGTCTCGCGCCGCTGCCACCGCCCGCTGCATCGCCTCGCGGTCGGCCTGCGTGAGCTGCTCCGGCCCGAGCTTGTAGGTCAGCTTGTTGATCGTCCCGCCGAACTTGAACGGCAGCTTGTAGCTCTCGTCGACGCCGGTGCGCGTGTCCATACCGACGTCGAACGATTCGTCGATCGCCATGAGGAACGGAATCGTGTGCTCCATCTTCTGCTTCGAGACGAGCTTGCCGTCGACCGTGAGCACACCGGTGCCGCTCTTGCCGAGTCCGGGACCGTCGTACTTGAAATCGAACACGATCGTGTGCTTGCCCGCCTTGAGCGACTTGCCGAGCCAGTCATCGGCACCGACGCCGCCCTCGAAGCGATAGCGCTTGAGGTTGAGCAGGTTGTAGACGAACACCGGCTTCCCCTTCTGCAGGTAGAGCCCGTAGCCGCCGAAGCGTCCGCCCAGGGTCGCGATCATGCCCTCGGTACCTTCCTTCGGCACTGTGATCTCGGCAGTGATCGTGTAGTCCTTGTTCAGCAGGCTCGGCGCGTTGCCGACCGGGATGCCGACGTTTTCACCCGCGTAGGTGAACACCGTCTTGCCGGCCGTTGCGCTCGGTCGCGGGGTAAGCAGCCGCGGCAGGACCGAATTGTCCAGCGGAAGCACCTGATACTTCGCCGCCTCCGCCAGGAACAGCGCCTGCATCTCCTTGAGCTTCTCGGGATTCTTCGCAGCGAGGTCGTTGGCCTGCGAGAAGTCGTCGGCGATGTTGTAGAGTTCCCACTTGTATTCTTCGACCGGCGGCAGCTCCTTGGTCCCAAGCAGCCACGGCGGCACGGGCGGCGTGGTGCAGGCGTACCAGCCGTCGTGGTAGATGCCGCGGTTGGCGAACATCTCGAAGTACTGCGTGTCGCGCTTCGACTTGGCGTTGGCGTTC
>DASVFM010000030.1:0-32545 GCA_036380055.1 Casimicrobiaceae bacterium
GAGCGCGGACGCCTTCGTCGCCTTCACCGGCTTGGATCCGCGACCGGATGACTCGGGACAGCGTTGCGGCAAACGGCGCCTGTCCAAACGCGGACCCTCCGAACTGCGCCGGCTGCTCTACCTGGCGGCGCTGTCCGCAGTGAAGACAAAGCCTTGGCGGCCACTCTACGAGCATTACCAGGCCAGGGGACTGTCCACCACCGCGGCCCTCGTGATTCTCGCTCGGCGCATCGCTCGCACCGCTTGGTCAATCTACCGCTACAAGACCGAATTCGATCCTGCGCGCCTGACGAATCCATTGACATAAACCCTAGAACCTTTCGACCTAAGCAGACGGTCGCGTCGCCGATCTGCGAACACTCGCGGTTCTCGGTCCCACGGCGAGACGGCGGACGAGCTGAAGGCAATAGCACGCGCACTTACTGCGAGCCGGTAAGAATCGAACCCAGCCGGTCGCAGCATTGAAAATGCATCGGTCTTGAGGCAGGTCAAGCAACTGACGCAGGAGATGCGGGAAAATTTCCCACGGGGAATAGGGAGCCGAAGGGCAACCAAGGAGGACCTGCCGTGAAACGCGCACAATCGTCCGTTATTCTGGCACCGCTGCTCGCTGCAGCGGTCGTCGTGCTCAGCGCCAATCCTGCATCGGCTGCCACGTCGGCTCCGCCCAGTCCGATTATCTACGGGAGCCTGGGCAATTTCGACGTTATCAACGACACCGGCCAGGCGTGCAACGGTTTCGAAATCGATCTCGAGGGCATCAAGCCCGGGGAGGTCGTCTATACCTTTGGCGACAGCGGCGGCCCCAACCCCGTCTTGTATATCCGCTACGGCCAACCGACGATCGTGGCGAACGCCGCCGGCTCTGGCACGATCGTTCGTTATGCGAGCCGATACGATTCGATCAACAAGAAGTTCACTGACGCCACTCCGGCTGCGGTGCCACCCTATCCGGTCACGATGGGGCATCAGTGCTGGGTTTTCGGCGATCCGGCGAATTACCCGACGAGCGGCTGCGAGCACTTCGGCGTCGCATTGCTGACAAATCCTTCGCAGACTACCTATCGGTGGCTAGTCGGCAACGATGCGACGGGAACGCTCAGCGTGGTCGGTAGCCCCAGCAACCAGAGCATCCCAGCGCCCGTGAACGTTCCGCCGCCGGTTTGGAATGTCGTTCAACCGCCGCCGCCGGTTCCCGGCGATCCTCTGCCTCCTCCGCAGGTGGTTGCCGTCGTGGACGCACCGCCAGCGCCGCCCATTCCGCCAGGCGGCAAAGGCCAATGGGGCGAGGCGATCTGGATGAAGATATACGTGACCGAACTGCCGGAAGCGGTTGCGCTCGAAGATCTGCTTCTCGGCCAGGCCGGCGTCCCAGATCCGGAGGTGGAACCGCCGGAAATCGAATGGCAATTGCTGCAATCGCCGCCGCTCGATGCAGCGAATCCCGGCCCATGGGAGATGAGTGAAAACGGCGGCGAGCCGGGCGCCGGCACCGAGTCGGTGAGCCGCCGCTACGAGTATTACAAGTACACCGGGCAATATGACCCCGACCCGGATAACCTAGGTGAGGCGCTTTGCGACAACCCAACGGCACCGGATCAGCAGACTCCGGACCGGTGTGGCACGCCCGACAGCAATGGCGTGGCCGGCGTCGGTGATTTGATCGGCGCGCAGAACGCGGCGGCGAACCTCGTGCCGCTGTGCGCGCCGGATGTCAGCAGTTCGATTTCAATCAAGCGCTCCGGCTACTCGTTCAACTTTGGGACGAGGCTTTATTCGCAGAAAATCACGCTCACCAACACCGGCAATGCGACGCTGTTCGGGCCGCTCTCGCTCGTTCTTGACAATCTGAATCTGAGTGGCAATGATGGTCTTTATAACTTGTCGGGCAAAACCAATTGCACTGCGCCGCAGAACAGTCCATACAAGGACGTCTCTGGGATTACTAGCGTGGCCGGATTGGCGCCGGGAGCAAGCGCGACCGTCGTGGTTCAATTCAGCAATGCGGCCAGAGTCGGGGTCAATTACACAACGCGCGTGTTGTCTACGGCGGGATCGAGATAAGGAGGCGCAAGCATGGATACCAGACGACTTCTCGCGGCATGGGCTTTCCCGGTTGCGCTGGCCGTGGCGAGCGGGGTGCATGCTAACGTTGTGTACACGGTGAGTCTCAACACGAGTGCGATAAGCGGTGCGGCGGGATATAGCCTGGCTTTTTCGTTTCAGGACGGATCGGGAATCGGCGACAACAACAATACCGTCACGCTCAGCAACTTCGCGTTCGGCGGCGGCAGCGCCGGCGGCTTCCCCGTCCTATCGGGTGGGGCGACCGGTGACATCAACTCGTCCGCGGCCCTGAGCGACAGTGTTTTTTCCAGCCTGCTTGTTGAAGGATTCACGCCGGGTGCGAGCCTATCGTTCAACGTCGACCTGACGACCAATATGGACGTAGGGGGCACGCCGGATTTTTTCGGCTTCTCCCTTTTGTTAGACAGCAACCCGCTTCCGACTCAGGATGACACGCTCGGCGATAATCTGTTTTACGTGAACATCGATTCGGCCAACCCGACGCCGGTTGCGTTTGCGACCGCCGCGGGAAGTCCTGTCGCGTTGGACGCCCCGACATTTGCGCTTGCGCCCCCGCCGGGACCGGTACCGGAGCCTGGCAGCCTATTGTTGTTGACCGCGGGGCTCGCGGGTCTGTTCGTGATCACTCGCAGCGCGCTGCAACGGCAACAGTCATATCGCTGACCAGCCTAGGCCGCAACGGCGCGGAGCTATTGGCGATTGCAGTCGGTAAGTGTGAAGGACGCCCTGCTTCTATCTGTGATCGGGCGCACTTCGCACGCAGTTCGAAGTACGATGCACTTGGCTCGAGGAACTTGGTGCTCGGTGCTCAGGACGTCGCTCAATATTCGACGAACGCCGCTCCCGAAGCGCGAGGCACGGCGGGAGTTAGACACAGAACCTGATCTCTCACGCCATTAGCAAAGCGTGCAACATCCCGCGGTCGATCAGACCCTGGAAGTGACTCGACAGGCTCGCGGCCAACACGTGGTCGCGAACAAGTAACCCAATCTCGATATTCCGATCAAGGGCGGCCTCCGTAAGGTTCGCCGAAGTCACGAAGACCGTCGACCACGACTACCTTTGCGTGAAGAAACGCCCCCCGGGACCTTCTATGTCAAGTGCGCGAGGATCATAGAACACGCTCGGACGCGACGATCCAGGCCAATCGATGCTCCAGAATCTATCTGCCAACCTTCGGCGGTGGTATCGCCCGTCTTGCGCTGGATGTTCAGCAACAACGTGACACGCAGTGCGTGCGTAGACTCCATACGACGAGTCAGCGATGCGGTCCCGGCTGCCCTGAAATTTCTGCGGATTGCACTTACTCAGCACTTACGCCAGTGGTACAAAGAACCAACCAACATCGTAAGTTATTGACTGAGTGGTCGGGGTGACTGGATTTGAACCAGCGACCTCTACGTCCCGAACGTAGCGCTCTACCAGGCTAAGCTACACCCCGACATTTCGCAGATTCAGAACGTGCGTGTCACTGCGAAAGCCGATAATTCTAGCAGAGTCCGCCTGGCCGCAGAGTCCGGAAGCGCGTCGAGACAACGTGCAGCAGCGGCGCTGTCCGCCTCGGCGTGACGCCGCGCGTAGCCGAGCGCGTCGGATCGCTCCACTGCGGCGAGAATCGCTGCGAAGTCCTTCGCTCCCGAGCCGTTCAACGCGCCGCGGATCAATGCGATGTCCGCTTCCGAACCCACCTGCAGGGCCCGAATCAGCGGGAGCGTCGGTTTGCCCTCGGCGAGATCGTCGCCCAGGTTCTTGCCGATCTCCCCGAGATTGCCCGAGTAGTCGAGGACATCGTCGATCAACTGGAAGGCCGTGCCGAGGTGCATGCCGTAGCGCGCGAGCGCGTCTTCCGTGGCCGCGTCGGCACCGGCGAGCACGGCGCCGAGTTGGGCAGCGGCCTCGAACAGCTTCGCGGTCTTGCGCCGGACCACGTCCAGATAATTCTTTTCGTCGACGTCCGGATTGCCCGAGTTCATCAGCTGCAAGACCTCCCCCTCGGCGATGACGTTGGTGGCGTCCGAGAGTATGCGCAGCACGCGCATGCTGTCGGCCTTCACCATGAGCTGAAACGAGCGCGAGTAGAGGAAATCGCCGACCAACACGCTCGCCGCATTGCCGAAAGTCGCGTTGGCGGTCGCGTGGCCACGGCGCAGCGCGGACTCGTCGACGACGTCGTCGTGTAGGAGCGTCGCGGTGTGGATCATTTCCACGACGGCGGCCAGCGTGTACCGGTGCTCGCCGTGATACCCGCACGCCTCGGCCGCGAGCAGCAACAGCGCCGGACGCAAGCGCTTGCCGCCGCCGCGGATGATGTACTCGGCGACCGCGCGGATGAGGGCGACATCGGACGACAGGCTCTCGCGGAGCACGCCGTCCACTGCGCGCATGTCCTCGCGCAGAGCGGACTCGAGCAACGGAACGGTCACGGGCAGAGCAGGATGCGAGGGGTCGACCAAGGCCTGGATCGGTTGCGCTTGCGAGGCTGTCCGGACTGAGGTCGGCGCGTATTCTAACTGAGCGGCCGGCAGCCGGGTCGAAGCGGCGACCGGCTTTGACACGGTGTCGCCAACGCCCTAAAATGATGGCCTTTTTTCGGGTCGAACGCCGGAGCCGTCATGTACGCCGTCATCAGGACCGGGGGCAAGCAGTACAAAGTCGCCCCGGGCGAAAAACTCAAGGTAGAACAACTCGCAGCCGAAGTCGGAGCGAAGGTGACGCTCGACCAAGTTCTCATGGTCGGCGACGGCGACAACGTGCGCCTCGGCCAGCCGACGGTCAGCGGCGCGAAGGTGCAGGCCACCGTGCTGGCGCACGGTCGCGGACCCAAGATCGAGATCTTCAAGATGCGTCGGCGCAAGAACTACCGCCGGCACCAGGGCCACCGACAGGGCTTCACCGAGCTCAAGATCGAAGGCATCGAGGGATAAGGCTGCAGGTGAGGTAATCCAGATGGCACACAAGAAGGCAGGCGGCAGCTCACGCAACGGCCGCGATTCGCAATCCAAGCGCCTCGGCGTAAAAGCCTACGGTGGCGAGGCGGTTACCGCCGGAGCGATCATCGTGCGCCAGCGCGGCACGCGCGTTCATCCCGGGGTGAATGTCGGCATCGGCAAGGACCACACGCTCTACGCGCGGGTCGACGGTCAGGTGCAGTTCAAGGTCACCGGCGCCGCAGGCAAGACCGTCGTCAGCGTCGTCAGCAGCTCCTGACCGCGCGCCACGGCGCGGGCGAGCGCCCGGCGCAGAACTACCTGCGCTCGAGCCACCACAGCATCGTTGCCGCGATCGCCACGAAGGCGAAGATCGGAAACGCCGCGGAAAACAGCGGCGGCCAGTCGTTGATCACGCCGAGGTGCGCGAACACCCGAACGAGCAGGAAAAAGAGCAGCCCCAGGATCGTCCCCGCGAAGACGCGGAAGCCCACGCCGCCGGCGCGGCGCTGGAAGTACGCGAAAGGCAGCGCAAGCACCATCATCACCAGGACCGCCGCCGGGTAGAAAAGCTTGTTCCACAGGGCGATCTCGAACCGCGAGGTCTTCTGCTGGTTGCTGCCTAGGACCCTGATGTTGTCGTAGAGCGTCGGCAACTCGAGCTTCTCCGGCGGCACCTGGTAGACCGTCAGGATCGAGGGCTTGAGCACGGTCTGCCAGTCGTATTCATCCACTCGCGTGACGTGCGCGCCGTCGCTCTCGAGCGACGTGCTGCTGACGTTCTTGAGCTGCCACAGCCCGTCGCTCACGAAGCTGCCCGAATCGGCCACGCGCAGCACTTTCAGCCGCAGGTCGCGATCGAACTCGTAGATTCGCACGCTGAGCAGCGTCATGTCGGCGAGCACGCTCTTGATGTTGACGAAGGTCTGGTCCTGCTTGAACCAGAATCCCGATTCGAACTGCTGCGCGACGAAGCTATCGAGCTGGCCCCGGGTCTGCAGACGTACCTGCTGGGCGAGCCGCTCTGCTGGCGGGGCGATGAACTCGCCGGCGAGGAAGGTGGCGATGGCGAGCGGGATGCCGACGCGGACGATAGCGAGCGTGATTTGCGTGAGCGAGCCGCCCGAGGCGCGCATCACCGTGTATTCCGAATTGGCGACCAGCTGTGACATCGCGAACAGAGTCCCGATCAGCGCCGCCGTGGGAATGAGCTCGTAGACGTGACCGGGGATGCTCAGCCCGACGAACAACAGCGCCCGGCCGAGCGGATAGCCATCCTTGCCGACGTTGCCAAGCTCGTGGATCAGGTCGAAGAACGCGAATAGCAGCAGCAGCGCGATGAAGATGAGCATCGTGGCGAAAAGCACTTCGCGACCGATGTAGCGGCCGAGCGTCTTCATCCGTGGGCCAGGCTGCGGCGGAAGAGGCCGCCGATCGTCAGTCGATTCCAGAAGAGCAGGAACACGACGAGCGCCGCGATACTGTGGATGATCAGCAGCCCTGCGAGCATCGACATGCGTCCCTGCGCGATGACGCTCTGCACGATGTTGAGGCAGTTGTTGTACACCGTGTAGACGAACGCGGCGGTGATGAGGTTGAAAGAGCGCCCCATGCGGGGGTTGACGTAGGACAGCGGAATCGCCAGCAGCACGAGCAGGAAGGCGCTGATCGGCACCGAGATGCGCCAGAAGAGCTCCGCACGCTCCGGTGCGCCGGTGCTCGCGAGCAGGAGCGTCGTGGGCAGTGCCTTCAACGACAGCGGGGGGGCGCGGACCTCGGCCGACTCGATGCGCCGCCCGAAGCGTTCGAATTCGACGCTGCGGAACTCGGCGCTGCCCGGCTGTCCCTCGTAGCGGCGCCCGTCCTGGAGCACGATGAAGCGGTCGCCGTTCGGGGCGTCCTCGAGGTAGCCGGAGCGCGCGACGGTGGTGACATCCTTGCCGCCATCGATCGAGTGAAGGAAGACGTTGCGGATCGTGTTGTCGAAGCTGTTGAGGCTCTCGATGAACACCACGAGCCGCGCGTGGCGGAACTCCTTGAAGAGCCCGGGCGCCAGCAGCGAAACCTCGTCGCGCGACTCGAGCTGGCGCTCGTACTCGAGGCGGCGCTGCTCGGCCCAAGGCGACAACCAGAACGACAGCACCAGGACCGCCACCAGGAACGGAGTGGCGAAAAGAAGGATGGGTTTGAGCCAGGAAGTGAGCCCCTGCCCGGAGGTAAACCAGACGATCATCTCGCTGTCGCGGTACCAGCGCGAGAGCGTGAGAAGCACGGTCACGAACAAGGCGACCGAAAACAGGATGTTGAAGTAGAACAGGGCGTTGAACCCGAGAAGGGCCAGGATGCCCTCCGGAGCGACAGTTCCGCCGGCCGCACGGGCCAGCAACCGCAACATCAGGTTGGTGAAGAGGATGCCAAGGAGGATCAGGAACAGCCCGACTGCCGTAATGCTCAGTTCACGGACCAGACTGCGGCGGAATACCATGACGACGTAAAAATTTTGACTTTTTCGGGCTGTTTTGCCAATAATGGCGTTTACATGGCCCAAAGGTCACAATAACGCTTCGAAACCGCACGGGGTAGCGGCGATGGAATTTACCATAAAAAGCGGCAGTCCAGAGAAACAGCGCAGCGCCTGCGTCGTTGTAGGCGTTTTCGATAACCGCAAACCGAGTCTTTCCGCCGAGCTCGTCGACCGCGCCTCAGGCGGATACGTGAGCGAGATCATCCGCCGCGGCGACATGGAGGGAAAGCTCGGCAGCACGCTCCTGCTGCACAACGTCCGCGGCACGCTCGCCGACCGCGTGCTACTCGTCGGCCTGGGCAAGGAGCGCGACTTCCGCGAGCGCGAATTTCGCAGCGCCATGCGCGCGGCGGTCCGGTTGCTCAACGAAACCGGCTCCTACGAGGCTGTGATTTACCTTACCGAGGAGAAGGTCAAGCGGCGCGAAGTCGCGTGGCGAGTAGAGCATGCGGTGGTGGTCGCTATGGAGGCGGTCTACCGTTTCGACGAGCTGAAGAGCCAGCCGGCGGAGGTGCGCCGGCCGCTGCGCAAGCTCACGCTTTCCGTGCCCCAGCGCAGCGACCTCGCCGCCGGCGAGGCGGCCGCGGCCCGGGGTATCGCCATAGCCCGCGGCATGGACCTCACGCGCGATCTCGGCAACCTCCCCGGCAACATGTGCACCCCCGCCTATCTCGCCGAGCGCGCCCAGACGCTGGCGAGGGGGTTCGAGTTCGGCTGCCAAGTGCTCGAGCGGCCCCAGCTCGAGGAGCTAAAGATGGGCTCGTTTCTGTCGGTCACCAATGGCAGCGAGCAAGCTCCACGGTTCATCGTCCTCGAGTACAACGGTGCCGGCAAGAAGCAAAAGCCGTTCGTGCTGGTGGGCAAGGGCATCACGTTCGATTCCGGCGGCATTTCGCTCAAACCCGCTCACGACATGGACCACATGAAATTCGACATGTGCGGTGCGGCGAGCGTGCTTGGCACCTTCCGCACAGTGGCCGAGCTGAAGGCGAAAGTGAATCTGGTCGGATTGATCGCAGCCTGCGAGAACATGCCCAGCGGCCGCGCGACCAAGCCGGGCGACATCGTGCGCAGCATGTCGGGGCAAACGGTCGAAGTGCTCAACACCGACGCGGAGGGACGCCTCATTCTGTGCGATGCATTGACTTACGCCGAGCGCTACGAGCCGGCGGCCGTGGTCGACATCGCAACGCTCACCGGCTCGATGGTGATCGCGCTCGGTCATATCGCCTGCGGCGTGTTCAGCAACAGCGATCCCCTGGCGCGCGCCTTGATCAATGCAGGCGAAGAAGCGTTCGACCGCGCCTGGCAGATGCCGCTGTGGGAGGAATACCACGAGGGTCTGAACAGCAACTTCGCCGACTTCGCGAACGTCGCCGACCGAGCCGGGGGTAGCATCACGGCCGCGTGCTTCCTGTCGAAATTCACCAAGAAGTACGATTGGGCACATCTCGATATAGCCGGGGTAGCGTACAAGGAAGGGAAGGAAAAGGGGGCAACCGGGCGGCCCGTACCGCTGCTGGCTACCTGGGTCCTGTCCCAGGAGACCGCAACGGCGTAATCTGACAACGCGGCTCGACTGGCCATGACGCTAATCGACTTCTACACCCATGTTGCGGACCGCCTGGAGGTTGCGGCCAGGCTAGTGGCGAAGGCTTTCGCGCAGCACGGCCGGGTCCGGGTCTTGACTCCCGATGCGGCGATGACTGACGCGCTGGACCGACGCCTCTGGCTCCGGCCGCCGACGGCCTTCCTCCCGCATTGCCGGATCGACACCGCGCTCGCCGCGCAGACGCCCATCTGGGTCGACCATTGCGAAGATCACCCTGGACCGGCGGCGGTCCTTATCAACCTGCGAGCCGAGCCGCCGAGCTTCTTCTCGCGTTTCGAGCGCCTCGCCGAGATCGTGAGCACAGACGAGACAAATGCGGCCGCGGGACGCGAACGCTACCGCTTCTATCGCGAGCGCGGATACGAGCTGCGCACGCACAGCCTGGCGGAGCTCTGATGCCCACCGCGCGCGAACTTCTCGAGCAGGCAGACGCGCTGATGCGCCGCAATCGCGCCGCGGCCGAAACCAGGATCCCGGTTCTTACGGATGTCGTCGAGTCGGTCGCCGTGCGCGGCCCCGCCACGCGCGAGCGTGCGGGCGCTGCCTGGAGCGAGCAGGCTGCAGCGGGCGCTGCCGCGCCGGAAAAGCGACACGAAGAGCCGCGCGCCGAACCGGCGAGGACGATTCCGGCGCCGGTCGAGCCGCCGGTACTGACCGATGCGGTGGAAGAGCACGACCTCGAGGCGTTGCCGGAGGCAAGCGAACGCGGCGAGCCTTCGCTCTGGCTGGGCCCCGACACCATCGACCCGGCACTGCACAGCATCACCGGCCCGGCCCCGGACACGGTGGCCGTCGTGCCGCCGGTCACGTTGCGCACGCACGCCGCGCCGGATTCGATCATGCCGATACCGGCCGACGAACGCGATCCCACGATCACGCGCACCTGGCGCGCCGCCGGTTCCGCGGCGACGCCGCCACCGGCGCGCTCGATGCCGGCGGAGCCCCCGGCGGGAACGGCGGTGCGCAGCGAGGGCCCGCCCGCTGACGAGGAGCGCTGGCGGGCGCTCGCCGATCAGATATCGATGCAGGTTCTGCAGCGCATCGACCTCTTTACGGACACCGGGCTCAAGACACAGCTCGCGACGCACCTGCAGCCCATCGTTGCGCGGGCGAGCAGCGAGCTCGTGAGCGCCATCAACGACCACGTCGGGAAGCTGGTGCGGAGTTATGTCGCCGAAGCGATCGAGCGCGAAATCGCGCAATGGCGTGAGCAGCAGCGCTAACCCATGCCAAGGCGTGCTAGACTGTCTCGCATGAGTCTGCGCACAACAGGTACGCATAGCGCTTCGCGCCGGCCGGCGAGCTACGGCTGGTACGCGTTCTTCTATGGGACGAGAGCCCAGGGCCGCGCGTACCGATAACGCAAGCAAAAGATCTTAAATCGTCGGGCGGCCAAGGGGCCGCCCGATTTTTTTGGAGAACCGACCATGATCATCGTCATGCAACCGGACGCCGACGAAGCGGCAATCCAAGCGGTCGAGGCCAAGATCCTGGCCCACGGTCTGCAGGTTCACATCTCGCGCGGCACCGAGCGCACCCTGATCGGCGCGGTCGGCGACGAGCGCAAGCTCGAGCCCGAGATGTTCGACCCGATGCCCGGCGTCGAGAAGTCGATGCATATCGTGAAGCAGTACAAGATCGTGGCCCGCGAGTGGCACAAGGCGAACACGGTGATCGATGCAGGCGGCGTGCCGATCGGGGGCGACACGGTGCAGGTGATCGCGGGACCGTGCTCGGTCGAGACCGCGGCTCAGATGGCCGCGGCGGCGGCGGGCGTGAAGACAGCGGGGGCACGCCTCATGCGCGGAGGCGCCTTCAAGCCGCGCACGAGCCCCTACACGTTCCAGGGCATCGGGGTGGACGGGCTGGATCTGCTGCGCACTGCCGCCGAAGGGCAGGGCCTGCCGATCGTGACCGAACTCATGGACGCGCGCATGCTTGAGACGTTCCTCGAGCACGACGTCGACGTGATCCAGATCGGCACCCGCAACATGCAGAACTTCGACTTGCTGAAGGAGGTGGGGCGCACGAACAAGCCTGTGATCCTGAAGCGCGGGATGTCCGCGACCCTCAACGAATGGTTGATGGCCGCGGAGTACATCGCCGTGGGCGGCAACCACAACATCATCTTCTGCGAGCGCGGCATTCGCACCTTCGAAACCGCGTATCGCAACGTGCTCGACCTCACGGCGGTCCCCGTGCTCAAGCGCGAAACGCACTTTCCGGTGATCGTCGATCCCTCGCACGCGGGCGGCAAGGCCTGGCTCGTGCCCGCGCTCTCCTGCGCAGCGGTTGCCGCGGGCGCCGACGGATTGCTGATCGAGGTTCATCCGAACCCCTGCGAGGCGCTGTGCGACGCCGATCAGGCGCTGACTCCCGAGGAGTTTGCGAAAGTGATGACGCAGCTCCGCGGCGTAGCGCGCGCGATCGGTCGCGATCTTTAGTGTTCCATGGCCGGGATGCGCTGCGACCGTAGTGCGCTCGCCAGCACGGCGGCGAAGTAGATCGCACAGCTAACGGAGACGATCCAGAAGGTCGCCGGCCAGTCGGTCGCGTACGCCAGCGCGATGCCCGCCCATGTCTCGCCTAGGGCGAGAATCACCGCCAGCGCCACGCCCCAGGCCACGCGCGTCGTGAGGCGTGCGGATGCGGCGGCCGGGCCGACCATCAAGGCAAATACGAGAAGCACGCCAACGACCTGCGCAGCCTCCGCTACTGCGACGGCGACCAGGGCAAGGAAGAGGACCGAGACCCGCCGCAGGGAAACCCCTCTCGCCTCCGCTAGCTCGGGTGCGAGCGTCGCGAACAGAAGCGGCCGGGACAAGACGGCCAGAGCGCACAAGCTGGCTGCGCTGAGGCCGAACAGCGTCAACAGCGTCGCGGGCCCGACCCCGAGCACGTTGCCGAACAGGATCGCTGTGGCCTGCACGGCGTGGCCGGTGTAGAGGTAGAGAAAGAGCACGCCGAGACCGAGGGCGAGCGACAGAATGATCCCCACGGCAACGTCGCGGCCGCGCAGGCGTTCGCCGATCAGCCCGATGGCGATCCCCGCGGCGAGCGTGAACGCGAGCAGTCCCCAGAGCGGCGGCGCACCGACGAGTAATGCGCCGGTCGCCCCCGCGAAACCGACGTGGGAAAGCGCGTGACCCGCGAACGCCGAGTGACGAAGCACGAGGAAGAATCCCACAGCGCCGCAGACTACGGCTACCGCGCCGCCCGCCATGAAGGCGTTGCGCATGAATTCGTAGTCAAGCATCGTGGCGATGGGCATCCGCTTCGACCAGGCCGTGTCCCGACACCACGACGATGCGACCGTCGACGCGCAGCACGTCGATCGATGCGCCGTAGAGAGTCGACAGCACGTCGCCGGTGATCACTTCGTCGACGGTCCCCAGCCGGGCGTGACCGCTGCCGAGATAGAGCACGCGATCCATCGCGCCGAGCAGCGCGTTCACCTCGTGCGCCGTGAAGAGGACGGTGATGCCTTCGCTCTGCTGCACGCGCCGCACCAGCGCGACGATCGCCTGCTGGAAATGCGGGTCCAGGCTGATGAGCGGTTCGTCGAGCAGCAGCAACCTCGGCCGGCCGACGAGAGCCTGGGCAAGCAAAAGTCGCTGCAGCTCGCCCCCGGAGAGCTCGGCGAGCCCCTGCGCCTCGACCATGGCGATAGTTCGCTCGGCGTCGCGCCAGCCGGTCCGCCCGGGGAGGGCCGGCCCCCAGCGTTCGCCTCGCACGGCGCTCACCACGAAATCCAGGCCGCGCAGGTGCAGGTCGCCGACGGCCGCGCGCTGCTGAGGCATGTAGCCTGCCTCCGGGTTCCCGCGCGCGGGGGCGGCGCCGAACACACGCAGGCTGCCATGGCTCGGTCGAACGAGGCCGAGGATCGCCTGGAGCAGCGTCGTCTTGCCGGCGCCGTTCGGGCCGAACACGCCGACGAACTCACCCGCGCGAATCGCCGCGCTCACGTTCGAGAGGACGACGCGTTCCCCGCGGGCGATCGCGACGTGGTCTAGCGTGATGGCGAAGGCGGTCATCGCGCCTCCCCGCGCCGACGGCGCGTGGTCGAGGTCGCGTGTCGGCCCGCTGCGATTCGCGCGCCGGCGCGCCCTGCGGGCCTCGCTTCGCGCGGCGCGCTCATCGCGCCTCCCTGCGCCGACGACGCGTGATCATCGCCCACTTAGCGCCCGATCGAGCGCGTCGAGCTGCGAAGCCATCCACGCCTGGTAACTTTGCGCCTCGGGCTTGGTCTCCGAGATCGCGACGACGGGGACGCCCGCCTTCTCGGCGATAGCGCGCATGCGTTCGGCGAGCGCCTCGCCCGTCTGCGTGTTGTAGAGCAGAACCCTGACGGCGTGCGTGCGCAAGTCCTGCTCGAAAGCTGCCACCGCGGCCGCGCTCGGCTCCACCCCGTTCATCAACGCGAGCTGAAACCGTGCGTTGCGCATCTCAAACCCCAGAGCGGCGGCTGTGTACTGGAAAACGGGTTCAGTCGCTGTGACCGGCGTGCCTGCATACTTCGCACGCAGCGCGGTGATCCTGTCCTGAAGCGCCGTCATCGACGAGGTGAACGCCGCAAGCCGCGCAGCGTAATCGTCGCGATGTATCGGATCGATTCGCGTCAGTGCGCCGACCAGGCTTGCGGCGAGAGCGGCCACGGCCGCAGTGTCGAACCAGAAATGCGGGTTGGCGCCAGCCGGCTTCCCGGCGAGTCGGGCGACTTCGATGACCTCGCGGCGCGGGGATCTCGAAGCCGATAGAAGCCTCGCCACCCAGGCGTCGTAGCCGGCGCCGTTGTAGATCAGCAGCTGGGCATCGGCGACAGCGCGCGCCGTCGCCGCACCCGGCTCGAAGGCGTGAGGATCCCGGGTCGGACTCGTCAGAATGCTCGTGACCGCGACGTTGCCGCCTCCGATCTGCCGCGCGATGTCGCCATAGACGCTTTCGGCCGCGACGACCCTGACGACTTCACCGCCCGCGCTCGTGAAGGCGAACGCAAGAGCAACGGCGAGCAGGCCGCCGCTAAAGGTCTTACGCACGGGAAGCGCGCCGTGATGTGGTGCGGGAGCGCTTGCGGCACGCCGAGCAGCGCCCGTAGAGGGTGAGGTCGTGAGCCTCGACGACGAACCCGCGCGGCGCGAGGCGACGCAGGTTACCCGGGCAGCCCTGTACATCGTAGATTCGCTGGCAGTTCGTGCACTGGAAGTGATGATGGTGCGCGAGTCTTGCCGCTTCGAAGCGCGGGGTCTCGCCCGGGAGATGGATCGTGTGCACTGCGCCGTCCCGCACGAGCCGCTTGAGATTGCGGTACACGGTGGCGAGGCCGATCGCGCCAACCGCAAGACGCGCCTGCTCCAGCACCTCCTGTGGCGAGAGCGGTCTCTTGGCCGCCTGAATCACCAGGCTAATGGCGACGCGCTGGCGTGTCGTGCGCACCATGGGTCAGTTGCTCGTGTCTAAAATGATAATGATAACCCATTCTCATAAAGGCACGCCCCGGGCACTTGCGATGCCTCGCGCGCGGGCGTCCACCGCCAAGAGCAATCGAGGAATGACTGGCCTCCGCTATAATTCGCGCTTCGCGTCGATCGGGCGCGACCCTCATAGCGGTCAATGCAACTCGGCAAGACATTCGAGCCTCGAGACATCGAGCGGAGGTGGTATCCGTTCTGGGAGGCGCACGGACTGTTCAAGCCCTCCTGGCGCGATGGCGCGCCGCCCTACTGCATCCAGTTGCCGCCGCCCAACGTCACCGGCACGCTGCACATGGGGCACGCGTTCCAGCAGACGCTGATGGACGTGCTCATCCGCTGGCGGCGCATGTGCGGCGACAACACCTTGTGGCAGGTCGGCACCGACCATGCCGGAATCGCCACGCAGATCGTGGTCGAGAATCAGCTTCGAGCCGAGGGGAAGAGCCGCACCGAACTGGGCCGCGAACGGTTCATCGAACGCGTCTGGGCGTGGAAGCGCGAATCGGGGTCGACGATCACCAACCAGATGCGACGCCTCGGCGCCTCGGGTGACTGGTCGCGCGAGCGCTTCACGATGGACGAAGGGTTGTCCAACGCCGTCGTCGAGACCTTCGTCCGCCTCTACGAGGATGGTCTCATCTACCGCGGCAAGAGGCTCGTCAACTGGGACCCACTGCTGCAGACCGCGGTCTCGGATCTCGAGGTCGAGAGCGAGGAGGAAACCGGCACGCTGTGGGAGATCAGTTACCCGCTGGCGGACGGCAGCGGCCACATCGCCGTGGCGACGACGCGCCCCGAGACGATGCTCGGCGACGTGGCGGTCGCCGTCAATCCGGAAGACGAGCGCTACCGCAGCCTCGTCGGCAAGGAGGTCGATCTGCCGCTCACCGGACGGCGCATCCCGGTGATCGCGGATGCCTACGTCGACAAGGCGTTCGGCACGGGCGCGGTGAAGATCACGCCTGCGCATGATTTCAACGACTACGAGCTCGCGCAGCGGCACCGGCTTGCGCCCCTGACGATCTTCACGCTGCAGGCGAAGATCAACGACAACGCGCCGGCGAAGTACCGCGGTCTGGATCGCTACGAGGCGCGCAAAGCCGTGCTCGGGGATTTGCGCACCGCGGGGCGCATCGCGGGGGAAAAGCCCCACCGCATGATCGTTCCGCGCTGCGGGCGCACCGGTGAAGTCGTCGAGCCGATGCTGACCGACCAGTGGTTCCTCGCCATGAGCAAGCCGGCGCCTGCGAGCCATCCGTACTTTCCGGGCAAGTCGTTCCAGGAGGTCTGCCTCGCGGCTGTCAATGCGAGCCTCCCCGATCCGCAGACCGGCGTGCCCGTCAAGATCAGCTTCGTGCCGGAGCACTGGACGTCCACCTACAATCACTGGCTCGAGAACGTGCGCGACTGGTGCATCTCGCGCCAGCTCTGGTGGGGCCATCGCATCCCCGCCTGGTACGACGAGGCCGGCAACGTCTACGTCGCGCGCAGCGCCGAAGACGCGGCGAAGCAGTCGGGCAAGCCCGCGAGCGCACTCAGGCAGGACGAGGATGTGCTCGACACGTGGTTCTCGTCCGCGCTCTGGTGCCATTCGACACTCGGCTGGCCCGAGAAGACGCGCGAGTTGCGGACATTCCTGCCCTCCTCGGTTCTCATCACGGGTTTCGACATCATCTTCTTCTGGGTCGTACGCATGGTCATGGCCACGACCTACTTCACCGGGAAGGTTCCCTTCCGCGACGTCTTCATCAACGCCATCGTGCGCGACGAGGACGGGCAGAAGATGTCGAAGTCGAAGGGCAACATCATCGACCCGCTCGACCTGATCGACGGCACCGATCTGGAGACGCTGGTCGCGAAGCAGACATCGGGACTCCTGCTGCCCAAGCAGCGCGAGGCGATCGAGAAGCGCACGCGCCGGCAGTTTCCGCAGGGCATCCCGGCTTTCGGTGCGGACGCCGTGCGCTTCACCTTCGCGAGCCTCGCCACCTTCGGCCGCACGCTGGACTTCGATCTTTCGCGCTGTGCGGGGTATCGCAACTTCTGCAACAAGCTGTGGAACGCGGCGCGGTTCGTGCTTATGAACGTCGAGGGCAAGGACGTGGGCCTCGACGAGACGAAGCCCCTCGAGTTCTCGCTTGCCGACCGCTGGATCGCGAGCCGCCTGCAGGAGACTGAAGCTGCGGCGGGCGAGCGGCTGGAGGGCTACCGCTTCGACCTCGCGGCGCGGGCCGTGTACGAGTTCATATGGGACGAGTATTGCGATTGGTACGTCGAGCTCGCAAAGGTGCAGCTCGGGGAAGGGGGCGAAGCGCAGCAGCGCGCAACGCGCCGCACGTTGGTGCGCGTCCTGGAGACGGTGCTTCGGCTCGCTCATCCGTTCATTCCATTCATCACCGAGGAGCTGTGGCAGGTCGTCGCGCCGCTTGCAGGACGGCAGGGGATCTCGATTTCGGTGCAGCCTTATCCTCAGCCGCGGCCGGAGAAGATAAATCGGTCGGCCGAGATCGAGATCGCGCGCCTCAAGGAGCGAGTTCTGGCCGCGCGGGCGCTGCGCGGCGAGATGAAGCTATCGCCGGCACAGCGCGTGCCGTTATGGGCGGCGCCAGGCAACGCAGAAGAGCGGGAAAGTCTATCGACGACGAACGTCTACATGCTTGCGCTCGCCAAGCTCTCCGAAGTGAGGATCGAAGACGAGCTACCCAGCAGTGACGCGCCCGTGGTCGTTGCGGGCGCCTCCAAGCTCATGCTCCACGTGGAGGTCGACCGCGGCGCCGAGCGCGAGCGCATCGCGAAGGAGATCGCGCGCATCGAAGGCGAAGTTGCGAAGCTCCAGTCGAAGCTCGCCAACGACTCCTTCGTGAAGCGCGCGCCGGCACAGATCGTGGCGCAGGAGCGCGAGCGCCTCGCCGGCTTCCACGCGACGCTGGAGGCATTGAGGCCGCAGCTCGGACGCTTGTCCGGTTGAAGCCGCCTGGCGCGAGCGTGACGCACCGGCGGGTCATCGTCGTCGACGACGTCGTACCCCGGGCCGGCTGGGGCGGGGGCTATCCGCGCAGCGCGCAGATCGTGCAGGCGCTGGCGCGCTGCTGCGATCAGGTGACGCTCTGTCCGATGATGGAGCGCTCGCTGCCGCCGGCGCCCGCTGAGCCCTTCGCGGGCAACGTGCTCGCAACCGGGGGTAGCGGCATGTACGCGCTGCGCTCCGTGCTCTTGAACCAGCGCGGCGAGCCCGGCCTCCTGTGGATCAGCCGGCCGCACAACCTGGCGACGGTCTTCGCCATGCATCGCACGCGGCCGGCGTTCTTCTCGGGGCTGCGCATGGTCTACGACGCCGAAGCACTCTTCGCCTGCCGTGAGATCACCGCGCTCAAGCTTGCCGGCACGCCGCTGACCGACGTGCAGTCGCGCCGGCTGCTGCGCAAGGAGCTGCAGCCGGCGGAGATCGCGCAGGCGATCGTCGCAGTCTCCGTCATCGAGCAGGACCTCATCCGCGAGGTGACTGGGCGTGCGGCAGCACTGATCAGTCTGGCGGCGCATCTCGAGCCGACGCGGACGCCGTTCGCGGAACGCCAAGGGCTGCTCTTCTTCGGGGCGCTGTGGGACGAGGCGGGACCGAACGCGGACAGCGTACGCTTCTTCATCGAGCGGGTCCTCCCGCGGGTGCTACAGCGGATCGATGTGCGCCTGCGCATCGCCGGCTCCGGTAGCGACCGGGCGGTCTGGCTCGCATCGATCGCCGGTGCGAACGTGAACATCGAGGGCCCAATCGCCGATGTGGCCGCGCTGTTCGGCCGCGTTCGGGTTTTTGTCGCGCCGACGCGCTACGGCGCAGGCATTCCGGTGAAGGTCGTCGATGCCGTGAGGCACGGCGTCCCGGTGGTGGCGACGAGTCTGCTCGCTGAGCAGCTCGGCTGGCAGCACGGACGAGAGCTGCTCGTCGCGGACGATGCGGAAGCAATGGCGCAGGCCTGCGTCGCCCTGTATCAAGACGAGCGCTTGTGGGAGCGCCAGCGTTCGGCCGCGCTGGACGCTCTGAAGCGCGATTTCAACCCGACGGCGTTCGACGCTGCGGTTGCCCGCGTGGCCTGGCCCTGAGCGATCACCGCCCCTCGGTAAATGCGCTCTCTGGCCGGTAATTCCTCGCCGTCGTGGTAGAGGCGCGGGAACTCGAGCAAGTGGAATAGGCGCGCTCTTAGAGCGCGTCGCGCGATTGCTGGCCCAAGGGATTCGGCGGTCTCCGGTTTCGCGGAGACCGCGGCTTACGCGCTCTCCGACTCGGGAACGCGGCGCTTCATCAGCAGCGCCGGGAGAGGCCTCGACTTCCTGAGCCTGCTCTCTGCGGCAACCGGCCTGACCAGCGCGGAGGGCGCCTGCGGACGCTGCGAAACCGCTGCCGGCAGTGGTTGATCCGGGTTGCAATCCACCGCGTCGGGAGGTGCGCTGCGCGGCACATAGCGTGCAGTGTGGCTGCGGGCGGGTTGCGTTGACCGCGGCGCACGCGCCTCACGCGTCCCGCGGTGTTCGGCGCCGAAAGTCGGCGCGATCGCCACGGGGATCTTGCGCTTCAACATCCGCTCGATCTCGGCGAACAGCTTGTCTTCCTCTGGCGCGCAGAACGACACTGCCTCGCCCGTCAATCCGGCACGCCCGGTGCGGCCGATGCGATGGATATAATCCTCGGGAACGTGCGGGATCTCGTAGTTGACCACCAGCGGCAGGTCGTCGATGTCGAGCCCGCGTGCGGCGACGTCGGTTGCGACCATCACCTGTACTTTGGCGCCTTTGAACTCGTCGAGCGCCTCGAGCCTCGCCGCTTGGCTCTTGTCGCCATGGATCGCGGTCGTCTGCAACCCGTCCTTTTCCAGCTGCCGGGCGAGCCGTGACGCGCCGTGCTTGGTCCGCACAAAGCACAGCACCTGCCAAAGGTCGCGCGAGGTCACGATATGCTTGAGCAGCGCCCGCTTCTGGTCGGCAGCGACCTTGTAGACGCTCTGCGCGACGGTTTCCGCCGTCGTGTTGCGCCGCGCGACCTCGATGAGCTGCGGCTCGTTCAGGAGGGCGTCGGCGAGCCTCTTGATCTCGTCGGAAAAAGTGGCTGAGAACAGCAGATTCTGGCGCCGTGCCGTCGCCGGGAGCAGGGCCATGATGCGCTTGATGTCGGGGATGAACCCCATGTCGAGCATTCGGTCCGCCTCGTCGAGAACGAAGATTTCGACCTGGCCGAGATAAAGGGATTTCTGTTCGACGTGGTCGAGCAGCCGGCCCGGAGTCGCCACCAGTATCTCGACGCCTCCACGAACGATTGGCAGCTGCTGCTTGATGTCCACGCCGCCATAGACGACGGTGGAGCGCAGCCCGGTGTGCTTGCCGTAGGTCCGGATTGACTCCTCGACCTGGATCGCCAGCTCCCGGGTCGGAGTGAGGATCAGCGCACGCACCGGATGGCGCGCGGGAGACGAGCTCGTGTTGGCGGTGGGGGCGAGCTTGTGCAGAATCGGCAGGGCGAATCCCGCTGTCTTGCCGGTGCCAGTCTGGGCGCCACCCATCACATCCTTGCCGGCGAGGATCAACGGAATCGCCTGCACCTGGATCGGCGTCGGCGTGGTGTAACCGGCCTCGGCAACCGCACGGAGCAACTCCGGCCGCAAGCCGAGCTCGTCAAAGCTCAAGGGACTACTCATCAAGAAGGCTCCTGGACGCGGCCCACTCGTTGCCGAGCTCCGGTCCAGGCGGCGACGCAAACCACACGAGGCGGGCGGCGTCCTGTTGCCACCCGGGGGATCGGCGGTGACCGGAACGGCCGCCGAGTGCCGCGCATCATATACGTAAATGTCGGATTATGCAAATTTTTTTCGCTTCGACACGTTGAAACTGATAAAATCGCCTGTTTTCCTTCCGCGACGCAGCATGGGTTCCAGAGAGCTTCGCAACATCGCGATCATCGCCCACGTCGACCACGGCAAGACGACCCTGGTCGACAAGCTGCTCGCACAGTCCGGCACCTTCGCCGCCCACCAGCACGTGGCGGAGAGGGTCCTCGACAGCAACGAACTCGAGCGCGAGCGCGGCATCACGATCTTCGCCAAGAACTGCGCGCTCGAGTACGGCAAGACCCATATCAACATCGTCGATACGCCCGGACACGCCGACTTCGGCGGAGAGGTAGAGCGTGTGCTGTCGATGGTCGATGGCGCGCTTCTGCTGGTCGATGCGGTCGACGGACCGATGCCGCAGACGCGGTTCGTCACGCGGAAAGCGCTCGCGCTCGGCCTGCAACCAATCGTGGTCGTCAACAAGGTCGATCGACCCGGAGCGCGACCGGAGTGGGTCGTCAACCAAACCTTCGAGCTTTTCGACAAGCTGGGCGCGAGCGAGCGGCAACTCGATTTCCCGGTCGTGTACGCCTCGGCCCTGTATGGATGGGCCGTGACTAGCGTCGGGTCGATACCGGCGCCAGCGCACGCGGCGGGCCACCAGGGCGACCTCCGGCCGCTATTCGACGCAATCCTTGCCCACGTGCCAGCGCCTGCGGCAGACGCGGAGGCGCCGCTGCAGCTCCAGATCAGCGCGCTCGACTATTCGAGCTACGTCGGCCGACTCGGCATCGGGCGCATTCGCCGCGGGCGGATCGTTCCCGGGCAGGAGGTGCTCGTCCTTCACGGTAAGCAGGCACCGATCCGCGCACGGGTGGGGCAGGTACTTGGCTTCGCCGGCCTCGAGCGCCGGCCGGTCGAGGATGCCGCGGCCGGCGACATCGTGCTCGTCACCGGGATCGACGAGCTGCAGATCGGCACTACGCTCGCCGCCGTCGATGCGCCCGAGGCGCTGCCGCTGATTGCGGTGGACGAGCCAACGCTTTCGATGCAGTTCCAGGTCAACACGTCCCCGCTCGCGGGCCGCGAGGGCAAGTACGTCACGAGCCGCAACGTGCGCGAGCGCCTGGCGCGGGAGCTGATGACCAACGTTGCGCTGCGCGTCGAGGACACCGCGGACAGCGACGTATTCACCGTCTACGGCCGCGGCGAGCTCCACCTCACCATCCTGATCGAGAACATGCGACGCGAGGGCTACGAGCTCGCGGTGTCGCGCCCGCGAGTCGTGCTGCAAGAGCGCAACGGCGAGCGTCTGGAGCCCTTCGAGCAGCTCACGGTGGACGTCGAGGATGCGCACCAAGGGGCGGTGATGGAGGCCCTCGGACAGCGCCGCGGCGAGCTCACGCACATGGAGTCGGATGCGCGCGGCCGCACGCGACTCGACTACCGGATCCCCGCTCGCGGTCTGATCGGGTTTCAGAGCGAGTTCATGAACCTCACTCGCGGGACCGGCCTGTCGAGCCATGTTTTCGACGGCTACGCCGCCGTCAGGGGAGAGATTCCCGAGCGGCGCAACGGCGTGCTGGTCTCGGGTGAGGACGGCGAAGCGGTGGCCTACGCCCTATGGAAACTGCAGGAGCGCGGGCGCATGTTCGTCTCGCCGGGAGAGCGCGTGTACGAAGGCATGGTCGTCGGCATCCACAGCAGGGACAACGATCTCGTAGTGAACCCGATCCGTACGAAGCAGCTCACCAACATCCGGGCGGCCGGCAAGGACGACGCGATTCTGCTCACACCGCCCATTCCGCTCACGCTCGAATACGCGGTTGAATTCATCGCCGACGACGAGCTGGTCGAAGTGACACCTAAGTCGATCCGCATTCGCAAGCGCCATCTGCTCGCGCACGAGCGGAAGCGAGCGAGCCGCGAAGCGGCGTGACGCCAACGCGGCGGCCACGTAAACTCGCGGCGTGGAATCCTCGTGGCTGGTGACGGCGCTTGGCGTCGCGGTTACCTTGCTCGCTGTATTGCTGGTCGTAATCCTGCTGAGACTGGGAGGGCTGGCACGCGCGGCGAAGGATGCGGCGTCGGCAGGGTTGCGGTTGGATACGATCGTGGCGCAGAACGAACGGCTCGAGCGCGAGTTGCGCGCCGAGCTCGCGCAGGCGCGCGTTGAGGCCGCACAGAGCGCCAAGGCCACCCGCGAGGAGCTGGGCGGCAGCCTGTCCCGCCTGGGGCAAACCAATGAGCAGCGCCTCGAAGCGCTTCGCGCGACGGTAGAGCAGCGCCTGGAACTGCTGCGCGGCGACAACGCGCAGAAGCTCGAACAGATGCGAGCGACCGTGGACGAGAAACTGCATGCAACGCTCGAGCAGCGCCTCGGCGAATCCTTCAAGCTCGTGTCCGACCGCCTCGAGCAGGTGCACCGGGGGCTCGGAGAAATGCAAACGCTCGCCTCGGGCGTCGGTGATCTCAAGCGCGTCCTCGGCAACGTGAAATCGCGCGGAGGGTGGGGCGAGGTACAGCTCGGAGCTCTGCTCGAGGAGATGCTTGCCCCTGGACAGTTCGCGCGTAACGTGGCGACGCGGCCGGGCCAGGACGCGCGAGTCGAATACGCGATCAAGTTTCCCGGCCGCAACGACGATGGCGTGTCGTGCTGGCTGCCAATCGACGCCAAATTTCCGCTCGAGGACTATCAGCGGCTACAGGACGCCATCGAGCGAGCGGATGTCGGCTCGGTCGAGCTGAGCCGCAAGTCGCTGGAGGATTTCTTCAAGGCCGAGGCGAAGAAGATCCGCGACAAGTACGTGGAGCCTCCGTACACGACGGACTTCGCGATCCTGTTCATTCCGACCGAGGGTCTGTATGCCGAGGCGCTCTCTCGCCCGGGTCTGGCCGACGTGCTGCAAAGGGATTTCCGCGTCATGCTCTCCGGCCCGTCGAATCTGATGGCGTTTCTGAACAGCCTTCAGCTGGGTTTTCGCACGCTGGCCATCGAAAAGCGATCGACCGAAGTCTGGCGCGTGCTTGGCGCGGTCAAGACGGAATTCGGGAAGTTCGGCGAGCTCCTCGCGAAGACCAAGGACCGGCTCGATGCGGTTGGCAAGACGCTCGACGAAGCGGGGCGGAAGAGCACCACGATCGCCCGCAGGCTGCGCGATGTCGAGGCGCTGCCTCAGTCGGAGGCCGATAGACTGCTCGCGGGAGGCGAGGGCCTCACCTTCGACTCGGAGATCGAGCTCGAGCCGCCACCCGGTCCCGGCCCGGATTGATATCGACTGCGACCGGATCGATCGCACCGCGCCGAGCAATGTTCGAGGCAATTCGCAAATGGAGGCAGCGGCGGCTTCTCGCCACCTCTACGATTCCCGACGCGCTGTGGCGCGAAGCGCTGGAGGCGCTGCCGTTTCTCGCCATCTATACGGAGCCCGAGCTCGAGCGCCTGCGCGAGCGGGCGGTTCTGTTCCTGAACGACAAGAGCATCGTCGGCGCGGGCGGCTTCGAGGTCACGCCGCTGATGCGCGTCACAATCGCGATCCAGGCCTGCGTGCTCGTACTCAACCTCGATCTCCGCCTGTACGACGGCTGGGAAAACGTGATCGTGTACCCGGACGAGTTCGTCACCAACCTCGAGTTCGAGGACGACGCCGGCGTCGTGCACCGGCGCACCGAGCCGCTGGCCGGCGAAGCGATGCCGGGCGGACCTGTGGTCCTGTCGTGGCCGGACATCGAGGCGAGTTCCGACTGGTCGGCGACCGGCATGAACCTCGTGATTCACGAATTCGCGCACAAGATCGACATGAGCAACGGCGAAGCAAACGGCTTCCCACCGCTGCCGCCGGAGATGCCGCGACGAGGCTGGCAGAAGACGATGAGCGGCGCCTACGCGAACTTCCGTGCCCGGGTCGAGAAGGGCGAGGATACGGCCATCGACCCGTATGCCGCGGAGAGTCCCGCCGAGTTCTTCGCTGTCCTGTCCGAGGTCTTCTTCGTCGATCCGACGCTGCTGCAGATGGAATATCCGAAGGTCTACGTCCTGTTCGCTGAGTTCTACCGCCAGGATCCGGCCAGCCGGACGGAGCTGCTGCTCGAATATTGATCGCTGAGCTGCGCACCGGTGGCCTGCGCGCGGCGCGGCGTGCGATGGGGGGCCGGCGGGGTTGCAATCAGTGCGGGCTGCGCTACCTTGCCGCCGTCGGTCGGAGGGTCCCGCCGTTTCATGACAAAAAGGAGGCTAGATGAACGGTCGTACCGCTCTGTTCGCTGCAACGCTGCTCTTTGCCGGCAGCGCGTTCGCGTTTCACTGTCCGCAGGAAATGAAGAAGATCGATGACGCAATGGCGAAGAATCCCAAGTTGACCACGGCGCAGATGGATGACGTAAAGAAATATCGCGCGGAAGGCGAGGCTCTGCATAAGGCGGGCAAGCACCAGGAATCATTGGATGCGCTTGCCAAGGCCGAGAAGATCCTGGGCATTCCGACGAACTGAGATCCCGGCTTCGCCAAGATGCGCCGGGGCGGGTGACCGCTCCGGCGTTTTCTTTCTCAGGCGGTCGCGAGTATCGATGCGCAGTCGATGCCGCGCCGCAAGGTGCCGAAGGCCGTGCCGCCTTCTCCAAGCCGCGACGCGCAGAACGCTTCGCCCACTGCAGTCGGCGCACCGCGCAGCAACAGCGAGGCCGCCAGCGCAATGGCGATGTCGCCGGCGACCCGGCGTGCTTCGTGCTCGCTCACTGCATCCTCGCTCAGCGTGGTGGCCAGCGCGGAGACAAAGCGGTCGAGCCTGGAATCGACGCCGCGGACGAGAGAGAGCTCGGCGAGCAACGACTCGACTGCGGCAGGCTCACGCCGACCGGCGCGCAGCACGTCGAGGCAAATGACATTGCCCGAGCCTTCCCAGATCGAGTTGAGCGGTGCCTCGCGGTACATGCGCGGCAGCGGGCATTCCTCGATGTAACCGTTGCCACCCAGAACCTCGGCGGCCTCGGCGACGGCGCCTGACGCCCGCTTGCAGACCCAGTACTTGAGCGCGGGCGTTGCCAGCCGCGACAGCGCGACCTCGGAGGGCGGGGCTTCCGCCTCGAAGCAGCGCGCCAGGCGCAGTGCACATGCGGTTGCCGCTTCGGCCTCCAGCAGCAGATCCGCGAGAACGTTCTGCATCAGCGGCTGCTCGCAGAGCAGGCGGCCGAATGCGCGCCGGTGGCGGGCGTGATGCAGCGCCTGCGCCACCGCGCCGCGAATCAGCCCCGCGCTGCCGATCACGCAGTCGAGGCGCGTGTGCTGGACCATTTCAATGATCACGGCCACGCCACGGCCTTCTTCGCCGAGGAGCCAAGCGGTGGCGCCGTCGAACTCGACCTCGGACGAGGCGTTCGATCGATTGCCGAGCTTGTCCTTCAGGCGCTCGATGCGCACCGCATTCCTCGCGCCGCCCGGAAGCAGACGCGGCAGAAAGAAGCAGGACAGCCCTCCGGGCGCTTGCGCCAGAACGAGGTGAGCGTCGCACATCGGCGCGGAGAAGAACCACTTGTGGCCGGTCAGGCGGTAGCTCCCGTCAGCGCTTCGCGCGGCGCTCGTCACGTTGGCGCGCACATCGGATCCGCCCTGCCGTTCGGTCATGCCCATGCCGACCAGCGCCGACGCCTTGTCGACGACAGGCCGCGAGCGGGGGTCATACTCTTGCGCGAGGATGCGCGGCAGCCACGTCTCGTGCAGCCCCGGCAGAGCGGACGCGCTCCTGCGTAGCAGCGGGACCGCCGCATAGGTCATCGTCAGCGGGCATTGCGTCCCGTTCTCTACTTCCGCGTGGAGCAGGTAGGCGGCTGCGCGGGCTACCTGGGCGCCTGCGCGCGGCTCGACCCACGGCGCACAGTGCTCGCCCTCGCGCATCGCGAGCGCCATGAGCTCGTGCCACGATGCGTCGTAGTCGACTTCGTCGATGCGCTCGCCGAAGCGATCATGCGTGCGCAGCTCCGGCAGGATGCGATTGGCCCGCGCCGCGAGCGTGAAAGTTTCGGCGCGGCCGAGCTGGGCACCCCATGCAGCAAGGCGGTCGTGCGCCCAGCCTCCTCCCTCCGCGGCCACCGTCCGCTGCAGGGCAGTGTCGTCGAGGTATAGGTTCCGGCCCTCGAAAGGCGGGGGCTGGTTGCGTTCAGGCACCGGCTTGACGCTGGGCGCTCTTGGGGCGGAAGGCCTTGCAGACGTTCTCATGCGTTTCGACGTACGGGCCGCCGATGAGGTCGAGACAATAGGGGACGGCCGGGAAGATACCGTCGAGTGTCTCCTTGATAGCCTTCGGCTGCCCGGGCAGGTTCAAGATCAAACTGTGCCCGCGAATCGCTCCAACCTGGCGCGACAGGATCGCGGTCGGCACATACTTGAGGCTCACCTGCCGCATTTGCTCTCCGAATCCCGGCAGCACCTTGTCCGCGACGGCGAGCGTTGCTTCGGGCGTGACATCGCGGCGCGCCGGACCCGTCCCGCCGGTCGTGAGCACGAGCTGGCATCCCGCTGTGTCGATGAGTTCGACGAGCGTGCGCTCGATCAGCGCCTGCTCATCGGGAATCAGCCGCGACTGCATCTGCCACGGCGTCTTCATTGCCGCCTCGAACCACTCGGTGAGTCCGGGAATGCCCTTGTCTTCGTACACGCCCGCAGAGGCGCGGTCGCTGATCGACACCAGGCCGATGAGCAGCGGCTGCGGTTCGTCCATGGCTTATCCGTTGTTGGCCGGGACCAGCGCGGCGATCGCCCTGAAGAGCTCGCGGAAAGCGTGCGGCGGCCCTCCGCGGTTGTGCTCAAGATGGGCCAGCTCGACGAGCCGGGCGAGCGTGGCGCGATCCGCCGCCTGGAATTCGGCGCACAGCTCGTCGAGCGCAGCGGCATCGGCCAGCAGCCTGGCACGCCAGTGTTCGGCTGCCTTCACGCGCGCCTTCTCACGCCTCGGCGCGTCGGTCCATTCAGCAAGCCGCGCCCGGATCGGATCCGCCTCAACGTCGCGCATCAGGCGTCCGATGAACTGAACCTGGCGACGTCGCGCCTCGTGTTGCTTGATGCGTCGCGTCGCAGCGATCGCTTCGGCGAGGCGCTCGGGCAGCGCGAGCTCGTCGAGCCGAGCGGGGTCGACGTCCACCAGCGCTGCCCCGAGCGCCTGCAGCTCATCCATGTCGGCCTTGCGGCGTGTCTTGGAAGGTCGCGCCGCCGCCTGGTCGGCCGCGGAAGGCGTTTCGTCGGGTCGTCGCATCGCTGGGATTCTTAGAGGGAGGGCTTTGCTATGATACTCGGTCACCCCAGCAGCGACCGCTCCCAGAGTCCGTCGATGACCGAGACTGCAGCCGCCGTCTTAGCCGCCACGCGTTTTCCCCTCGCCAAGCAGGCCATCGCTGCGGTGGCGGCGCAGGTGCTCGACCAGGCGCGGCGCGGTGGAGCGACCGCCGCTGAAGTCGAAGTCTCGCAGGCGTTCGGTCTGAGCGTGACGGTGCGCAAGGACGAGGTCGAGACGATCGCCTACAACCGCGACAAGAGCGTCGGCGTCACGGTGTATGTGGGCACGCGGCGCGGACACGCCAGCACCGCCGACTTCTCGCGCGAGGCGCTCGCCGACACGCTCGCCAAGGCCCTTACGATTGCGCGTTACACGGCGGAGGACGATTGTGCGGGACTCGCCGACCCCGCGCTTCTAGCGCAAAGGTGGAGCGACCTCGACCTCTACCATCCATGGGACCTCTCGGTCGAGGAAGCGATCGCCATCGCGCGCGAATGCGAATCCGTCGCGCTCGCGGTCGACCCGCGCCTTATCAACTCCGACGGCGCAACCGTGTCGCGGCACGAGGCCGAATTCGTCTACGCCAACAGCAATGGCTTTTCCGGCGGCTACCCCAACTCGCGTCACGGCCTGTACTGCTCGGTGATCGGCGAAGAGGGCGGTGCGATGCAGCGCGACGACTGGTATTCCTCCGCGCGCGCCGCAGGCGACCTGGAGCCCGCGGCGCGCGTCGGCCGCCTGGCGGGCGAGCGCACGGCACGTCGTTTGGGCGCGCGGCAGCTCGCGACGCTGGATTGCCCCGTCGTGTTCGAAGCGCCCATCGCGACCGGCCTCATAGGGCACTTCGTTCATGCGGTGAGCGGCGGAAGCCTGTATCGCAAGTCGTCGTTTCTTCTCGACAGCATCGGCCGCCAGGTCTTCGCGCCCGGCATCTCAATCCGCGAAGAACCGCATCTGCCACGCGGGCCCGCATCGACACCTTTCGACGACGAGGGCGTCGCCACGCGCTCGCGCGATGTCGTGCGCGATGGCGTGGTCTGCGGCTATTTTCTCGGCAGCTATTCGGCGCGCAAACTCGGCCTTGTCTCAACGGGTAATGCGGGCGGAAACCACAATCTGCTGGTGAGTCACGGCGACGACGACCTCGCCGGGTTGCTGCGGCGGATGAATCGGGGCCTGCTCGTAACCGAGCTCCTCGGCCAGGGAGTGAACGCGGTGACGGGCGACTACTCGCGCGGGGCCGCCGGCTACTGGGTCGAGGCCGGCGAAATCGCATACCCGGTGGAGGAGATCACGATCGCCGGCAACCTCGCGGCGATGTACCGCGACATCGTAGCGATCGGCAGCGACGTCGATCGGCGCGGCTCACGGCACTGCGGCTCGGTGCTCATCGGCTCGATGACGGTCGCGGGTGGCTGAGACTTCCCGACTCCGGGCGGTTCCTCCGCGTCGCCCGTTCCTCGAGCGAATGCGCGTGTGGCAGCGTTCACTGCGCGACCCGCTGCGCAATGGCAAGTCGGCCGCTCGCTGGATCGGATCGCTCCCCACCGGCGATGCACTGCAGATGCAGCGTGAAGCGCTCGACCTGATCTCGGCATTCCCGGGCGGGCGGCGCAGCATCGGCCCACCGCAGGCGGAGGCGCTGCTGCGCATCGATGCGCGTTTCGAGCCGGTGATCAGCCAGCTCACCGCCCAGTACACCGCCAACTATCAGCGCTCGAGCGGCGTCGAGACCCGGCTCTGGCACGGGGTGTTCGATCTGGTCAAGGCCTTCATCAGCGCCTACCAGGCGGCGCTCAAGGCCGGCTACGCCGCGGGGGAGCAAAAGCGCTGGAAGACCGTGCTGCCGCGCGTCCTGGTGCGGCTGGCGCATTACAAAGGCCTCGACGGCAAGTTTCGGCTTTTCCGCTACGGGCATTGGATCCCCGCGCAGTGGCGAGAGCTGCACGAGCTATACGAGTTCGCACGCATGCGGGGCTGGCAACGCGAGGCGCTCGCCTTCGGCAGCAGCTCCTTCGCCGAGCCGGCGGCCTCGCTCGAGCAGGAATACGTCCGCGCCCTCCTGCTCATGCGCCTGGACAGTGGCAGCTTCACCCCGGACCAGGTCGAATGGGTCGCCCACTCGCTCGACGAGTGCACGCACTCCATTGCGCTCACCCCGCCCCCGGGAACCGGCGCGACCTTCTATGTTGATCTGGCCGGCACCCAGGGACTGCGACGCCACGAGCGCGCGCGCGCAACCGGGCGGCTCATGTTCCTCGACGCGACGCCTGTCTATGCGCACGTCGTCGAAAAAATGCGCGTGTTGCCGGAACAAGAGACCGAGCCGACGCCGAACTCGCTGCCGCCGCGGGAGCAGAAGCTCCTGCTGATGCGCCTCGCAGCGCTCTATGGTCCGGACGCGCTCGCCTTCTCGCCGCGGGCGCCGCGGGAGACGAGCAACGTCGACGTGCGTGTAGTCGTCGGCTTGCAGGCGCTCACGCGCGCAGTGGCGGAGGTCGAGCGCCTTTCGCCCGAGGCCAAGTCCGGCGTACAGCACAGCTACGACGAGGTAACACAGCTCGTGCACCCGAGCGCGAATCCGGAATCAATCGCCCGGCGTGTCCGCGGCTCGCAGTGGAAGCTCGTCGACCGCAGCGAGACCGGTTGCAGGATGGTGGCGCCAGCCAAGGACGCCCCCGCCAAGCTCGGGGAGATCATCGCCTTCAAGGACGGCGAGAACTGGGCGCTTGCGGTCGTGCGTCGGATGCAGCGCCAGCAGGTGGAGGAGGTGACCTGCGGCGTGGAGATCATCGCGCGGCGCATGGTACGGGTGCTCCTGCACAGCTGGGTGGCCCCGCTCGACGCCGGCCGCTCTGGGCTGGATCGGCCCTTCTTCGGACTGTACCTGCCTGCGCACCATGACAACCGGCAGGGAACGCAGCGAAGCCTGATCGGGCCGGATGATCGTTTTCTCCCCGGCGGCATGGTAGAGCTCGACACCGGCAACGCGCGCTACCTGATCCGGTTCACGCAAACTCTGGAGCGGCAGGCCGGGTGGGCGTGGGCGCTGTTCAACGCGGTGCGAAAGCTCTCGCCCTGAAGCGGCGACGGTATGGCTTCGACCGGCGGCCGTCGGCCAGGAGCCGCGGAATTGGGCTAGAATCCTTGGCGGACTCGCGAGGAGGGCTGAAGGGCCCGCGGGGGTGACTTCGATTCGAAGAGAGGAGGCACAGAAATGCAACGTCGTTCGTTCCTAAAACACACCGGTCTTGCCGGAATTCTCGCGGCGGGCTCGGCACCCGCGCTCGCGCAGGGCGCGCCAGAGGTCAAGTGGCGCCTGGCGTCGAGCTTCCCGAAAAGCCTCGACACGATCTACGGTGGCGCGGTGACGGTGAGCGAGACAGTCGCGGCAGCGACGAACAACAAGTTCCAGATCCAGGTCTTCGCCGGAGGCGAGATCGTCCCGGCATTCGGCGTCGTCGATGCGGTGCAGAACGCCACCGTGCAGTGCTGCCACACGGCGCCATACTACTTTTTCGGCAAGGACCCAACGTTCGCGTTCGGCTGCGCCATTCCGTTCGGGATGAACGACCGGCAGCAGAACGCGTGGATGTACTACGGCGGCGGTCGCGCGCTCTACAACGAGTTCCTGAAGGATTACAACATTGTGAGCTTCCCGGCGGGCAACACCGGCGCGCAGATGGGCGGCTGGTTCCGCAAGGAGATCAAGTCGGTTGCCGACCTGAAGGGCCTCAAGATGCGCATCGGCGGCACGGGCGGGCTGCCGCTGACCAAGCTCGGCGTCGTGCCGCAGCAGATCCCTGGCGGCGACATCTACCCCGCGCTGGAAAAAGGGACGATCGACGCGGCGGAATGGGTCGGCCCCTACGATGACGAAAAGCTCGGCTTCTACAAGGTCGCGAAGTTCTACTATTACCCGGGCTGGTGGGAAGGGGGGCCGGAGCTCGACCTCTTCGTCAACACCAAGGCATGGGCCGACCTGCCCAAGGATTACCAGGCGATTCTCGAGGCTGCCTGCCACAAGGCCAACGTCGACATGATGGCGAAGTACGACACGGTCAACCCGGACGCGCTCAAGCGGCTGCTCGCGAACGGCGTGAAGCTGCTGCCGTTCTCGAACGACATTATGGCTGCGTGCTTCAAGGCTACGCAGGAAACCTACGACGAGATCGCGACCAAGAACGAGAAGTTCAAGAAGATCTACGAGCCCTGGAAGAAGTTTCGGGACAGCCAAATACAGTGGTTCAGCATCGCCGAGAACCGCTTCGACAACTTCATGATTGCAACGCAGCGACTCGCGCAGCAGAAGAAGAGCGGGTAAGCGGGCCGACGCGGTCGCGCTCGCGCGCCGCCGCATCACCCGTCGGCGCGCCGGGAAGGGCAACCCCCGGCGCGCCTTTTCTTTCGGGCACGCGCCTCGGTCCTGATACCGGTCTCGCGCGCTATTTACCGCCTTAGGGCGCGGGCGTCTTCTCCGGTCCCTTCTCGCCTCCGAGTTCCTTCGCGAGGGCCTTCTCGGCATCCTCCTGCTCCGTGTCGAGGCTGCCGCCCTTGCCACCGGGCGTGCCTTCCTCGACCGGAACTTCGATCTGCATGTTCTGCGTGTCGATCTTCGCCTTCTTGGCGAGTCCGCCCGAGACGAGGTTCGGGAAGCCGATGATCAGCGTGACCATCAGGATCTGGATCAGCACGAACGGTACCGCGCCCCAGTAGATCTGGCCCGTGGTCACCGGCGCCATCCTGCGCTTGGTGATACGGTCGACGTACTCCTTCGCCGGCGCGACGCTGCGCAGATAGAACAGCGCGAAACCGAAGGGGGGGTGCATGAAAGACGTCTGC
>DASVFM010000031.1:0-67642 GCA_036380055.1 Casimicrobiaceae bacterium
CCTGTCCATCGTCGAGGAAGAGCACCCGGTGCGCCACCTCGGCGGCGAAGCTCATCTCGTGCGTCACCACGATCATCGTCATGCCTTCGCGCGCGAGCGCGAGCATGACTCGGAGCACTTCGCCGACGAGCTCGGGAGCGAGCGCGGAAGTTGGTTCGTCGAAAAGGATCGCCTTCGGCTGCATCGCGAGCGCGCGCGCGATCGCCACGCGCTGCTGCTGCCCGCCGGAGAGCTTCGCCGGATAGGCGTCGAGCTTGTGCGCGAGTCCGACCTTGGCGAGCAGCGCCGCAGCCCGCTCTCGTGCTTCGGTCCGCGGCGCTCGCTTCACGTACACCGGACCTTCCATCACGTTCTCCAGCGCGGTGCGATGCGGAAAGAGGTTGAAGCGCTGGAAGACCATGCCGACTTCGCCGCGGACTTCGTGGATCGAAGCGAGGTCCCGGCGCACAAGCTCGCCGTCGATCGCAACTTCGCCCGCGTCGTAGCTCTCCAGCCCGTTGATGCACCGGAGCAGCGTTGACTTGCCCGAACCGGACGGGCCGATGATGCAGACGACCTCGCCTTTGGCGACTTCGAGGCTCACGCGATCGAGGACGCGGTGCTCGCCGAAGGACTTGGAAATGGAGCGGACCGAGATCATCGCTTTCCCTACTTGCGCCCGAACGCGCGCTCGAGGCGGTGCGCGAGATAGGTGAGGGGCAGACTCATCGCCAGGTAGAGCAGCGCCACCAGCGTGAACACGGTCATGTTCTTGAACGTGGACGCCGCGATGAGCTGTCCGCCACGCGTGAGCTCGGCCACCGTGATCGCGGAAGCGATGGACGAGTCCTTGAGCATCATGATCATCGTGTTGCCGTACGGCGGGAGGACGACGCGAATCGCCTGCGGCAGGATCACCCGGCGCATGATGAGCGTCGGCCGCATGCCCAGAGACTGCGCGGCCTCGATCTGCCCCGGATCGACCGCCTCGATGCCGGCACGGAAATTCTCCGCCTGGTACGCCGAGTAGGCGATGCCCAGGCCGATGAACCCGGCCTGGAAGGCGGAGAGCTTGATGCCGAGATCGGGGAGGACGAAATAGATGTAGAAGAGCTGCACCAGGATCGGTATGCCGCGAATCACCGTGATGATCGCGATCGCGGGAACCGAGAGAGCGCGCAGCGGCGACAGGCGCGCGAGCGCCCATACGAACCCGAGCAGCGTCGAGAGCACCAGCGCGGCGAGCGTCAGCTCGACGGTGACGACGCAGCCCTTGAGCAGGATGGGCAGGAAGTCCTGCGCATCGCGGAGGAACGCCTGCATCGACCGGTCCCCGCGCGTTGCGCGCCGGGCTGCTCAGCCCTGCGTGCCTACTTCAAATTCCACTTGACGAGGATCTTGTCGACCGTGCCGTTGGCGTTGAGCTTGGCGAGCGAGGCGTTGATCTTCTTCAGCAGCTCGCCGTCCGTCTTGCGCACACCGATGCCCACGCTGCCGGCCATCTTGGGCTCGTACGTCGGGACGAGCTTCGCCTTGAAGTCGGGGTTCTGTGCGATCTGATACTTGAGGATGGGCGCATCGCCGAACCCCGCCTTGATGCGTCCCAAGCCGACGTCCCGAAGGATGTCGGCGAGCGAGTCATAGACCTTCACCTCGGCGAACTCGCCGTTCTTCTTGAGGAAGTCGACGTACACCGTGCCGACCTGCGCGCCGACGACCTGCCCCTTGAGGTCGGCGAGACTCTTGTACGGGGTATTGTCCGTCACGCTGACGACCATTCCCTCCGGGTAGGGAAACACGGGATCGCTGAAGTCGATCACTTCCTTGCGCTGCGCCGTGATCAACATGGCCGCGGAAATGATATCGATCTTGTTGCTCGTGAGCGACGGGATGAGCGCGGAGAACGGTGTCGCCTGCACGCTGACCTTGAACCCGGCGTCCTCGCCGATCGCGGTGATCAGATCGACCATCGCGCCCTGGATCGTGTTCGTCTTCACGTCGAGGAAGGTGAAGGGCACGCCGGTTGGCGTCGAGCCCACGTTGTAGGTCGGAGTCTGTCCGGCAGCCGGGACAATCCACGCGAGGCAGCCGAGCGCCAGTGCACGGGCCAGCAGGCGAAGCCAACGATATGCAGTCATGGTCTCCTCTCGGGTTCAGGCAGCGCGCTCCAGCGCATCGCGCAGCCGATAGTACGCGATTCCGGCCCGCAGTACGGGCCCGTGCAGCGCGCGCAGCGGAATCGGTTTCAGCGACGCCGCCGGGTAGGCGAGCCTGTGGCCTCCGCTCAGCATGTCCCCGAGCACGAGGCCCATCGTAGTCGCCATGGCCACGCCGCGGCCGGAGTAGCCGAGCACGGTCCACACGCCGGGCGCGACCTCGGCGAGATGCGGCAGCCAGTCGCGCGTGATCCCCACCCTGCCGTACCAGCGATACGGCCACGGCACCCCGGCGAGCGCCGGATACATCCGGGTTGCCGCTTGCCTCAGCAGCGCATATACCCGCGCGGGGACTTCGTCGCCGACCGAACCGCGCCCACCGATGACGAAGCGCCCGTCGTTGTCGAGCCGGAAGTAGTACAGGAGCTTGCGCGTGTCGGAAGCCACATTGCCACCCGGCAGGACCGTGGCTCTGACCGCGTCGGAAAGAGGCTCCGTCGCCGTTTGCACGCTGGTGACGACGATTTGATTGACGACGAGCTCCGGCCACAGCGGCCCCGAATACGCATCGGTGGCGAGCACGACCTGGCGCGCGCGCACTTCGCCCCGACTTGTCACCGCAGCCCAGACGCTGCCCCGGCGCTCGATGCGTGTCGCGGCCGATTCCGTGTGGACGCGCACGCCAAGCCGCAGCGCCGCGCTCGCGAGCCCGCGCGCATAGGCGAGTGGCTGCAACGCACCGCCCCGGCGGTCGAGCCAGCCCGCGCGGCAGACGTTCGTTCCGAGAAGAGCGGCGAGCTGCGCTCCGGCGAGCAGTTCGACCGGTGCGCGACGCGCAGCCCATTGTCTCGCGCGGGCTACCACCTTCTGCGCGGCAGCCGGCGAGTGCGCGGGCTGGATCCATCCGCACTTGCGCGCCGAGCATTCGATGCCGTATTTCGCGATCAGCGCGAACACGCGATCGGCGGCGCTGCCGGCCAGCCGCGCGAGCGCTTCGCCACGGTCGCGTCCGTAGCGCGCAACGAGCTCGTCGGGATCGTGCTTGAGCCCGGGGATCACCTGCCCGCCGTTGCGTCCCGATGCACCGTGCCCGACCTCGTGCGCCTCGAGCACGACCGCGCTCCTGCCGGCTTCGGCGAGCGCGATGGCGCAGGCGAGGCCGGTGTAACCGGCGCCCACGATGGCGACGTCGCACTCGGCGTGCTCTTCGAGCGGGCGGGTGTCCGGAGCCAGCGGCGCGGTCGCGCGCCACAGCGAGCGCTGCTGATCATCGCCTGCGCGGGCGGTCGCGGGAGACATGGGCGGAAAAGACGGGGCCTTTGTGCGCTTCTTGCGCCTTTCGCCTGCTGGCCGCGAATGTTACCGTCGTTCGCGGCCCGCCGGAAGATCGACCCCCGCGAAGCGGAGGACGGACGGTATCTCGGCCGCAAAATTCCGGTACGCGTGATCGCCGCCGCCCTGAACGAACTGCCATGCGCCGGCGAGAAAGACGACAGCTTCGCGGTAGTCGAGCAGCTCGTCACCGGACTGGACGAACAGAAGATAGCGCTCGGGCCGGCTGATCCGGGCGACCCGAAGCGCTTCGAGCTGCGCGAGGTGCTCGCGCTTGAGCTCGTAGCCCTCGTTCGTGTAGGGATTGCGCTGCGGGCCAAGATAGGCGACAAGGCTCTCCCAGGGCCGCAACGCCGGATTGATCAACACGGCCCTCGTCCCGTGGCGCTCCGCGAGATGCACGGCGTAGAAGCCGCCCAGCGAGCTGCCCACGAGCGTCGGCACGTCACGCTGCGATTCGATCCACTCGCTCAGGGCGCGGATTGCTTTCCGCGGCTCATGGTGCAGCTTGGGCAGGAAGTACTCCGGCCGCGCGTCGACGGGGAGCGCGGCAATAGCCTCGGCGAGCGCCCGCCCCTTGATCGACATCGGCCCACTGTTGAAACCGTGCAGATAGGCGATGCGCAATGTCTAGCGCGACAATCGCGCGAGGAGTTTTTCGTGCAGGCCGCCGAAGCCGCCGTTGCTCATGATCAGCACGGCATCGCCCGCGCGCGCCGCGCCAACGATCGCCTCGGTCAGCGCCCCGAGGTCGGTCTCGACCTTCGCTCGATCCTTCAGTGGCGCGAGGGCCGCGGCCGCGTCCCAGCCGAGATTCGCCGCATAGCAAAAGACGAGGTCGGCGGCGGCCAGGCTCGCTGCAAGCCGGTCCTTCATCGTGCCGAGCTTCATGGTGTTCGACCGCGGCTCGAGCACCGCAAGGAGGCGTGCATCCCCGACCAGACGGCGCAGGGCCTCGAGCGTGGCGGCGATGGCAGTCGGATGATGTGCAAAGTCGTCGTAGACCGACACCCCGGCTGCGGTGCCGCGCAGCTCGAGACGGCGCTTCACTCCGCAGAAAGAGGCGAGCGCCGCGAGGCTCGCCCCCGGGCTCACGCCGGCATGCCGCGCGGCTGCGAGTGCCGCGAGCGCGTTGAGCTCGTTGTGCCTTCCGGGGAGCGCGAGCTCGGGCAGCCTTCCTTGCGGCGCGCCGGCGAGCGCGAAGGCTCGGTCGGGCGCGATCGTCCACTCGGCGGTGGCGCCCGGCGTCTCGGTGCCCATGAAGCGCTCGACCTCGCTCCAGCAGCCGCGCGCGAGCACGCGCTCGAGGCTCGCCTCGGCGGCGTTGACGATCAGCCGGCCGCGACGCGGCACGGTACGCACCAAATGGTGAAACTGCGTCTCGATCGCGGCGAGATCGGGAAAGATGTCCGCGTGGTCGTACTCGAGGTTGTTGAGAATCGCCGTCCGCGGCCGGTAATGAACGAATTTCGAACGTTTGTCGAAGAAGGCCGTGTCGTATTCGTCGGCTTCGATCACGAAGAAAGGCGCATCGGTGAGCCGCGCCGAGACGCCGAAGTCGATGGGCACGCCGCCGATGAGAAAGCCTGGCTGGAGCCCGGCCTGCTCGAGGATCCAGGCGAGCATCGCGCTCGCGGTGGTCTTGCCGTGAGTGCCGGCAACGGCCAGCACCCATTTGTCGCGCAGCACGCTCTCGGCGAGCCACTGCGGACCGGAGGTGTAGGGTCGTCCGCTATCGAGGATCGCCTCGACGAGCGGGTTTCCGCGCGATAGTGCGTTGCCGACGACGAACATGTCGGCATCCTTCGCTATCGTTTCGAGCTGCTTCGCGTCGTAGCCCTCGGTGAGCGCGATGCCGAGCGCGGCGAGCTGCGTGCTCATCGGCGGATAGACATTGGCGTCGCAGCCCGTGACCGCGTGCCCCGCGGCCCGTGCGATCGCCGCCACGCCGCCCATGAACGTGCCGCAGATGCCGAGGATGTGCAGGCGCATTGCGCGCTTCCGCGCCGGACTCGTCATGCCGCAGCGCCGGCCGGCGCAGCGACGCTCGCGTGGCGACGCCACCCGAGCGCGAACCAGCAAAAGGCCAAAGCCTCGACGCCGACGACAAGAGCGAACGCGAGGCGCAGGCCCGCGGCGGCGTCGGCGCCGAACGCGGCGCGCGCCGCGTCGGCGATCAGGCCGATGCCCCATTGCATGGCAAAGCTCACCGTGAACATCATGAGATTGAGCGCCGTGTTGGCACGGGCGGTCAGCTCTCGCGGAAAGCCCTCTCCCAAGACCGTGAAGCCGAGCACGTTCACCACCGAGCCCAGGCCGTAGAGCGCCCACGCGACGTAGGTCGAAGACAGCGCCTCGGAAACGATCAGCGCGAGCATCAGCATGTTGAGTCCGAAACCGATCGCGAACAGGTGCCGGGCACCGATGCCGTATCTTCTCAACGGCATCGCGAAGAAGCCGAGCGCGAGATATCCGACGAGCACGACGATGCCGAGCAGCAGCAGATGATCCGCCGCGACGGCGCGGCTGTAGCCGTTGACCTCCATCAGCCAGGGCACCGACCACAAGCCCTGGATCGCCATGAACGAACCCATGCACAGTGCGCCCATGGGTGCGAGCCACCAGAAGCGCGGGCTGCGGAAGACGCTCGTCACTCCCGCCCACTGCTTGGCGAGGCCTTCTCGCTGCAGATGCGGCGGCGTGTCGGGCACCACCAGAAAGATCGCCAGCGCGGAAGCGAAGGTCACCGCCGCGAGCCCGACGAAGATAGCCCGCCAGGAGAGCACGGCGAGCACGGCGGCAAGAGGTGCCGTGGTCGCGAGCGCGCCCAGCCCGCCAGCGACCATCATCCAGCCGGCGAGCGAAGCGTGGCGCTCAGCCGGATACCAGGTGGCAATGCCCTTGAGCGGGGCCATTAGGCACACCGACACGCCGGCGCCGATCAACGCACGGCCGAGCACGAGCCCGTCGAGGCCGTCGCTCGCCGCGAACGCGAGGGCGCCACAGCCTGCGATCGTCAGGAGTGCGGGCTCGACGCGGCGCGGTCCGAAACGATCGAGCAGCATCCCGGCCGGCAGCTGCATCGCCGCGAAGGCGACGAAGTAGGCGCTCGTGAGCAGACCGAGCGAGGAAGCGCTCACGCCCAGGCTCGCGCTCAGCTCCGGCGAGATCACCGCGTTGACGGTGCGGTAGAGGTAGGAAAGCAGATATGCCGCGGCGAAGCAGAAATACAGCGGAACGAAGCGCGGCGCGGTCACGGTCGGCAAGGCTGAGAAGTCCCGTTATTATCGCCGATCGTCGCGTGCGTGCTGCGCGGCGCCCCGCTTAGCGTGTAGAATCCGCCGCTCTGTTGGAGAGGCTCCCCGAGGAGACCCCGATGACCGTGCGCCCTTTCCTGCTGTTCCTTCCCTCTTGCGTGAGCCTCGTCGTGGCAAGCTCGTTCGCCGCGGCGGCGGGCCTGGATTATCCCGTAACGCCGAAGCGTCCCGTCACCGAGGTCTATCACGGCGTGACGGTCGTCGACGACTACCGCTGGCTCGAGGACGACGCGAGCCAGGACGTCGTGCGTTGGGTGGCCGAGCAGAACGCGCTCACGCACCGCTATCTCGACGCGATTCCGCAGCGCCCGGCGATTGCCACGCAGGTGGGCGATCTGCTGCGTACCTCGCCCGCCCGTCGCTACGATTTTCAGTACCGCGAGCGCTTGTTCGCTCTCAAGCTGGAGCCGCCGAAGAACCAGCCCTCGCTCGTCTCGCTCCCCGCCTCGGCCGACACGCGTGCCGAGCACGTTATCCTCGATCTCAACGTCCTCGATCCTTCGGGCCGGACCGCCATCGATTTCTACAGCCCGTCCTACGACGGCAAGCACGTTATCGTCTCGCTGTCCAAGAATGGCAGCGAGGACGGCACCGCGTACGTCTACGACGTGGATACCGGCCGGCGGCTCGACGACGAAATTCCCGGCGTCATGTATCCGACGGCGGGCGGCAGCGTCGAGTGGGCGGCCGACGGCAAGGGCTTTTACTACACGCGCTACCCGCGCGGCAACGAGCGCCCGCCGGAGGACCGCCACTTCTTCCAGCAGGTGTACTTCCACAAGCTCGGCACGCCAACGGCGGACGATACCTATGTGATCGGCAAGGATTTCCCGCGCATCGCCGAGATCGAGCTCAAGGGAAGCCGCAACGGCGCACACCTGCTCGCGATCGTGCGCAACGGCGACGGCGGCGAGATCGCCTATCACCTGCGCGGCCCGGACGGGGCGTGGCACGAAGTCGCCGGGTTCAAGGACGGGCTCAAGCAGCTCGCCTTCGGCGACGACGGTCGTCTCTACGGCATGAGCATCAAGGACGCGCCCCGCGGACGCATCATCGCCATCCCGATCGCCGCACCATCGCTCGCGCAGGCGCGTGTCGTCGTCCCGGAGCAGAAGATCATCACGGAGAGCGTCAAGCCGACGCGCTCGCGGCTGTACGTCACCTGCATGGACGGCGGCCCCACGCTCGTGCGCATGTACTCGCTCGCGGGCAAGGCGCTGGGCGAGCTCCCGACGCCGTCGGTCTCCACCGTCGCCGTCGCCACGCGGCTCGAGGGCGACGATGTCCTCGTCAGCGCGATGAACTACGTCTCGCCGCGGGCGGTATCGCGCTACGAGGCGCGCAGCGGCCGGCTCGTTGCGACCAATCTCGTTGGGCGCTATCCCTTTTCGCTGGACGACGCGGTAGTCGAGCGCGTATTCGCCGTCTCGAAGGATGGCACGCGGGTGCCCGTCAGCATCGTCCATCGCAAGGACATTCGCCTCGACGGCAACAATCCGACGCTTGTCTACGGTTACGGTGGCTACGGGCTCAGCATGACGCCCTGGTTCTCGCCGCTTATGCGGCTGTGGCTCGACTACGGCGGCGTGTACGCGGTGGCGAACGTCCGTGGAGGCGGTGAATACGGCGAGCCGTGGCACCTCGCGGGCAACCTCACGCACAAGCAGAACGTGTTCGACGACTTCGCAGCCTCGATCAAGATGCTGATCGATCGCAAGTACACTCGGCCGGACCGCACTGCGATCATGGGCGGGAGCAACGGGGGGCTGACGATGGGCGCCACGCTCGTGCAGCACCCGGAGTTGATCCGCGCCGTCGTGAGCGAGGTGGGAATCTACGATCCGCTGCGCTGGGAGCTGCAGCCCAACGGAGAGTTCAACGTCACCGAGTTCGGCTCGGTCAAGGACGAAGCGCAGTTTCGCGCGCTATACGCGTACTCGCCCTTCGCCAACGCGCGCGACGGCGTGGCCTATCCGGCGGTGCTCTTCGTCTCGGGCGCGAACGACGGTCGCGTCGCCCCCTACGAGTCGCGCAAGATGACGGCGCGCCTGCAGGCCGCGACGTCCTCCTCGAATCCGATCCTGCTGCGGACCGAGGCAGCGGCAGGACACGGCATAGGCACGGCGCTGTCGACCCGCATCGAGGAAGAGACCGACGTCTACGCGTTCCTGGTCGATCAGTTGCGCATGGTCGCATCGCCACCGGCCGCGGTTGGATCGGTGGGCTCACCGTCGCGCGGCGCCCAGGTCGTTCCGACTGCCTCCGCGCGCTGAGCTTTCGCGCTCGCGACGCGAGGCACGATGAGCTGCAGGCGCAGGCTCAGTCCTTCCGCGCGCCCAGCGCCCCGTACTGTCGCTCGTCGAAGCCGATCAGGGTCGTCTTGCCGTGCTCGAGCACGGGTCGCTTGATGACGCTGGGCTTCTCGAGCATGAGGGCGATGGCGCTCTTCTCGTCGCGAACGCGCGCCTGCCTTGACGGCGGAAGCATGCGCCAGGTCGCACCGCGACGATTGAGAACCGTCTCCCAGCCGAAGCGCTTGCACCAGGCCTCGAGCAGCTCGCGACTCGGCGGCGTCTTCTTGAAGTCGACGAACTCGTAGTCGAACCCGCGCGCCGCAAGCCACGCGCGGGCGGTCTTTACCGTATTGCAGTTGACGATGCCGTAGAGCTTCATTCGAAGGCGCCTCCCTTTGCTATTCTAGCGCCCATGAACGACGTGTCCCGCACCGTGCACGACCTGCACTCGCGCGCCGCAGTGCGCAGCCTGGTCGCCTCCGAGATCCGCGAGGTCGCCAACGCGGGTCTGGGCGAGCCCGACATCCTCGCCTTCTGGTTCGGTGAGCCGGACGAGGTGACTCCGGCCTTCATTCGCGACGCCGCCGCCGCGTCGCTGGCGGCCGGCGAGACCTTCTACACGCTCAACTTCGGCATACCGGAACTGCGCGAGGCGATCGCTGCCTACGTCTCGCGGCTTCATCGTGCGCGGGTACCCGGCAACGTGGCGGTGACCGCATCCGGAATGTCGGCGCTCATGCTCACCGTCGAAGCGCTGATCGATCACGGGGACCGCGTCGTCTGCGTTACGCCGCTGTGGCCCAATCTCACCGAGATTCCCAAGATCCTCGGCGCCGAGGTCGTGCGCGTCGCGCTCGAGTTCGGCCCCCGTGGCTGGACGCTCGACGTCGACCGCCTGCTCGCCGCCCTCTCACCCGGCACACGCGCGCTCATCCTCAACTCCCCGAACAACCCGACGGGGTGGACGCTAGCCAGACCCGAGCAGGCGGCGATCCTCGACCACTGCCGCAGGCACGGCATCTGGATCGTCGCCGACGACGTCTACGAGCGGCTCTACTATGCCGACGGCGCGGGCAGCGCGAGCTGCGCGCCTTCGTTCCTGGACATCGGCGATGCCGCCGACCGGATCGTGAGCACCAACAGCTTCTCCAAGGCGTGGCTGATGACGGGCTGGCGCCTGGGCTGGATCGTCGCGCCGGAGGAGCTGATGCCCGATCTCGGCAAGCTGATCGAGTACAACACCTCGTGCTCGCCGGTGTTCGTACAGCGGGCGGGTGTGGTTGCGATCACCGAGGGTGAGCCGACGGTGGCGCATACCTTCACGCGCTTTCGGGCCGCGCGCGATCTGCTCGTTCGGGAGCTCGCTCGGCTCCCCGGGATCCAGATCGCCTCACCGCAAGGCGCGATGTACGTGTTCTTTCGCGTCGCCGGCGTCGGCGACAGCCTCGCGTTCTGCAAGAGGCTCGTTCACGAAGCACGTCTCGGCCTTGCGCCGGGAAGCGCGTTCGGTCCCGAGGGCCAGGGCTTCGTGCGCTGGTGCTTCGCGGCGAGCGAGGAGCGCCTGCTCGACGGGGTCGGACGCCTGCGCGCGTTTCTCGACCGGCAATGACACAGCGGCGCGCGACGGCGAGCGCTTGCTGGCGCAGCCATTGCGGGGTCCTCCTGACGGCACTGCTCGCACTCGCCTGCCCGATCGCGAGCCACGCGGCGGACATGGCGAAGACGCTCCGCGTCGCCTTCGAGATCGCCGAGAACGGTTTCGATCCACAGGCCGTCTATGATGCCTATTCCTTCGACGTTTGCCATTCCATCTTCGATGCGCTGTACACCTACGACTATTTCGCACGGCCGGCGCGACTCGTGCCGAACACCGCGGCCGGCATGCCGCAGATCAGCGACGGCGGGCGGACGTTCACGGTCAAGGTGCGTCCCGGGATCTACTTTGCAGCCGATCCCGCATTCAAGGGGCGAAAGCGCGAGCTGGTTGCCGAGGACTACGTCTACAGCTTCAAGCGCATCTTCGACCCGAAAGTGCATTCGTACTGGCTGTACCTGTTCGACCACAGGCTGGTCGGGCTCGACGAAGCGCTCGAGCGCGCGCGCAAGACCGGCTCGTTCGACTACGACGCCAAGCTCGAAGGGCTACAGACCCTCGACCGCTACACCTTCCGCGTGCGCTTCAAGGAACCGTACTACTCATTCCAGTACTGGCTGGCTTACGACGGGCTCGCCGCAGTCGCCCGGGAGATCGTGGAAGCGTACGGGGACGACACGCACCGGGTCATGGAGCACCCGGTCGGCACCGGCCCTTATCTGCTGAAGGAATGGGTGCGCGGACAGAAGATCGTCCTCGAGGCCAACCCGGGCTATCGCGAGGAGATCTATCCAGCCCCGGGCGCGGGCAGCGAACCCGGAGATGCGGCGATCGCGCGCGCGAATGCGGGCAAGAAATTGCCGATCGTCGGCCGGGTCGAAATCAGCGTCATCGAAGAGGCGTTGCCGCGACTGCTCGCCTTCAACAGCGGCCAGTTCGACTATCTGCTGGTGCGACCGTCGATGGCGGACAAGGTGCTCGCGAAGAATGCGCTGCTGCCGGAGTTTGCAAAGCGCGGCGTCGTGCTGCACCGGCAGGACGAACCGTCGCTCTCGTTCACGTTCTTCAACATGGACGACCCGGTCGTGGGCGGTTATACGCCCGAGAAGATCGCGCTCCGGCGCGCGATCGCGATGGGCTACAACCGACAGGAGGAGATCGACGTGCTGCGCCACGGCCAGGGCACGGCCGCCTCGCAGCTCGTTCCGCCGGGAATCCCCGGGCACGATGCTTCGTTGCGCGCGAAGAATCTCTACGATCCCGTTGCAGCGCGAGCCCTGCTGGACCGCTTCGGCTACAAGGAGCTCGATGGCGAGGGCTATCGCAAGACGCCGGACGGCAAGCGTCTCGCCATCACCAAGGCTTCGACGCCGACGGCGATCGACCGGGCGGAGAACGAACTGTGGAAGAAGAGCATGGATGCGATCGGCATCCGCGTCGAGTTCTTCACGCAGAAATGGCCGGAGCTCAACAAGATGTCTGAGGCGGGCCAGCTGCAGATGTGGGGGCTGTCGTGGATCAGCGCCGTCCCGGACCCGGAGCCTTTCTCTACGCCGCTGTACAGCAAGACGGTCGGCACGTCGAACGACGCACGCTTCCGCCTTCCGGCCTATGACCAGGCGTACGAGGCGGCGCTTCTGCTTCCCGACGGGCCCGAGCGCACCGCGCTCTATCGCAAGATGACCGAGCTCGTCCTGAACTATGCGCCGTGGATCCTCGGCATGAACCCCTATGACAACGTAATCACGCAGCCGTGGGTCAACGGCTACAAGCAGAACCCGTACCTCCGGCACCAGTGGAAGTACTACGACGTGGCGCGGCGGTAAGCAACCAGTCGATCAATGCCCGTGCATGAACTCGCCTTTCGCCATGGCGAGATGGTGAGCCTGATGATGCGAGCCGCTTACCATGATGCCGATGAAACCCAGACCACGGATGTGCGCCACTTGCTGGGGATCGCTCGAGGTGACGGTCAGCAGTACCCCGTTGCCGATCGCTAGTGCCTTGGCGCTCCAGCCGTTGAGGCCGTCGATCTCCTTCGCGTGCTCCGGGACCATGCGCTGAATCGCGGCGAGCGTGCGGCCGCTCCCGGTCACCGCGACCTCCAAGCCGCCCTCGACCGGTCTTGCAACGGCCACCGCGTTGAGCGTCACGTCGTTCATGTCGATCAAGTGCTGGCGCAGCGCTTCCAGATCGATCTTCGACCAATCGGTCGCGGGATCGGCCTCGAGCGTGCGGACGATCTCCTGAATCGCGCCGAATGCGTCCTGCCCCGGCATCGTCAGAGAGCCGCCGCGCGGTCCCAGACCGTGCATGCCCGCCATCATCTGCTGGTGATGCTGCATCATCTCCGGCGACATTGCCTCGGGGCCCGGCATCGAGTGATCCGGCATGGGCATGCCGGGACGGCTCATCGTCGGCCCCCCCCCAGGCTGACCTTCGGGAGGCGCGGCCCGCAGCGCGGGTACAACCGCCAGCGTCGCGGCCAGCCCAACCGCCGACGCCACAGCGAGCATTGCGAACTTCTGTCCAAGGGAGGTCATGAACGTCTCCAAGAAAGGTTTTCTGCGTCCAGATTACGCCTGAGATACGCTCCGCGGATATGATTCAGATCATACGACGCTGAATTTCCGAAGCACGATGCCTGAGCGGCTCCGGCTGATGGCGCCCTCCTTCTCCAGCCTCGCCAGCGTGCGGTAGAGCGCTTCGTGGCTGAGCCCTATCTCGGCAGCGAGATCCATGAGCGTTCCTTCCAGACGGACCTTCCTCCCGCCAGGCCCTGCGGTCAGAGCGAGATGATGCAGCAGCCTCGCGCGCGCCGAGCGAATATTGCGCTCCTCGAGTCTGGCGCGAAGCACGTGGATCTGCCCCGCGAGCAGGGCCATGAAGCGCTCGGCCAGCGCAGGGTCGGCGCGAAACGCCGCAAGCAGCTCGCGCTTTGGGTAGACGCGCACGCGTGAGGTGGCCGCAGCCACCGCGTCGCAGTGATACGCGGCAGAGAACAGCGCGGCCTCGGCGAAGACCTCTCCCGCGCGCGCGGTATGCAGCACCACGCGGTGGCTGTCGATCGTGTGCCGGATCAGGCGCATGCTGCCACGCTCGATCGCGAAGATCGCAAACGCCTTGTCGCCTTGCCGGAATAGTGGTTCGCCCGCCGCCAGCTCGCGTACGCGCGAGCGCGTGCGAATCTCGGCCGGAAGCCAGCCGAGCATCGACCTCGCGCTAGCTGAGGAACTCACACAAGAGGCGGTGAAAGTGATGCGTGCCCCGCTCGCGGGTGGGCGAGTAGCGGCCGTGCCGGTAGAAGCGCGAGCGCACGCCGCGCTGCACGGCTTCCACCACCGCTTCGTCCTCCAGCTCGACCTCTTGCAGGGCGCCGCCCGCTCCCTGGCCGCGTTTCGCCTCGTCTGCCACGTAGGCCCGGAACTCCACCCGCGTGCGATCGATCGCCTCGGGCACGACGCGATTGAGCGAGAGCCCCCAAGGGTAGAAGTTCAGCATCAGGTTCGGAAAGATCCACCAGTAGTACGCGCCGACCCGCCGCCCGTGATCAGGAGCGCCGGGAGGCGGGTCGAATCCGACCTCGCTGTCCTTCGCCAGCGCAAGCTGCAGGCTCGAGTAGCGGAAGAGCTCGTGGGCGTAGCTCGCGCAGTCGACCACCTTGCTCAGACCGAGGTGCACGAACGGAATGTGCAGCTCCTCGAGGTAGTTCTCCACGTACAGCGCCCAGTGCGCGCGCACGACATAGTCGCGGCTCGCGGCCGCGTCGGCCCGGAACCGTTGCACGGGCAGCCATGCGATACGCTGCTGCATGTCGCCGAGAAAAGCCTCGAGCGACGCCGCGGGGTCCACCGCGGCGAAGCCGTGCCCGGCCCATTCGGCGAAGGGAACGCGCGGCAAGTGGTCGGCAGCGGAGGGAAAGTTTCGCGCTTGCCCGAACTCCGGCATGAACGTCATGCGCCCGGCGAGATCGAAGCGGCGCGAGTGATAGCCGCAGCGAATCTGCTCGACTCCCTTGCGCGCCTCGGTCACCAGGATGTTGCCGCGGTGCGTGCAGACGTTGGACAGACAGCGCAGCGTCCCTTCTCGGTCGCGCGAGAGGAGAAGCGGCTCGTCGATAAGCCCTCCCAGCAAGACACGCGGCGAGAGCGAGCCGGCGGTAGCCACGTCCTCGAGGTCGCCGATCCATTGCCAGCTGCGGGCGAAGATGCGCTCGCGCGCGAGCGCGAAACTCTCCTCGTCTCGGTAAAAAGCGCTGTCGATCGTCGAGGCGATGGCGATGTCGGGGTCGACTCGGTAGCGCATGTGCGAATGCTACCAAAGCGGGGTAGACTTCCCCCGATGAGCAAGGCGCTCCAACACCGCATGCGGGCCCATCTGGAGCAGCGGCTGGAGGCACTGAGCGACGAAGTCAGACAGTATCCGACCCCGATCGCGCGCTGTGACGAGCAGCTCACCGCGCTGCTGGAGGTGCGAACCGAGGTGGCGCGATTGCTTTCGAGCGCGGACGACGGCGCGTTCGTCGAGGAATTCGCCCGCTACGCTGACCGTTGGGACGATTCCGAGGCGCGCCGCCTGCTCGCGTAGTTGCGGTACCTGCGATGGCCGCAGTTACGCGAAGCGTTCTCGAAGTCTTGCGACATTCCTGCCGCCCGCCTTCCCGTCTAGCCGGTCCGTAACCAGGGTCCGAACGTCGTCCACGCCACCTGCACTACGAGCGCCACGGCGATCGCGCCCAGCGCTAGGCGTAGCAGCCGCGTGTACGCTTCCGGGCTGATGCGCGCCTGGACGCGCAGGCCGGCGTAGACGGCGACCGCCGCCAGAGGCACGAGCGGCAGCGAGGCGTAGAGCAGCCTCTGGCTCATCGTGTCGCTTATCCCGAGCGCGAGCGCCTGCACCGTCTTGCCTGCGATGAAGCACATATTGAGCGTCTGAGTGAGCACGACCGGCGCGAGGCCCTGCGTCATCAGATAGATCACCAGCGGCGGCAGCGCCACGTTGACCGCTCCCGACAGCACGCCGGCCGCCGTGCCGAAGACGAACGCGGCGAGGTGAGGCCTGCGCTTGACCCACGACCAGTCGAGCCGCCCCCAACGCTCTTGCAGGAGGAACACGACGATCATCGCTGCGAGGAGTAGCTGCAGTGGCTCGTGGCGCACGGTCAGCAGAAGCCGGGAGCCGATCAGTGTGCCGATCACCACCCATGCCGCTAGCGGCCAGTAGCGACCGATGCTCTCGCGCCAGTTGCCGCCACGCAGGATACTGATGGTGTTCACGACGATGTTCGGCAGCACGGTCACCAGCACGGCCGTCTTGACGTCCGCGAGCAGGGCGACGAGGGGGGTGGAGACGAGGGGGAAGCCGAAACCGAGCGTCCCGTGGGCGAGCCCAGCAAGCACGATGATGGCGGTCACCGTCGCCACCATCGCCGGCGAGAGGAGTTGCTCCGCACCCGGGCTCATCCCGATCGTGCCCCAGGCGCGTCCTGCCGGCCGTGCGCCCCTGTCAAGTCAGCGGCCGCATGACGACCGCCTTGTAGGCAGGTCGCTGGGCCAGCGCCTCGAACCAGCGCTGGACATGAGGCCGCGTCGGCCGCTCGATCGGCAGCGCCATCCAGCGCCAGATGCCGCAGCCGAGCGGAATGTCCCCGACCGTCAGGTCATCGCCCGCCACGAACGCGCTCGAGGCGAGCTGGTTGTCGAGAATCTCGAGAACCTCCGCCGTCTTGAGGCGGGAGTCCTCCAGAGCGCGCGGATCGCGCTTGTCCACCGGAGTCCGGATGAGTCCGAGGAACAGAGGGCGGATTGCGGGCCAGAAGGTGGTCTGCTGCCAATCCATCCAGCGGTCGGCGCGCGCGCGCGAAACCGGATCGTCAGACCACAAGCGCCCGCGCGCATGCTTCGCGGCAAGGTAGCGAACGATTGCGTTCGACTCCCAAAGGACGAATCCGTCGTCCTCGATAGTAGGCACCAGGCGGTTGCCGTTCAGCCTGCGATACTCGGGGGTGTTCACCACGCCGAACGCCCCGCCCGCGTCGACGCGATCGTAGGCGATGCGCGCCTCCTCGCAGCACCACAGAACTTTCTGGACGTTGACCGAGTTGTCTCTGCCCCAGATCTTGAGCATCGTTGGTGTTCTAGCGCCGTTGATAGGTGCCGATCAGAGCTGCCTCGGCGAGGATATGCCCTTGCATCGCCTTCTCCACGGCAACCTTGTCGGGACGATTGAGATCGGGCAGCAGCGCGTCGAGCGCGTAGAGCTTGTGGAAATAGCGATGGCGTCCAATCGGAGGGCACGGCCCGCCGTATCGGGTGCGCTTCCAGTCGTTGATCCCTTCGCGCGTGCCGGCCGGCAATGCCGCTGACTTGACCGCCTCGGGCAGGCTGCTCGCAGTCGCGGGAATGTTGTAGAGCACCCAGTGCACCCACGTCATCTTCGGCGCGGCGGGGTCAGGCGCATCCGGGTCGTCGACGATGAGCACGAAACCCTTGGTCCTCCCGGGTGCGCCGCTCCATGCGAGCGGCGGCGAGATGTCCTTGCCTTCGCACGTATACAGCGAAGGCATCGCCGCGTTGGCGGCGAAGGCGCTCGATGTGATAGTGAGGCCCATCGGCTTCTCCTCTGCGACGGTGACGAGTGAACCAATGCACAACGCCGCGCAAACTCCTCCGCACGCGATCCGCACAGCCCTCGCGACGGCGGCCGCAGCCACTACGGCTTCGGACCCACGGCGACGACCTCGAGCTGCTGCTTCTTCACCTGATCCACCAGCGGTCCCGTGATCTTGAGGAACTCGAGGTCGATCACCGCCTTGTCGTTGGGATTAAGCACTGCTTGTTTCGTGGAAGCCGTCGCCGTCCCGAGCAATTTGCCGTCAGCGTCGAATGCCTTTCCGGCGACTTCGACGCGTCCCACGGGGACACCCGCAAGGTTCTCAACGATTCCCTTGACGTGCAGGTGCCCGGCGGCGCAAACGTACGTGCCGGGCGCCATGTCCGAATGCGCCTGCGTGCTCTCGATGCGCACCTTGATGCCCTCCTTGATGGGGTCGGCGGCGGCGGTTGCGGCGGCCAGCACGGCGAGTGCAACGGACCAGGCGATTGCTGCTTTCATCGGGAGACCTCCTGTGGCGGCTGCCACGGCAGATGAGTGTGACGAAGCGACATTGTGTGTGGCGGCCGGCCCGGTTGTCGACCCCTGCCGCACGCTATGGCCTGGCTCCTTCAGGCGGAGAGAGATTGATGGGAGGTTTCAGCGCTGCGGCGCTCCGGAAGACCGGACCGCCCTCGTACGTGAAGTACACCTTCTGCTGCCTGTGGGAGATCAGCACCCGATGCGCGAGCAGGAAATCCGTGCCCAGCAACATCGACGGGAGGCCCTCGATGCTTCTTGGCACGAGGCTGTCCTTCGGCCTGTAGGTGGCATCCCTGAAGAGATCGGCGAAGGACAGCATGGTATCGCTCACGACTTCGTCACCGACCTGAACGCTCTGGAAAGGGCCCGCCCAGGTGGCAACCAGCTTCCTTCCAAGTCCCGCGCTGTTGCCCAGGAACAGCACACCGGCGGTCTCCGGCCCGACGCCCGCGGCGGCCGCCTCTCGCAGGCTGAGGACCGAAGTCGAGGCGCCTGAGTCGAGCAGCGCCTTCACCGGATGGCCGTTGACCAGGACCGTCAGAGTGACCTTCGGTCGCACCGCGTCGATCGGCTCGACCGTGATGACGCTTGCCGCACCGTCGGTTACCCAGTAGGCGAGCGATGCGCCCTCGCAGTCCTTCGGCTGAAACAACCTCACGGTGCGGTGGGCCAGATCGAATTCGATTTCGAAAGTGCGGAAGAAGTCCTCGCCGAGGAGCACGGCGACGGTGCCGCCTCGATCCTGCTCGCCGGCGACCAGCATGCGCCAGTTCTCCCGCGCGATTTCCCCGATCTTGAAGGCGTTGACATACGCGACATCGAGATCGGTTTCGCCGCCGACGCCGAACATCTGGGCTCGTGTGCGGCGCACCGTCAAGCCGAGGCGTGTCGCGGCGGAGCGCAGGATTAGAGTACGCGTGGAGCCCGTGTCGAGCTTGATGCCGACACTCTGGCCGTTGATGCTGCCGTCCACCAGCACCTGGTTGCGTTCCAGGCGCACGGGCCACTCTGCGACTCGCACGAGCTTGCAGTCGGCGGGCGTGGCTTCGGCCGCCGCCGCCGCGAGCGCAATGGCGAGGGCAGCCGAAATCCGGAAAGCTGCCGATTGCCCGCTCAGTTCGCCACCTTCCGCGCCACGCCTCCGGGGCCGACCTCGGGTCCGGGGAGCGTTCGCGCTACGGTTTGTAGTCGAACGGCCGCGCGGCCTTCGCGGGGGCGTCGGCCGCCTTCGTCGTCTTGCCTGGCGTCTGCGAAGACTTGGCCGACTGGCCGCTCGGCTCCGCGGACTTGGCCGTCGTGGCCTGCGCCGCCGGCGCCCGGAACACAGGACCGCCGACATACGTGAAGTACATCTTCTTCTGGCTGTGCGAGACGAGCACGCGGTGCGCGCGGAGGAAATCGGCTCCCAGCAGCATTGGCTGCATCTCGTCGACGTTCTTCGGTACGCGGCTGCCAAACGGCGTATAGGTCGCCTCTTTGTAGAGGTCGGCGATGCTGAGGGCAGTATCTCGAATCATTTCGTCGCCGATCACGAAGGTCTGGATCGGTGCGCTCCCGGAAGTGGGCGGGCCGGTCCTCGCTGCATTCACCGCCGTGACTCCCGGTGCGTCCAGCGCGACCCCGGCTTTGCCGGCTTCCCACTTGTCCAGCACCGAGTTCGTCGCACCCGAGTCGAGCAACGCCTTGATCGGACGTCCGTTGACCTGCACGGTCACCACGATCTGCGGCCGCGTTTCGTCGACCGGTTCGATGGGCACCGCGCTTGCCGTACCATCGGTCGCCCAATACGCGAGCGATGCCTTCTCGCAATCCTTCGGCTGGAAGAGCCTCACCTTGTTGTGGGCGAGATCGAATTCGATATCTGCCTTGTGCAGGAAATCGTCGCCGAGGATCACGCCAACAGTGCCGCCGAGGTCGTATTCCCCCGCGACGAACATCTGCCAGTTGTACCGGGCAGCCTGCCCCACCTTGAACTCGTCGATATAGGCGACCTCGACTTCCGTGCCCTCGGCGATCCCGAACTGACGATAGTTGGACAATGCCGAGCGCCTCAGTCCCAGCCGCGTCGCGGCAGAGCGCAGGATCAGCGTGCTCCCCGCCCCGGTGTCGAGCATGACGCCGACCTTTTGCCCGTCGATGGCTCCGTCGACGATCAGCGCGTTGGCCGTTACTTCCACTGGCCACTCCGCGATGCGCACGAGCTTGCACTCGGGACCCGCCGCTGAGGCGATGCTTGCTGCCGCGGTGAAACCAGCCGCCGCGAATAAAGGAAGGATCAGTCGTCTGCTCAAGGGAACGTCCCGCTGCGAGCCGCGATGAAAGTCGAAAGAGGTCGGCGTCGACTACGCTACCTCGCGGAGCGCCGGAGGGTCAAGGCCGGGCACATCCGCAATCCTGTCGCTGTTTCGGAGTGTCAGGTCTCCTGCGTTCACGTCGCCAGCGCGATCTCCACTCGCCTGTTGTGGCGGCCCTCGCTGCGGATCTTCAACACGCGAATGCCTCCGATCTCGGCGATGTTGCGCACGTGGGTTCCTCCGCACGGCTGCAGGTCGATGCCGGGAATTCGCAGCAGGCGCACGCGACCTGCGCCGCGCGGCGGCTTTACGCTCATCGTCTTCACCAGCTCGGGCCGAGCATCGAGCTCCTCGTCGGTGATCCACTCGCTCGCCGTCTCGACGCCGCGGGCGATCAGTGCATTCGTTTCGCTCTCGATCCGGCCGGCGTCGAGCGCGCTCATCTCGATGTCGAAATCGAGGCGTGCCTTGTCGGGCGCTATGTTGCCGCCGGTCACGGGCGCGACGACGACGCAGGACATGACATGGAGGGCCGTATGCAGGCGCATGAGCGCATAGCGACGCTCCCAATCGATGCCGAGCACGAGCTCCTCGCCCACTTCGAGTTGCCCTGCCGGCATCGCGGGAACGTGCAGCACGGTATCGCGCGCATCGCCCTTCCGCGTGTCGAGGATTTCGATGCGCTCTCCGCTCGGGCGCATGAGCACTCCGGTGTCGCCCGGCTGGCCGCCGCCCAGCGGATAGAAGATCGTGCGATCGAGCTCGATTCCCCGCTCGTGCACGGCGACGACCCGCGCGCGAGCCTCCTTCAGGTAGGCGTCATCCCGGAAGAGCAGTTCGGTGACCACGGCGTGACTTGATTGAACCCGGCGCCCGCTTATCTTAGCAGCGGTCGACAGGGCGTAGACCGGGGAACAAAGCAGGCGCAAGAGGTCTCGTATAGCATCCGTGCGATCCGAAGCTTCATCGGCTTCGGGACGATTGGACCTTTCAGCTACCGCCGCCTCTCATCGATGAGCCACTGGTCGGACGAACCGCGTTACGGGCACGAGATCGTTGCGCTGCCCGCGTTCTGGCCGGCCCTGGCACTCTCGCTGCTGCTTCATCTTGCGGTGCTGTTCCTGTGGTTGCCTCGGACGAACCTATTGGCGTCCGGGGAAGACGACGACAAGCCTGCGAGCGAACGCCTTCAAGTACGCATCGCGGCGGCTGCGCCCGTGTTGCCCGCGCCCACAGTCGCGGTACCGCAAGTACGAATCCGACAAGCCGAGCCGGCAAAGCATGCGCGGCCGCTGCCTGCGCAGCAACCGGCGAGCTCTCGGGCTTCTCTGCCCGCGCCTTCCCCCCCTGCGGCCGCCTCCCAGGGACCGCCGGCGCCACCAACCGTACCGCTCGAGATGACCGCACCGGGCACGGCGCCATTGCCGCGCGATCCCGCGGCGGGGGGTGACCTCTGGTCCTATATCCAGGCGAAGCGGCTTGAGCGCAGCCGGGCAGAAGCAGGGGCACCATCGCTTCTCAGCGACCGTGCCCGTTTCGAGGACGCGATCGCTGCCAATCTTCCCGCCCCGGGTACGGGCGTGGCTACCCGGGACACAAGGAGAGCCGGCGGCGTGTTCCAGATCAAGCGAATGGCCTACGACGACGCCGCTTTCGAATTCTACGGTTGGAACGCGAATATGCAGCGCCTGGCGCCGCAGCTCATCGAAGTTCGCCTGGGAAACAACAGCGACATGCGCATCGCGGTGGTGCGGCGGATGATTGCGCTTATTCGCGAGCAGACGAAGGACGACTTCGTTTGGAGATCGGTGAAGCACGACCGGGACTACACGCTGTCGGCCCGCCTCCCTGACAACGCAGCCCTCGAGGATTTCCTGATGCATGAATTCTTCGACGATCCGGTGATCGCCCACTAGAGCGAGACCGGACTCCCGCGCGCAGGATCTATTTTCGCGTTATGCCCAGTGTCGCCGTCTTGGTGGCGCCTAGGTAGGTCGCGGATATCCTGACTGACGTCGTCGCGGGGACCCGTTGGGTCGTCACGATGAATGTCGCCGTGGAGGCGCCGGCGGGCACAACGACGGAAGCAGGCACTGAAGCCACGCGCGCCCTCGAGCTGACGAGTGCAACGAGCGCGCCACCCGCAGGCGCCGGCGCCGTGAGCGTAACGGTTCCCGTGGCGGTCTTGCCGCCCGTAACGGATGTCGGGCTCAGGCTCACCGTGGCGAGAGTAGCCGCCGCCTGAGGATTCACGGTGAAGGTAGCCGTCTTCGTGATCCCCGCGTAGGTTGCCGACAGAGACGTCAGCGTCTGGGTGGCGACGGCAAAGGTCGTGATGGCGAATGTGGCGGAGCTCGAACCGGCTGCAACCGTGACGCTCGCCGGCACGGATACGGCGGGGCTGGCGCTCGACAGGGAGATCGTCGCGCCGCTGGTCGGAGCAGCCGCCGTCAGCGCTACCGTTCCCGTCGCAGGCGCGCCTCCGGTGACGGCATTCGGATTCGCGCTGATCGACGCAAGCGCGGGCGCGCCGCTCGCCGGCTTCCAGCCGAGCTGGATCACGTCGAAATCGCTCGCGGTGAGCAGCGAGAAAGCCGGGTTGAGGATGTCGTTATCCCAGCGGGTGTCGAACGTGCCGGTGATGTACATGTCGCTGCCGTTGTCCGCGACGATGAGTCCGTATTTCTGCATCGCGCGGAAGATCTTCTGCACGTTGGGGTCGGTCGTGCGCAGCGCTGGATCGAGCCCGTTCACGCTGGTCTTGAGCCGAAGCCGCGCCCCCATCGGCAGCGCACCGCTCGTAGAGCCCGCGCGATGCGAGGCGGGATAGACGTAGCCATTGGTCGAGCGCACCGTGACGCGGAAGGCGTGGCCGATGTCGGTCACGGCGGGATTCCACGCCTCGTCGTAGCGCACCAGCCCGGGAAGAATTGCGAGGCCTGCGGCGTCCGCGGACGTCCAGCCGTCCGGACGGCGATTGTTGGTCTTCATGTCGAAGAAGGCCCCCGAGCCCGCGAGCCATTGCGAGTGCACGGTGTCATAGTAGACGTTGTACAGCTCGTAGAGCGTGCGGTTGGTGCAGTCGATGATCAGAAGGTGCCTGTCCTCCTGGCTGCGCTGATCGACATTTCCCGGCGCGCCGCCCTCGACCCAGTGCGGCTGGGTCGCCGCCTGTGCCGGGATGGGATAGAAAGGAAGGCCCTGGCCGGTCGAGTAGTCGACACCGTCGCTCTCGTCCCAGTAGTAGAAGCTGACCGGGAACTTGGCCTGAGTGCCGTCGACGATGACGTAGGGCATCCCGTAGATGTCGGTGCTGCCCGGAGAGACTTCGCCGCCAAAGTCCGGGTGCAGATGACGCGTGCCGCCGTTGTTGATGAACGTGATATAGCTCGCCGACGAGTTGTCGACGGGCGCCGCGGAGATGTCGGTATTCCACCAGTTGTCCGGCGGGAAGAGCGGTAGCGGAACGGGAGGCGGCGCTCCTTCGACAGGGACCGAGGCGGGGCACTGAGCCACCGCACCCGAGGTTCCGAGAAGCCACCAGGTCAGTGCGGTAACGATGCAGGCGATGGCGGAGCGCATGAAATAATCGGGTTTTGGTCGGGATCGGCCCGAGCCACGCTTTGCCGGCCGGCGTGGCCCGGGAGGGATATGCCGTTGGCATATTAACCCCCCACGGTGCCCCCCGCAAGCGAGCGCTAGCTCAGGTTCGACCGTGAACGGAAAATCCATGCAAATCAAAGCCCTTCTCTTCGACGTCTTCGGTACCCTCGTCGACTGGCGCACCTCGATTGCGCGCGAAGCGCGGACGATTCTGGCCCCGCGCGGCGCGGCGATCGATTGGCTCGCCTTCGCCGACGCCTGGCGCGCGCAGTACCAGCCGGCGATGGACGAGGTGCGTAACGGGCGGCTTCCATTCACCAAGCTCGATGCGCTGCACCGGCGCAATCTCGACGCCGTCCTTCCTGCGTTCGGCCTCGCCGAGCTCGACGAGGCCACGCGCGTCGAGATCAACCTTGCGTGGCACCGCCTCGACGCCTGGCCGGATGTGCCGGAGGGACTCTCCCGCTTGCGCGCCCGCTTTCGCATCGCTCCCTGCTCGAACGGGAACGTCTCGGTGATGGTCGACCTCGCGCGCCGCAACGGCTTTCCTTGGGACGCGATCCTCGGAGCCGAGTACGCGCGCGACTACAAGCCGAAGCCGGTCGTCTATCTTTCCGCCGCGGCGGCGTTCGATTGCCTGCCCGCGGAAACGATGATGGTCGCAGCGCATTCCTACGACCTCGCAGCAGCCGCGGCGCTCGGCTTGCGCACCGCCTTCATCGCGCGCCCGGACGAGGACGGTCCGGGGAAGAGCGAGAGCCGCGCGAGCGTACCGGTCGATTTTTCAGCGCCGAGCCTCACGGCGCTTGCCGATCAGTTGCTGTCACGGTAACCCTGGCGGGTCAGGCGAACGCGGGGCGCGCGGTGGAGCGGCGCAGCAGGAAGAGCGCGATCGAGACGTTGATCAGGTTGAACACGATGCCGTTCACGAAAGCGGCTCGGTAGGAGCCCGTCAGGTCGAAGATGACGCCGGACATCCAGCCGCCGAGCGCCATTCCGAAGAGTGTGGCCGTGATCACAGCGCCGACGCGCGCGCCCGCCTCGCGCGAGGGAAAGAATTCGCGCACGATGATCGCGTAGGACGGCACGATGCCGCCCTGGAACAGGCCGAACAGCGCGGAGATGATGTAGAGCGAGACCAGCCCGTTGAAAGGCAGGAAGAGCAGCAACGCGATCCCCTGCAGGCTCGAGCCGAGGAGCAGCGTGCGCAGTCCCCCGATGCGATCGCAGATGAACCCGAAGCTCACGCGGCTGACGATTCCGGCGGCAAGCATCAGCGAGAGCATCTCCGCGCCGCGGGCCGGTCCGTAGCCAAGGTCGCTGCAATAGGCGACCAGGTGTACCTGCGGCATCGACATCGCCACGCAGCAGCACAGACCGGCCACGACGAGAAGGACCTGCAATGCGCCACTCGAGAGCCCGAGCGCGTGGACTGCGGCCGCTGGCGTCGGACGCGAACCGGAGAGCTCCAGCTCGCGCGGCGGCGGCCGGCGCAGCAGCAGCGCGAGCGGCACCATCGTGGCGAGGCAGAACACGCCGATCCCGAAATAGGTATCGCGCCAGCCCGCGGTCTGGATGAAGTGCTGCACGATGGGCGGCCAGACGGTGCCCGCAAGGTAATTGCCGCTCGCGAAGATGGCCACCGCGATGCCGCGTCGGCGGGCGAACCAGAGCGATACGTGCGCGAGCAGAGGTGCGAAAGTCGCGGCGCTGCCCGAGCCGATGAGCAACCCTTGCGCGAGGGTGTACAGCCAGAGGTTGGGCGCGGCTCCCGCAGCCGTGTAGCCGAGCGTCATCGCGACCGTGCAGACGATGACCGGCACCATGATCCCGAAGCGGTCGGCGAGTCGGCCCATCACGATGCTCGACAGCCCGAAGCCGATCATGGTGAGCGTGTAGGGCAGCGATGCCTCTCCGCGCGCGACCGCGAATTCCGCCTGCACGGCAGGCAGCGCGACCACGACCGACCACATACCCACACCGCCGATCGTCGACAGCGCGAGACTCACCGCAAGGCGCAGCCACGCGTTCGCAGATTCAACCTGCCCCGGCGCGGGGTTCATTGCGGCAACGCGAAGGCGATCACCGAGTCGCCGAAACCGCCCAGGGCTGCGTGCCCCCCAGCGGCAACGACGACGAACTGACGTCCGCCCGCCTCGTAGGTCATCGGTGTGGCCATCGCGAAAGCCGGCAGCGCGCCTTCCCAGAGCTTGGTCCCCGTGCGAACGTCGAAGGCACGGATCTTGTTGTCCATCGTCGCCCCGATGAACACGAGACCGCCCGCAGTGACGATAGGTCCGCCAACATTGGGCGAGCCCCAGCTCTCAAGCGTGTAGAAGGGACCCTTCTTGACCTGTCCGAGAGGAACGCGCCAGCGGACCGCGCCGCTCGCGAGGTCCACCGCAGAGAGCTCGCCCCACGGCGGCGGATTGCAGGGAATGCCGAGCGGCGAAACGAGTATCTTGCGGCGCATGCCGTACGGCGTTCCGCGCTGGGCGGTGATCTCCTCGTCCGGATGCGCCCTCTTGATGCCGGCGAATTGCTCGCGCGGTACGAGCTGGATCATGCCGACCACGTTCATCGTGTTGGCGACGAGCAGGTTTTTCTGCGGATCGTAGGCGACGCTGCCCCAGTTGCTGCCGCCGCCGAAGAGCGGAAACGCAACGCTCCCGCGCACGCTCGGCGGCGTGTACAGCCCGCGGTTGTCGAGCGCGGCCATTTCACCTTCGCACGCGCGGCGATCGAAATAGAGCAGTCCCCACGCGTCCTCGGCGCGGATCTCCTGGCGGGCAATGGGCGGAGGCAGCGTCGGCACCGGCTGAGTCGGCGCACTCGCCTCGCCCGCCACCTCGCTCTTGGGCGCCGGCCTCTCGACCACGGGAAAGACGGGTGCGCCGGTATCACGGTCGAGCACGAAGATGAAGCCCATCTTGGTCGCCTGCGCGACGGCGGCGCGAGCAACGCCGTCCCTGTGGATCTCGACCAGCGCCGGCTGCGAGGCGAGATCGTAATCCCAAAGATTGTGGTGAATGGTTTGGAAGTGCCATATGCGCTTGCCGGTGCGGGCGTCGAGCACCACCACCGCGCTCGTCCAAGGCATCGCGGCGGTGCGCTGACCGCCGTAGTAATCCGGGCTGGGGCTCGTGGTCGGCAACACCACCCAGCCGCGCTGCTCGTCGATCGAGATGGGGGCCCAGGTATTGGCAGCACCCGTCTGATCGGCGAGCTCCGCCGGGATCGGATCCCAGGCCCACTCCTGGTGGCCGCTGCGCGCGTCGAAGGCCCGCACGATGCCGTGCGGCATGTTCGCACGGACGTTGTCGCCGATTGCGCTGCCGACGATCACCTTGTCCTCGAACAATGCGGGCGGCGAGCTGAAGTTGACCTGACCGACGCCGAAGTTGGGGAGCTTGTTGATGTCGATCGAGCCCTGCTCGCCGAAACCCGTGCAGAGTTTCCCGTTTCGGGCGTCGACCGCGATCAACCGCCCGTCGATGACTCCCTCGAAGATGCGCGCGGAGCACGCCGCCTCGGCCGGAGCCTGCGCGTCCCTCCACGCCGTCACGCCGCGACAGCGAAGCGCGCCACCGTCGGTCTCGCGGGATATAGCGTCCTTGCGCGCTTCGACCTTCGGATCGTAGCTCCAGCGCTCGCGCCCGGTCGCCGGGTCGAGCGCGACGATGCGGTTGAACGGCGTGCAGAAGTAAAGCGAGTCCTCGAAGAGGATCGGCGTGGCCTGGAAGGAGGTCGCGCTGATCGCGCCCGAACCGTCGGAAACGTCGCCCGTGTGGTACTCCCACGCCTTGGCGAGGCCCGCGACATTCTGCGGCGTGATCTGCGCGAGCTTCGAGTAGCGCGTCCCGCCGGGATCGCCGCCGTAGCTCGGCCAGCCGACGCCGAGCTCGGCCGCGGCCACGGACGCGGCCAACCAACCGCCTGCCAGAATCCCGATCCAGCATCTTTGCATCGGTCGTTCTTTCAGCTGGCGCGGATTAAGGTCGGGTCGCTGAACAGCGAGCTGATCTGCACCTTGCGGATCGACTTGTCGTCGGGAACGACGAAGAGGATCGGAGTGATCAACTCCTCGACGATGCCGCGCAGGCTGCGCGCCCCGGTCTTGTACTCGTAGGCGATCTCCGCGATCTGGTCGAAGACCATCGGCTCGATGGTGAGCTCCACCCCTTCGCTCGCGAAGATCTCGCGAAACTGGGAATAGATCGAGTCGCGCGGCTCGAGCATGATCCGCACCAGCATCTTGCGCGTGAGATCCTGAAAGTGAGCGACTATCGGCAGCCGCCCGGTGAACTCCGGAATCAGCCCGTAGGTAAAGAGGTCGGTCGGCTTGACGCGCGTGTTCAGCCGCTCGAGTATCTTCTGATTCTCGAGGCCGGTCGTCGAGATGAACTGGTAGCCGTGCGTCTGGGCCATGATCTCGTTCAGCCCGACGAAGGCGCCACCGCAGATGAACAGCACGTTGGTCGTGTCGAGATACAACCCGTTGACTAGCTTGACCGGCGCGCCCTCCATGATCTTGAGCAGCGCATGCTGCACGCCCTCCCCCGACGTGCCCCGCGGGGTGCCGTCGCTGGCCTTGAGCTTGTCTATCTCGTCGATGAATACGATCCCGCTCTCCGCCTTGGCGACGTCGCCGTTCGCCTTGTCGAGAAGACGCAACAGGATGGCGTCGATCTCCTCGTTGACGTAGCGCGTCTGCGCGAGCGATGTCGCCTCGGCGGTCACGAACGGCACCGAGAGGAATCGCGACAGCGTCTCGCACATCAGCGTCTTGCCCGTGCCGGACGAGCCGATCAGGAGCAGGTTGCTCTTGGTTATCCGGACGTGCTCCCGCTGGGAGCGAGCGATTTTCTTGAAGTGCGAGTAGACGGCGACGGCGACGATCTTCTTCGCATCGTCCTGTCCGATCACATACTGATCGAGATAGCTGACGATCGTGCTCGGCTTGATCGCGTCGCCGAGCATCGCGTCAGGCGAAGACTGCCGCGAGCAATCCGATGAGACCGACGCTCAGCGCAGCGATCGCGTCGCCGGCGATGAGCCCGCCGCCGAGAAGAGACGCCGTGCTCATGTCCGCGGGCAGTGCGGCTCCCCCCTCGACCTTCTTCTTCGGCCAGACCGTCATGAGGCTCCCGACCACGCCGCCCGCCGCGAACCATGCGGAAGTGGCGAGATTGAGAAAGAGGCCGAAAGAAGACGCGTACGGCGACGGCAGCACCACGGCGTCGAGCATGAAGTCGGTCGAGAAGCCGATGCGTCCCGACTTCACGAAGCGTTGATAGCCGATGCGCGACTTGAGTATTTTGCGGATCAACTCGGTTGCGAACCCCAGGCCGATGCCGACGAGGATCGCGGTGCGTTGATAGGGCTTGTCGTCGGTGAGGCTGCGCAGCACGCCGACGAACTTGTAGGTCATGGCCGAAGTCCAGCGCTCGGGCTGCTGGTCGGCGGGCATCGTCGTCTGGTCGAGCAGCAGCACGGGATAGGCATTCATGAACAGCTTGGCGAACACGACCGCCATGACTGCACCCATGAGAATGCCGGCAACCTGAAAGCGAAACTGGATCGTGCGGTTGGTCCCAAGCCGCCAGCCCGTCGAGCGATCCTGCTGCATGTCGCAGGCTTCGCTGGTCGAGACGAGGAGCACTGTCGCCGCGATCAATCCGACGATCGGCTCCTTGAGGCCGACCGCCGCCATCAGCACTACCGTGACGACGAAAGCCGAGGAGATCGGATTGCTGTCGGTGATGCCGATGGAGATGCCGTTCACCATGGCGAAGACGAACACCAGCAGCACGGCCATCACGAGATAGCCGACAGGTTGATCGAGCACCTGCGAGCCCACGACGACGATGGCGATGCCCCAGAAGATGACCCAGACCACGAGCCGGCGCATGTTGGTGCGCTTCCAGTCCTCCTGCTCGACGGTCTTCTCCATCGCCTGCCGTGCGCGCTTCCAGCCCCTATAGAGAATGAGCGATACGTCGATCAGAGCCGCACCCATGATCATCCCGAGCGCGATGAGGAAGGTGATCTTGCGAAACGGTTCGCCCTCCTTGAGCCAACCAATCGAGATGAAGTACGGAATGAGTAGCCAGCCGACCAGGCCACCGGCGAACGCGGCGACGCCGATTCGCGCGCCGACGATCATGCCGGCGCCGAAGGTGGAGGTTGAGAGGCTGTTGATCACCGGCGCGACAATGCTTGAGGTCGACAACCCCGTTACGCCGAGGAAAGCAGCCTTGGCGGCGTCGATCCCACCGACGATCCCGAGCGCCATACCGCCGAAGAGGCGCGACACCGAACGCCTGAGCAGGTCGACGTCAGTCAGCGCGCGCAGGATGTTGGCGACTGCGAGCCCCGACGGAAACTTGAGCTGCATGCGGTCGACGAGAATCGGCGTGTAGAGCATGCCCACGCCCACGCCGAACATCCCGATGCACAGCATGTACAGGATCAGCTTCCACGTCTCGGGCTGCGGCAACCCGAGCCAGGCCATCGCCTGGATCACGACCGCCATCGCGCTCATTCCAGCGACGGAGGCCGCCGTGGTCTGTATGTAATTCGCGCCGTGGCGGCCCATGGCGCCGTAGCCGAAAGTGATCGTCGAGCCGAGGATTCCCGCGAGAACCTGCCCGCCGACGAAGAAGCCGAGCGAGAAGTTCATGTACGAAGCGGCGAGCCCGCCGAGCGGGCCGAGGATCAGAATGCCGACCGCGCCGAGGAGCGCGTAGTACTTCCAGGTTCCCGGCTGCGGCAGCCATGCCCAGCGCACGGCAACGGCGGTTTCTGCAACGGTGGCGGTCGTCGGGGTCGATGCCATGAGCTGTTTCCTCCTTCTGAATGGGAGGGCTGCGGGAACGGTCTATTATAGATCGCAACCCCTGCGCCGCCGCGCTGCCCGGAGAACGCCGTCGTGACTGTATCGCCGCTCGCACGCCACCTCTTCACGATGGCGTGCAACAACGCCTGGTCCAACCACCGCCTGCTCAGTGCTTGCGGGAAGCTTGCGCAAGCCGATTTCGTCGCCAAGCGGACGGGCTTCTTTCCGTCGATCAAGGCGACGCTGAACCACATCCTCACGGTGGACTGGTACTACGTTGATGCACTGGAGCGAGGGCTGCACGGGCAAGAGCCCAATCGCGACGTCGATCGCTTCTTCGACCCCGAGGAGCCTTTCGACACCTGTGCGTTACTCGCCGCCGAGCAGCGGACCGTAGACCGGAGGCTCGTCGACGCGTGTGAACGTCTCGATGACGTCGCGCTCGCCGCACCGATTCTCGTGATGCGACGCGGCGGGCCGCAGCCGGAGGTCGCGACGCGCCTCCTCGCACATCTTTTCCAGCACCAGATTCACCACCGCGGCCAGGTCCATGCAATGCTCGCCGGCACGCCGGTCAAGCCGCCGCAGCTCGACGAATTCTTCTGCGCCAATGAGGCGCACCTGCGCGCGGCGGAGCTGCGTGAGATCGGGCTCTCCGAGGAGCTGATCTGGGGTCGCGTCTGACGGCCGGCCCGGAATGCGGTTCTCAGAGTGTCGCGGCGGGTGCTCTCGCACGGGCGAAGACCCAGGCCCCGAGCAGGGTGAGCGGCGGCGTGGTGAGCCGCTTCATCGGGTAGCAGGGGCGGCCGGCGGATCCCCGAAATCGAACAGGCCCATCAGATCACCGATCGCCGGGCGGTTGCTTGGAATGTACGGGTCGGGCCCGTTCATGATCGGGTTGGGAAGGCTGTCGCGGCTGTTCGCCGCGAGCGGCGGCAAGCGCCAGTTGCGCTCGATGAATTTCAGCACCGACGCGTGATCGTAGTAGGTGTGATCGACGTGCCCCTTCCTCGCGAAAGGGGACACCGCGAGCAGCGGAATGCGCGTGCCGTCGCCGAAGAAGTCGATGGCCTGGACATAGCCGCTGTCGTAGAAGCCGCCGCCTTCGTCAGTCGTGATCAAGATCGCGCTCCTGTCCCAGGCGGGGCTCGCCTGTACCTTCGCAACCAGGTCCCTGACGAATCGCTCGAGCGCGAAGACGGTCGAATACGCGGGGTGGCCCGATTCGGGATTGGGAGGGATCACGAACGATACCGCAGGCAGCGTCTTTTCCTCGGCGAGATCGCGAAAGAACGCGTCCAGCCCCTGCAGATTCCCTCGCAGCGGACCGGTCATCACGGCCGTCGAGTGCGTCAGCGGATCGCAGATCGGGCAGTACAGGTTCTTGTCGATGCCGCTCGCGGTGCGCCCGCCGCTGTACCACTTCCATGACACGCCCTTCGCGGCGAGCGCGGTGCCGACGTCGGGCGTGACCTGTGGCGGGAGAACGTACTTGCTTGCGCCGCGCGGCTGCGGCGTCCCGTCGAAGGAATAGCCCGGCGGGTAGTTGTTGACCAGATAGTAGCTCCCCGGCGCGCAGTTGCCGTCGTTGAACGCCCGATACGGCAGGCGGCCGAGGTAATCCCGAATTGCCTTCACCCCGGGCTGGCTTGCGTCGGCGCACGCCGTGTACGAACCAGCCCGATACCCCGAGTGCTTGTACCAGTTGTTGGTGCCCGGCCGTGGATCGGGATCCTCGATCTGGTTCGGCGGCGGCTTGGCGGGCTTGCCGCCATCGAGATACACGGCCGCGTGGCCGGTGCTGAGCGCGATGAAGTTGGCGCCGGTGCCGCCCATGACAGGCTGGTGGTAATTGTCGGCGAGCGCATACTGTCGCGCGAGCTCGCGGAAATAGGGAGCGTCGCCGCTCGCCATGCTGTAGAAACCCATGGCGATGCCGCCTTGATTCGTGCCCGAGGCAGGGTCGTCGCGCTTGGTCGAGCCTTCGCCCGAGGTGAGCGCGACCCACACGAACAGATCGTTCTTTCCCCCGTCCACCTGCTGCCACATCTGGAAGAAACGGTGAACCGGGTCGCCGACCACACTCTCGTAGCTGACGTAGCGCGTGATGCGAAACGGGCCGTTGGGAAGGTCGGACGGGAAGCGCATGTCTAACGCCGCGCGCGGAAGGCCCCTCGCGTAGGTCGTCCCCGGTTGCGGCAAGCTCTGCAGCGCTCCGCTCTTTGCGGGCGTCACCTCGTAACGATCGCGCACGCTCGCCTCGTGCTGCTGTGCATCGGCGAAATGCGGACCAGGTCCTCCATTCCGGTCGACGATACCCCGCGAGAGGAGATTGGCCACCGATTCACCCGGCGGAGGCTCGTAGGTCGCGAACAGGGCATCGAAGCTGATGTTCTCGCCGACGACGACGATCAGATGCTCGATCGGCGTGGCAGTCGCTCGCACCGTGTCCGCCGCGCGCGCCTGCGCGGCGCCCATCAGGGCGATCGCCAACGCGAGATGGACGATGCGACGCATTGTGACGAGATTGCTTTGCGGGTCGGCGGCGAGCGCGGGGCGATTATGGGTCGCGCACCCGCGCCTCGCAAGAGACAGTAAGATCGCGAGAGCAGCGGCGAGGAGGAGTCACGGCGTGGCGTGGCGGATGGGCGAGAACCTGGGCGATGGCAGATGCTCCGCGCCCGCGGCGGAGCGCAATCGAGGGCCGATACTCGACGTGCTGAAGCGCGTGCTGCCTCCACAGGGGCTCGTGCTCGAGATCGGCAGCGGCACCGGCCAGCACGCCGTGCATTTTGCGAAATTCCTACCGCGCCTGGTCTGGCAGCCTAGCGATCCCGATCCGGAGTACCGGCGATCGGTGTCGGCGTGGATTCGCCACAAGGGAGTGGCCAACGTGCGCGAGCCCGTCGCGCTCGACGTGCGCCAGCACCCGTGGCCGATCGCGACGGCCGACGCGATCGTGTGCATCAACGTCGTTCACGTCTCGCCGTGGGCAGCTACGCTCGCTCTGATCGATGGAGCGCGAACGGTCCTCGGCGAGGACGGCGTGCTCTTCCTGTACGGTCCTTACCGCCGTGGCGGGCATGCCACCGCCCCGAGCAACGAGAAATTCGACACCGAGCTGCGCGCCCACGATCCGCAGTGGGGTTTGCGCGAGGTGGAAGACGTCGCCGAGGCTGCCGCGCGGGCGGGCTTCGCGCTCTGCGAAGTGGTCGAGATGCCGGCCAACAATCTGAGCCTCGTGTTCCGCACTACGCAGGAGCAAGCCGTGTCGGGATGAGCACCTCGCTGTGGAGCGTTTGGTGCACCGGGCAGCGATCGGCGATCTCGAGCAGCCGCGCGCGCTGCGCGTCGTCGAGATCGCCCTCCAGCTCGATCAGGCGCTCGATGCGGTCAATGCGCCCCTCTTTCGTCTCGCACTCGCTGCAATCCTGCGCATGGATCTTGTCGTGGCGAAGGTTCACGCGCACGCGCTCGAGCGGAATCTGCTTGCGATCCGCGTACAGGCGAAGCGTCATCGCGGTGCACGCTCCAAGCGCCGCGGTGAGCAGGTCATAAGGCGAGGGTCCGCCGTCGTCGCCGCCGCTCGCCACCGGCTCGTCGGCGAGCAGGCGGTGAGGCCCGACAGTAATCTCCTGCTGGAGCTTGCCGGCACCGGTCTCGCGCACGAAGACGATATCGCGCGGCCCGTCGGGCGCGCGCTCATCCGCCGCGTGCGCTGCCAGATAGCGGCTCGCCCAGGCCGCGAGAACGTTTCCAACGTACCGCCCGTCGGCGGAGCGGCTGAGAAGGTGGTCGGCATCGTCCAGCGAGACGAAGCTCCTTGGGTGTCTCGCGGCGAGGAAGATCGCAGCCGCGTTGTCGATGCCGACGGTGGCGTCGACCGGGGAATGGAAGACGATCAGCGCGCGCTTGAGCGCCGCGATCGCCGTCGTGAGCTTCTGCTCGGCGACATCCTCGAGGAATTCGCGCCGAATGCGGAACCTGCGGCCGGCGAGCTCGACTTCGGCTTCGCCCCGCGCGTCGATCTCGGCGCGCTGGCCCGCGAAGAGGTGCGTTACGTGTGCAGGGTCAGCGGGCGCGCCGATCGTCGCCACGGCCACCGCCTCGGGCACACTGGCCGCGGCGGCCAGCACGGCCGCGCCGCCCAGGCTGTGGCCGATCAGGAGCGCAGGCGCGCTGTGCTCGCGCCGGAGCCATGCCGCAGCGGCCACGAGATCGCCGACGTTGGACGAGAACGTCGTGTTCGCGAAATCGCCCTCCGAGCCGCCAAGGCCGGTGAAGTCGAAGCGCAGCACTGCGAGGCCGGCATCGGCGAGCGCCCCGCTGATGAAAGTCGCGGCGCGCGTGTCCTTGGAACAGGTGAAGCAATGCGCGAAGAGCGCATAGGCTCGCGGCGGCGCGCCGGAAGGCAGATCGAGGCGCGCGGCGAGGGCATTGCCGGCGGCGCCGGGAAAAGAGACGGCTTGACTGATGCGGCCCATTGCGATTCCCCGCGGGACGTCGACGCGGCAGTTTAGCGCGAGCTTCGGGGTATCATGAGCCCCTGCTCGAGGAGGGGTGATCATGCAGCTCAAGGGGTCCTGCCACTGCGGCGCGGTGAAGTTCTCGGTCGGTACTCACACGCCCTACCCTTACATGCGCTGCTACTGCTCGATCTGCCGCAAGACGGCGGGCGGCGGCGGCTACGCAATCAACATCATGGGCGAGAAGGATTCCTTTAGGGTCAAGGGCGAGGAGAACGTGAGTGTCTACCGCGCTCGGTTCGCGGAGGGCAAAGGGAAGCGCAAGAAGCTCTCCGAGGCGCGCCGACACTTCTGCAAAGACTGCGGCAGTGCGCTCTGGGTGTGGGATCCGCGCTGGCCGCAATGGGTCTACCCGTTTGCCTCCGCGATCGACACGCCGTTGCCCAAGCCGATGGAGGAGGTCGAAATCATGCTCGACTTCGCGGCGCCGTGGGTACAGGTTCCGCGCGGTTCCGGGCACACGCACTTCGGTCTCTATCCCAGGGAAGGCATCGCCGACTGGCACCGCAAGCGGCTGCTGGAAGTGCCTTAGCCGCGCGCAGGCCCGGGACGATCGTTTGCCGTGCAGCGCGCGGCGAATCGCGCGATAATTACGGTCCTTTCTCCGGAGGCAGGTCATGAGTGAAGCAAGAGAGGTCGTCATCCTGAGCGGCGTGCGCACTGCCATCGGCGATTATGGCGGCAGCCTGAAGGACATCGCGCCGACCGAGTTGGCCGCCAAGGTCGTGCGCGAGGCGGTGAGTCGCGCCAAGGTCGATCCCAAGGACATCAGCCAGTGCGTGTTCGGGCATGTTATCCATACCGAAGCGAAGGACATGTACCTCTCGCGGGTGGCGGCACTCAAGGGCGGCCTGCCGGCGGAATCCGGTGCACTTACTCTGAACCGGCTATGCGGAAGCGGCATGCAGGCGATCGTGACCGCCTCGCAATACATCCTGCTCGGTGACGTGGATGCCGCCGTCGCGGGAGGTGCCGAGAGCATGAGTCGCGGCGCCTACGCGAACGTCAGCCAGCGCTGGGGCGCGCGCATGGGCGATGCCAAGGACATCGACATGATGGTGGGCGCGCTGACCGATCCGTTCGACACAGTCCACATGGGCGTCACCGCGGAGAACGTGGCGTCGAAATGCGGCATCACGCGCGCTGACCAGGATGCCTTCGCTGTGGAGAGCCACAAACGCGCCGCCAACGCGATCGCCAAGGGCTATTTCAAGGACCAGATCCTCGGCATCGAGCTCAAGAGCAAGAAGGGCCCGGTGATGTTCGATACCGACGAGCACGTTCGCGCCGACGCGACCGTCGACGGCATGGGCAAGCTCAAGGCGGTGTTCATCAAGGAGAATGGCACCGTCACCGCCGGCAACGCCTCAGGCATCAACGACGCCGCTGCCGCCGTGGTCCTGATGGAGAAGTCGGTCGCCGCGAAGAAGGGGCTCAAGCCGATGGCGCGGCTGGTGTCCTACGGCCACGCCGGGATCGACCCCAAGATCATGGGGCTCGGTCCCGTGTCGGCCGTGAAATCCGCGCTCGCCAAGGCGGGGCTCAAGCTCGAGCAGATGGATGTGATCGAGTCGAACGAGGCGTTCGCCGCGCAGGCGATTGGCGTGTCGAAGGAGCTCGGCCTGAATCCCGCCAAGGTCAATCCGAACGGCGGCGCGGTGGCGCTCGGACATCCGATCGGAGCCACGGGCTGCATCCTGACGGTGAAGGCGCTCTACGAGCTGCAGCGCACCGGCGGGCGCTACGGCCTCATCACGATGTGCATCGGCGGCGGGCAGGGAATCGCCGCGGTGATCGAAAGGCTGTGACCGCTCCGAAGCCGAGTCCGGACGTAACCCCACGCAGCGTCGTGGGGTTTTTTTTGGCACTTCTCGCGTGCAGTTACGTCCTGGCCGAGAACGCCATGCACCAGCCGTTGGGCTCGACCGCGCCCTCCACGACGGTGCAGGTGCCGGTGCTCGGAGCGCTCCCGGCAGCGAAGTACTTGCACTCGCTGCAATGCTGCCCATTATGCGGGTGGTTCTGATAGAGCAGCGAGGCTTTGGAGGCCTTGTCTGCCGCTTTGCTGCGCGCGCAGATTGCCATACCGACCAAGGAAGCTGCCGCCAGACCTACGCCGCGCGCCAGCACCTCGCGACGTTTGATGCACGTTTGCGTCGTTTCCATATCAGACCTCATAACATCAGCCACGCCAGCAGATAGAAGGTATTGTTGTCTCTCGCGTTGCGGCCGAATCCGTCGTAATCGCTGCTGCCGCCGTTGAACGCTCGATACGCCGTGTACTGCGCGGTTAATCGAACGTCGCGTCTCGCGAGCCAGTTCAGCTCGAAGATGTAGCCCCTCGAGTTCGGGCTGCCATTCGCGCTCCCGGTCACGGCCTCACCGGTGTTGTAGAGCGCCTCGTCCGCACTCCCATAGGTGTGAAAGTAGCCGAGCGTCGCCCCGTACTTGCGATCGTAGTAGTAGGTCAGCTTCCCGCGGAACGTGTTGAGCGTATCGGATGGGTTGCTGGCTGCTCCGCTGGCGAAGGAAGCATCGAGACTCTGGCGCTCCCAGATCCAGTTGAGCTGCGTCGAGAAGCGATGGAGGTCGGTGATGTACTGGTATTGCGCGTCGAATCCGGTGTCGAGATAGCGGTCCGTGGGCCCGGTTGGATCGAGGCTGTCAGGAACTTTCCTCACGTCTATGCCGTAGGTGCCGATCATCGCCGAATGCACCCCTTCACCCCACACGTGCTGGAGGGCGACCCGCCAATAAGGTGCGGTTCCGCTCAGGACTGCGTCGGTCGACTTGTCGGTGCCCGCCCGGAAGATCGAAAACGCTCCGTCCGCAGTTCGGTACCACGCGACTTCCGTGTAAAGCGTGTTCTTCCACATCGCGTACGGGCCGAGTCCAACGACCTGCTGGCCGAGGCCGCCATCGATCAAGGTCGCCGCATTGGGGGTCACCGCCACGCTCGAAGACGCGAAGGGAAATCCCCAGGCCGGCGTTGTGTTGTAGATGTCGGAGACGGTCGGATTGTTGTTGAGCGTCAGGCCGTACGAGACCTCGCTGGCGTCGCCTTCGAAGTGACCTGCAAGGCGAATGTCAACGTTATCGACGGAGCTGTGGTGCTCGACGCCGTCGTAGGTCCACTGCGCAAACGCTCCGAGGTGATCCACGATGCGCCCTGCGTAGAACAAGCTGAATTGCTGGAGAACAGCGTCGTTGTTCCTCGGGAATTCGCTCCCATCGGCCCCTGCCGTGCTCTCGGTATGAGTCAGCGAGACTTGCAGCATAGCGGCGAGCGGAATTCTGGGCTGCTCTTCGCTCATCGGCAGCGGCAGCCACGGACGCTCTCCAGCAGCCTCCTTGATCAAGGTGTAGCCGCCGAGCTTGAATTGCCTCCCGACGGGAGTCAGCTCGGGCCAGCTCAGGTGACACGTGACGCACTCGAACCCGGTCTGCCGCGCGAAGCTCGGTACCGCATGCGTCGTTGTCGGAAGCAGCAGGGCTACAACGGCGAGCAAGATGCATCGAGCGCGCAAAAAACCACTCCTGTCGGCCGGGATTCGGCCGATGACAAACCCCCCTCTCTTGTGGTTGATTCACCGTCGATGGATAAAGCATCGCCCGCGGCTTTCTCGTGGCGACGCGTCCATCATTCACAAGAACACATCGCTCGCGCGTTTATTCCGGATCCTCCTCATCGATGTCGCTTGGTGAATGAAAGCGGGCAAGCGCCGCTCACAGTGCCGCAGCGCGAACAGCAACCAAAGGTTTTGGAAACAGGCTCGCACTTCGTTTATTCCTTGCTGATGACGCAGAATTGCCTTTCCTCGTCCGAAATCCCACAATGTCGTTCGTTTGGTCGAGCATCACCTGCTCGGGGGAATGCCGCATGACCTGGTCGATCGTCGCGCGCGACGCATCCGGCGCGCTCGGCGTGATCGTCGCGAGTCGATTCTTCGCCGTGGGAGCGCTATGCCCTCACGTGCACAGCGGTGTCGGCGCGCTGTGCACACAGGCGCTGGTGAACCCTCTGTACGGTCTGCGCGGCCTCACGCGACTCGCACAAGGCCTGCCCGCTGCCGACGTCGTGCGTTCGCTCGTCGAACCGGACGCCGGACGAGAACACCGCCAGATCCACCTCGTCGACGCCGAGGGCAACAGCGCCGCGCACACGGGTGTCGAGTGCATCGAGTGGTGCGGTCAGATCGCCGGCGAGGGATATTCGATCGCCGGCAACATGCTGGCCGGCCCGCAGGTCATCGAGGATACGGCGCAAGTCTACGACGCGGGCCGCGACCTGCCTTTCGCCGAGCGGTTGATGGCGGCGATGCAGGCCGGCGAGGCTGCGGGCGGGGACAAGCGCGGCAAGCAGTCGGTGGCGCTTCTCATCTGCACGACCGAGGCCTACCCCTTTCTCGACTTGCGCGTGGATGATCACGCCGAGCCGCTGGTCGAGCTGCGTCGCCTCTACGTCAAGAGCCTCGAGCGTTTCCAGCCGTTCGTCTCTTGCCTGCCGAGTCGTGCCCGTCCTGCGGGGATCACCGACCGCGCGACGATCGAGAGCGAGGTGCAGCGCTTCCACGCGGCGCGGGCTCACCCTCCAGGCTGATGGGCGCCCTGCTCGAAGTCGAGCGACTCGAGACGCGGTTCCGGGTCGAAGCGGGCGAATTCTCCGCGGTTGACGGCGTGAGCTTCACGCTCGAGGCCGGGCAGACGCTCGGGCTCGTCGGGGAATCGGGCTGCGGCAAGAGCGTCACCGCGCTCTCGATCATGGGGCTCGTGCCGGCGCCCGCGGGTCGTATCGCCTCCGGCGTCATCCGTTTCGAAGGCGTCGATCTGCGGCAAGTCGCGCCCTCCGAGATGCGCAACCTGCGCGGCGACCGCATCTCGATGATCTTCCAGGAGCCGATGACCTCGCTCAACCCCGCCTTTACCATCGGCGAGCAGATCATCGAGGGCATTCTTCGTCACCGTCGCGTATCGCGCGAGGCGGCGAAGGACCGCGCCATCGAGATGCTACGACGCGTGCACATTCCCTCACCCGAGCGGCGCTTCGACGACTACCCGCACCGGCTCTCGGGCGGCATGCGCCAGCGGGCCATGATCGCGATGGCGCTCGCCTGCGAGCCGAAGCTTCTCATCGCCGACGAGCCGACGACCGCGCTCGACGTCACGATCCAGGCGCAGATCCTCGACCTCATGCGCACGCTGCGTGAAGAGACAGGCACCGCGATCATCCTCATCACGCACGACCTCGGTGTGGTCGCGGAACTCGCGGACCAGGTCGCCGTGATGTACGCGGGACGCATCGTGGAGCAGGCACCGGTCGAAGCGCTGTTCGCGCGCCCGCAGCATCCGTACACGATCGGCCTCCTCGGCTCCATCCCGCGGCTCGACATCGAGCAGGAGCGGCTGCCCGCGATCGAGGGGCTGGTGCCGAATCCGCTCGCGCCCGTTGCTGCTTGCCGCTTTCATCCGCGCTGTCCTTTCGCCGTCGACCAGTGCCGGCGCGAGGACCCGCGCGCGATGCCCGTCGGCGACGAGCACGTCGCGGCGTGCTGGCGTGCGCCGCTTGAACCTGCGCTCGCCTGAGCCACAGAAGAAGTCCGCGAATCATGGCCTCAGCCGCGCCGCCGCTCCTCTCGGTCGAAGGACTGGTCAAGCATTTCCCCGCGCACACGGGCTTCATCGGCCGGGCAAACGGCGTCGTCCGCGCGGTCGACGGCATCGACTTCGAGATCGCCGCGGGTGAGACGATGGCGCTGGTCGGCGAGTCCGGATGCGGCAAGTCGACGACCGGCCGGCTCGTCCTGCGGTTGATCGAGCCGACCGCCGGGCGCATCCGCTTCGAGGGCCGCGACCTGCTGGCGTTGAATGGTGCTGAGCTTCGCGCGCAGCGCCGCACTCTGCAGATCATCTTTCAGGACCCGTATGCCTCGCTCAACCCCCGCATGACCGTGGGGCAGACGCTTGCAGAGCCGCTCGCCCTGCACGGTCTCGCGCCGGGACGGCATCGCGAGCGTGTGGCGGAGCTCCTCGGGCTCGTCGGGCTCACGGCGCAGCATGCCGAGCGCTATCCGCACGAGTTCTCCGGCGGCCAGCGCCAGCGCATCGGCATCGCCCGCGCCCTCGCGGCGGAGCCTCGGCTGATTGTCTGCGACGAGCCGGTCTCGGCGCTCGATGTTTCGATTCAGGCGCAGGTGATCAACCTCCTGTCCGACCTGCAACGCGAGCTCGGCCTGTCGTACGTGTTCATCGCGCACGATCTCGCGGTCGTGAAGCACATCGCGGCGCGCGTGGCGGTGATGTATCTGGGGCGCATCGTGGAATACGGGACCAAGCGTTCGCTGTTTGCGAGTCCGCGCCACCCCTACACCCAGGCGCTGCTGTCCGCGATCCCGGTGCCGTACCCGGGTGGGCGCCGCCGGCGCATCATCCTGCAGGGCGACGTGCCGAGCGCGCTCGATCCACCGAGCGGGTGCCGCTTCCGCACCCGCTGCCCCTATGCGCGGCAGCGCTGCGCAGACGAGGACCCGGTGCTCGGAGAGGCAGACGGCCATGCGGTCGCGTGCCATTTCTGGCGCGAGATCGCTCCACCCACCCTCGTCCCCGTCGCGACGCGGCGGGACCCGCGCCTCGAGCGGCTGCAGGCGGCGTTCCGCAGGCCGGCCGGCGACCCTCGCGCCGGCGACCAGCCGGTGGGCGATGCCGTGGTATCGTTGCCGAGCGGCGGCGCGGCGTCGCCGACGGAGTGAAAGGAGAACACATGCGCGGGAAATCCTGGATCGTCCCCATCGCGGCAGCGGCGCTTGCGGTCACGGCGTCTCTGCCCGCTCCTGCACAGACGCTGCGCTTCGGCCTGGCGGAGGACGCTGATGTCCTTGATCCGACGCTCGCACGCACTTTCGTCGGCCGCATCGTGTTCGCGGCGCTCTGCGACAAGCTGTTCGACATCGACGAGAAGCTGAACATCGTGCCGCAGCTCGCGACTTCGTACCAATGGTCGGCCGACAGCAAGGCACTCACGATCAAGATTCGCCAGGGCGTGACCTTCCATGACGGCGAAAAGCTCGATGCCGCGGCGGTCAAGTTCAACATCGAGCGGCACAAGACCATGCAGGGCTCGAACCGGCGCGGCGAGCTGGCTCCCGTGTCGAGCGTGGACGTCGTCGATCCGTCGACAGTGCGGCTCAACCTCTCGGCGCCGTTCGCGCCGCTGCTCGCGCAGCTCGCTGACCGGGCCGGCATGATGGTCTCGCCGAAAGCTGCGCAGGCCGAGGGCGACAAGTTCGGAGCGAAGCCCGTCTGCTCGGGCCCATTCCGCTTCGTCGAGCGCGTGGCGCAGGACCGCATCGTGCTCGAGCGCTTCCCGAACTACTGGAACAAAGGCGAGATCCACCTCGACAAGATCATCTATTTGCCAGTCGTCGATCCCACCATCCGGCTCGCCAACCTCAAGTCCGGCCAGCTCGACTTCATCGAGCGCGTCGCACCGTCCGACATTCCGGCCCTCAAAACAGACGCCAGGTTCAAGATCTCGCGCATCACCGAGATCGGCTACCAGGGCATCACCATCAACGTCGGCAAGAGCGATATCGCGCAGAAGAATCCGATCGGAAAGGATGCGCGCGTTCGCGAAGCGTTCGAGCTCGCGCTCGATCGCGAGGGCATCGTGCAGGTGGCGATGGACGGTGAGGCGGACATCGGCAACCAATGGGTGGCTCCGAGCAACCCGTTCTACGCGAAGAACGTTCCGATTCCGAAGCGCGATTTGGCACGGGCAAAGGCGCTGCTCGCCGAGGCCGGCGTGCCGAATCCGTCGATCACGCTGATGACGCCGACCACCTCCGATGCGCAGAGGATCGCGCAGGTCGTCCAAGCGATGGTCAAGGAGGCAGGGTTCGACGTGAAGATCCAGTCGACTGAGTTCTCGACTTCCCTCGACATGGCCGACAAGGGTCAGTTCGAGGCCTACGTGCTCGCCTGGAGCGGGCGCGCCGACCCGGACGGCAACATCTTCAGCTTCGCCGCCTGCAAACAGCCTCTGAACTACTCGGGGCTGTGCAAGCCGGAGGTCGATGAGCTCCTCACCCGCGCCCGCACGACGCTCGACACCGCGGAGCGGAAGAAGATCTACGAGCAGGTCGCGACGATCCTGGTCGCGAAAGACCGCCCGGACATCTATCTCTTCCACCGGCACTGGCTGTGGGCGTACACCAGCAAGCTCTCCGGATTGCGCACGGTGCCGGACGGGCTGGTGCGGGTGCAGGGACTGAAGCTGAACTGACCGCGGGAACGGGGCGGTGCTCAATCACCTGCTGCAGCGCCTGGCCCAGATCGTACCGACGCTGTTCTTCGTCTCGGTCCTGATTTTCGGGCTGCAGCAGCTTCTGCCCGGCGACCCGGCGATGATCCTCGCCGGCGAGGAGCGCGATCCGACCGTGATCGCGCACCTGCACGAGAAGCTTCACCTCGACGATCCGCTGCCCATGCGCTATCTGTACTGGGTCGGGGGCGTGCTCCGGGGCGATCTCGGGGAATCGGTGCGCATCCAGAAGCCGGTGCTCGAGCTGATCGCGGAGAAGCTTCCGGTGACGATCGAGCTTGCGGCCCTCGCGATCGTTATCGCGCTCGTGATCGGCGTCACGGCGGGCATCGTCTCGGCGGTGGCGAAGGGGACGGTCTGGGACTACGCCGCGAACGTGTTCGCGCTCTGGGGGCTGTCCACGCCGAACTTCTGGCTCGGGATCATGCTGATCCTGCTCTTCTCGGTGACGCTGGGCTGGCTGCCCGCCTCCGGCTATGTGAGCCCGTTCGAGGACCTGAAGGCGAATCTCGCGGCGATGATCATGCCCGCTTTCGTGCTCGGGAACGCGATCGCGGCGGTACTGATGCGGCACACGCGCAGCGCCATGCTCAACGTGCTAAGCACGGACTACGTGCGCACCGCCCGCGCCAAGGGTCTCGACGAGCGCGTCGTCATCCTCAAGCACGCGCTGCGCAACGCGCTCACGCCGGTGATCACGCTCGGGGCGCTGGAATTCGGGACGCTGCTCTCCGGCGCGGTGCTGACCGAGCAGGTGTTCACGATTCCCGGCTTCGGCAAGCTGATCGTGGATGCCGTGTTCAATCGCGACTATGCCGTTGTGCAGGGGGTCGTTCTGTGCACCGCGACGGCGTACATCGTGCTCAACCTGCTCGCCGACATCGCGTACTACCTGGTGAATCCGAGGCTCAGGGACAGCGCATGAGCGCGGCGTGCGTAGTCAAGGCGCGAAGCGCTCGGCGCCGCGCGATTGCGCCGAGGCCGACGCTCGATGGTTGCTCCTCCGATTCGGGCGCAAGGAGGTCGAGCGCATGAGCACGGCGGTCGCCGGCGCGACCTCCATCCCGCGCGAGCTCTCGCCGGGCGAGCGCGCGCTCCGGCGCCTGGCGCGGCGCCGCGGCGCGATGGTCGCGCTCGGCGTCGTCGTCTTCTTCGTGCTGCTCGCGCTCTTAGCAGCGCAGATCGCTCCGGACGATCCGCTGGCGACGAGCTGGAGCGCGGTGCGCAAGCCGCCCAGCGCCGCACACTGGTTCGGCACCGACGAGATCGGGCGCGACGTGCTCTCCCGCGTGATCTTCGGCACGCGTGCGTCGCTCCTGGCGGGCGTCGTCTCGGTGTCCATCGCGCTCGCCCTCGGCGTGCCGATCGGCCTCACCGCCGGCTATGTCGGCGGCTGGATCGACGGGCTCATCTCGCGCATGACCGATGCCATGCTGGCCTGCCCGTTCCTGATTCTCGCCATCGCGCTCGCCGCGTTCCTCGGGCCGAGCCTCACCAATGCGATGATCGCGATCGGCATCTCGGCCACGCCCGTGTTCATACGACTGACCCGCGCCCAGGTGCTGCAGGTGAAGGTGGAGGACTACGTCGAGGCGGCGCGCGCCGTCGGCAACTCGCACCTGCGCATCGCGCTGCGGCACGTCCTGCCCAACGTCATGCCGCCGCTCATCGTACAGGCCACGCTCGCCATCGCGGCCGCCGTGATTGCCGAGGCCGCGCTCTCTTTCCTGGGCTTAGGCCAGCAGCCGCCAGCGCCCTCCTGGGGCAGCATGCTCAACACGGCGAAGAACTACATCGATAATGCGCCATGGATGGCCGTGTGGCCGGGGCTGTCGATCTTCCTGCTCGTGCTCTCGTTCAACCTGCTCGGCGACGGGTTGCGCGACGCATTCGATCCCAAGAGCCACTAGCCCCGCGAACTCTTGTGCCGTCGCGCGATCTCCGTCATCATTCGAGCTTTTTCGCTTCTGCGGGCCCCGGGGAGTTTTCGCCGGCCGTGCTTTGACGCAGTGGCTTGCAGCAGAGACTTTCTACCATCGACGTTAGCTGACTTTACTGGGAGGGTTGCATGAATCGGGCAAGAATCGCGTGGATGGCGGCGGCGGTGCTTCTTGCGGCGGCGCTCGCGTCCTGCGGCAAGCAGGAAGAAGCCAAGGTCGAAAAGGCCGCGGTTGACGCGAAGGCGAAGGTGGAGGCCGATGCCAAGGTGGCCGCTACAGCTGCGAAAGAGCTGGAAGCGCGTGAGATTGCCATCGATGCGTACATCTACGCCTATCCGCTGGTGACGATGGAGATGACGCGTCGCGTGATGACCAATGTCGAGACACCTTCCGGGTCGAAGGCGCCGATGACCCAGTTCGCGCGCCTGCGCACGTACCCGGCGGTCGATGACCACTCCGTCACGGCTCCGAACGCCGACACGCTCTACACCCTCACCTGGCTCGACGTGTCGAAGGAGCCGTGGATCCTGAGCATTCCGGACATGAAGGATCGCTACTTCCTGTTCCCGATGCTCGACGGCTGGACCAATGTGTTCCAGGTTCCTGGCAAGCGCACAACGGGCACCAAGGCGCAGAAATACGCGATCACCGGTCCTGGATGGTCGGGCACGCTTCCCGGAGGCGTCACCGAGTACAAGGCGCCCACCGGCATGGTATGGGTGCTCGGTCGCATCTATTGCACCGGCACGCCCGACGATTACAAGGCCGTGCACGCGCTGCAGGACCAGGTTTCGGTCATGCCGCTCTCCGCCTACGGCAAGCCTTACAAGCCGGCGGCTGGCAAGGTCGATCCGGCGATCGACATGAAGGCGGCGCCGCGCGACCAGGTCAACGCGATGGACGGGGCAACGTATTTCAAGCTCTTCGCTGATCTTCTGAAGACCAATCCGCCTTCGGCGGATGACGCACCGATGGTCGCAAAGCTCGCGAAGATCGGCATCGTGCCGGGGCAGGACTTCGATGCCTCCAAGCTCGAGCCCGCCGTCGCCAAGGGCATCGCCGACGCGCCGAAACCTGGGCAGGAGAAGATCAGCGCGTATCTGAAGGAGTCGGTGGTCACCGGCGACGGCAAGCTCGAGAACGGCTGGCTCTTCTTTTCCAAAGCCGGGGTCTACGGAACGAGCTACCGCGACCGCGCGATGATCACGTGGTACGGCCTGGGTGCGAACCGACCACAGGACGCCGTGTATCCGACATCCGAGGGTCCGGGCATCGTGAAGAAGTACAGCGGCGCGAACAAGTATGTGGCGCACTTCAACAAGGGCGATATGCCGCCGGCCAACGCGTTTTGGTCGATCACGATGTACGACAAGGACTATTTCTTCGTTCCCAACTCGATCAACCGCTATACAGTGAGCTCGCGCAACAAGTTCAAGATCAACGCGGACGGCTCGGTCGACCTTTACATCCAGAAGGACTCGCCTGGGAAGGACAAGGAAGCGAACTGGCTGCCGGCGCCCGCCGACGCGTTCGTGCTGATGATGCGGCTGTACTGGCCGAAGGAAAAGGCGCCATCGATCCTCGACGGCACCTGGAAGCCGCCCGAGGTCAAGGAAGCGTCTTAACCGCGGCGCCGTCGCTGCCGCGTTGCAGGACGCGGCGCGTTCGCGTAGGAGCGCGCCGGGTCTTGCTGCTGGTCCTGGCGCGGCTCAGCGGGCCTCGTCGAAGCCCATCTCGCGCAGGAACGCCATACGCTCCTGCACTCCGAGATGCTCCGCGACGATGTGCACGAACTCCTGCTGAGTTCCCGCCTTCTGCGCCGCCTTGCGCGCCACGACCCGCGCAACCGGACCGAGGTACACCGCGAGCCGCGAGGTGGTCTGATCGACGAAGTCCTGATCGAGCGCGACCGGGCCGGTCTGGCGCGTAATGCCGCTCTGCGAGCGCACCTGCGGCGGCGAGGTGTGTCCCTTGCGCACCGAGATCGGACGCGTGCCGGAGGCTATGTGGCTGCCCGTCGCCGACGCACCCGTCGCGGATGCGCCCGCCCTGCTTGCGATGAATTTCTGGCGCTCCTCGGCGTCGGTGATGCTCTCCGCCGCCAGCGCGTAGAGTTCCGCAGTGTCGCCCGTGCGCGTCGCGGCCTTGCGCACCACCACCTTCGCCATCGGGCCGACAAACTTGGCGAGCTCGCGTTCAACCGTCTGCAGAATCGTCTCGTCCCACGCCGGCGTCGCATGCGTCTGCATGGTCACGGCCGCGAGATTGAGCTCGGTCGAGTCCACCACCTCGGCCTTCCAGGTCAGTTGCGGGTCGAGCGCCTGGCGCAACGCGCGATTGAACGCGCGCGCGTTCTGAAAGCGCGCCTCCGGCGCCTTGGCGAGTGCCGTGGCGACGATCGCGTCGAGCGCCGCCGTCACCGCGAGCTTCGAGTTCTCCGACGGCGGCCGGTGGTCCTCGTAACAGATCTTGAACGCGATCGCCTCGATCGAGCCGGAGAAAGGCTTGTCGCCGGTCAACAGCTCGTACAGCACGACGCCCGTGCTGAAGAGATCCGAGCGCCGGTCGATCTCCTTGCCCTGGCATTGCTCGGGCGACATGTAGGAGGGGGTTCCCATCACCATGCCGGCGTTGGTCAGGTTGGAGGTGTCGATGCGCGCGATGCCGAAGTCGGCGACCTTCACCGCGCCAGCCGCCGTGAGGATCAAATTCGCAGGCTTGATATCGCGGTGCACGACACCGTGCTCGTGCGCGAAGTCGAGCGCTTCGAGCACCTGCGAGACGATGGCGACGATCTGCCCGAGGTCGAAGGTCGCCTTGCGATTGAGGTATTCGCGCAGCCCCGTGCCGTCGACGTACTCCATCGCGATAAAGGCATTGGCGTCGTCCTCGCCGTACTCGTAGACGCTCACGATGTTTGGATGCAGGAGCCGGCCGGCGGCCTTCGCCTCGTTCTTGAAGCGCGCCATCACCTGCACCGCAAGCTCGGGATCCACCAGGTCCTTGCGCACCGTCTTGATGGCCACGGTGCGCTCGATCACCGGGTCGAAGCCCCTGTAGACGACGCCCATCGCGCCCTTGCCGAGGACGCCATCGATACGGTACTTGCCGATTGTTGCCGGGTCAGCCATCGTTCTGGGACTATTCCTCGAGCATCTTAATCGCCTGCACGAGGCTTTTGTTCATGCGCGATAAGGCTCCGGCGAGCACCCCGATCTCGTCCTTGCTCCCGCTCGTGAACTCCGCCGACTCGCGATGTCCGAGACTGACCTCGTCGGCAAGCCGCGAGAGCTCCTTGACCGGCCTGATGACCATCGTCTGCAGCATAAGGTTCAGGAGGACGAAGGTCGCCGCGAAGACCACGGTGAGCAGCAGCAGGAACACCCAGAAGGTGTGGTTGGCGCGCTGGGTCGGCAGCGCGACCGGAACGGAGACGATCTGCGCGCCGATGATGTCGTTCACTTTCCAGCCGAAGCCGTTCGCCGAACCGTAGAGGTCGACCAGTGTCTTCGGCGCCGCGGCGGCGGTGCTGTGACAGGCGATGCAGCCGGGATCCTTGATCTGGATCGGACGCGCAAGGAAGAGCACGGGGCCCGTCGGCGTGTCGCGCTGGCCGCTGATCTCGGGGAGCGCCGGGTCGTTGCGGAAGCGGTTCACCAGATCCGCCTCCCAGTCGGCCGCGCGATCGCGCGGGTTGGTCGGATTGAGCGCGGCCTCCTTGTAGCTGTAGTCGGGAAATTTCTTGCGGAGATCGTTGAAATGCTCAGTCGCAGCGTAAAACGGCACCGCCTGGGGCAGAAAGGTGTACTTGAGTTGCGTTTCGAGTAAGGGCCTGACCTGAGAATCGGTGTAGGTCCGCACGGACATGGCCGATTCCATCATGACGCGCGCATTGTCGAGAATCTCATCGCGGGCGTTGGCCTGGAGCACCGCGTACGAAATCGCGGCGCAAAGCACGAAGCCGACGACGAATATGCCGGCTAGGCCCAGATTGAACTTCCAGATCAGTTTCACTACACCCCCTATCTATGACTGAAAGGCCACGGCAGCCCTGATTCCTTTTTCTCCGGCGGCTTGGCCGGTTCGGTCTTCGCCGCTTCCTGCGGAGCGGGAGCAGAAACGCTACTCCACTCCGGATACGCCTGCGCATTGGCCGCGACGGCGGCGCGAAACGTCGTGTCCGCGAGTCTCGGCTGCAGACGCTTGATGAACACGCTGCGATACGGTCCATTGAGCCACGGCTCGGCCTCTGCAAACGTGATCGGACGTTCGAGCTTGAGCTCCGTCCGTGTTGTCTTGAACTTCTCCATGCGGCTGGGCAAGGTGTCCATGAACGGGCGCGGCATCGCTCCTACGAAAACAGGGGGCGCATGGCCAGCGACTGTGAACTGCTGGCCCGCAGGGCGCCCTGCGAAATCTCCCCCGTGCAGGTCGCGAAGCGCGTCCGGTCCGCTCCTGCCGGACTCGCTTACGCGAGCATCGCCAGATTCCACGAACAGCTCGAACGCGTTCGGCGCAACCCGCGCGACCACGACCGCATTCGCCACCTCGACAGTGGCGAGTGGCGAGCGCAACCGAAGGGGCGCTCCCGGAGGCTTCGTGCCAAGCTTCGTCCACCCTTGCGGCACATACAGATCCGCCGGCTGCCTGCCCTCGCGTGCCGCCGCACCTGCGATATAGAGCGACGAGGGACCGCTAAGGTTCACGCTGCCGCCGCGCAGCAGCTCGACCTGAACCAGCGCGCGTTCGGAAGTCTCGACGACGTCGCCATCGAGCACGCGCGCGCCCTCGACGAGCTTGTACCAGTTGACCCCTCGCAGCAAGCGCAGCTCGCCGTCGGCGACCGTCACGACACCGGCGTCGGCACCGTAGCAAGTTCCGATCGCGAACCCCAGACAACAACCGAGAAGCCAGCCAGCCTTCATCGAAAACGTGAATGAAAATACCGCCCGTGCTGCGGCGGAGCGCGGCTGATACTAGGCTGCGCAGTTTGAATGTGTCAACGTGAATATTAGGACGCTCCGGATACGATCGCTGTCCGGTGCCGAAGTCGGTGCCTTGCCTTATACTTCCCCTCTATGGCTGATACGCAACCATCGCCTCCGCGGCTCGCGGTCTTGTTCGCCGACATCAGTGGCAGCGCGAAGCTCTACGAAACCCTGGGCGACAGCGAGGCGCTCGCGACGGTCGAGCGCTGCCTGGCGATCATCAAGCAAGTTTGCACGGACGCGGGCGGTCGCGTGATAAAGACCATCGGCGACGAGGTCATGGCCGTGTTTCCTGGTGCCGATGGTGCCGCGAGAGCGGCGACCGACATGCAGGCGCGCGTATCGGCGCAGCGGACGTCACGCGGGTCGCCGCTCGCCATACACGTCGGCTTCCACTTCGGCCCGGTGCTCGAGGACGGAAACGACGTGTTCGGCGACACCGTCACCGTCGCGGCGCGCTTGTCCAACCTCGCCAAGGGCGGGCAGGTATTCACCTCCAAGGAGACGGTCGCCGAGCTTCCACAAGCGATGCGCGCCCGCACGCGCGATCAGCAAACGCAATCGATGAAGGGCAAGCAGCAGGACGTCGGGCTGTTCGAGCTTGTCTGGCAGGAGACCGAGGACGAGCTCACGGCGCTCTCCACGCGCGTCGAGCTGCGCCCCGCGTATCTGAAGCTCAAACACGGGGACCAGGAGCTCGAGCTCTCGGACACCCGCGCCTCGCTCAGCATCGGGCGCGATCCGCAGAACGACCTCGTGATCGGCGACCGCAAGGCGTCACGTATGCACGCGCGCATCGAGCGCCGGCGCGACAAGTTCGTGCTCATCGATCACAGCTCCAACGGCACTTACGTAACGATGGAGAACGAACCGGAAATCGTGCTCAGGCGGGAAGAGATCGTGCTACGCGGCCGCGGCCGCGTAAGCTTCGGCCACGCCTACCAGGACGACCCCTCCGAAACCCTGCGTTACTCGAACGTCGCCTGAGCCTAGCGCCCAGGTGCGCGCGGCGGCGGGTGAATGTCGTCGACCCAATGCACCTCTTCGGGGTTGGGCTCGATGTTGGGCAGATCGAGATTGACCACGACCGGCTCCTGGCCGCTCCTCACCAGCACGCAGGAGAGTTCCTCCTTCTCGCTCGCGTTGATCTCCTGATGCGGCACGTACGGCGGCACGTAGATAAAATCGCCCGGCCCCGCTTCCGCCGTGAACTCCAGCCGGTCGCCCCACTTCATGCGCGCGCGGCCGCGCACCACGTAGATGACGCTCTCCACGGGTCCGTGATGATGGGCGCCGGTCTTCGCCTTCGGATGAATGATCACGGTTCCGGCCCAGAGCTTCTCGGCACCGGCGCGCGCCGCGGTTATCGCCGCCGCGCGATTCATGCCGGGCGTCTGGGGCGTATTGACGTCGAGCTCGCTGGCATGCACGACACGCACGCCGTGCAGGCGCCATTTCGATTCGCGCTTCTCAGCCATAGATGCTTCCTCGAAGTCCGATGCAGGAGCCGATTTCACACCCCAGCCGCCCTTCGCGCAAGGTCGGAGGTTGCGGGGTTGGGCGTCGCGGCGGCCGATCTACCCGGCGCAACGCGCTTTTACGACGCGGCGCTAGGACGCGAGCTCTACCCGGCGCAACGCGCTTTTACGAAGCGGCGCTAGGACGCGAGCTCCAGCGGGAGAGCATGGGAACGAGCTGTGCAGGCGGATTGAGGCTGTCCTGCTAGAATCCGGCACCTACTCTGGAGACGGTGATGACACTCTCGATGTACCAGGCCTCGGTGCCCGTTTTCGTCAGGATGCTGACCAACCTCAAGGGCATCCTGCAGAAGGCGGCCGCGCACGCGAAGGCGAAGAAGATCGACGAATCGGCGCTGCTCGGCGCGCGGCTTTTCCCCGACATGTTCGTATTCACGCGGCAGGTGCAGGTCGCGTGCGATTTTGCCCGGGGCACGGGCGCGCGCCTCGCGGGGCTGGAACCGCCCGCCTACGAGGAGACCGAGCAGAGCTTCGCCGAGCTCATCTCGCGTATCGACCGCAGCCTGGAGTTTCTGCGCACGCTCAAGCCGCAGCAGATAGACGGCTCGGAGTCGCGCGAGATCGTTCGCCCAGTCCGCGGCGAGCCGAAGAAGTTCACGGGCATCAACTATCTGTTGCAGTTCGCGCTGCCGAACTTCTTCTTCCACGTTGCCACTGCGTACGCCATCCTGAGGCACAGCGGCATCGACATCGGCAAAGCGGATTTCATCGGCGCGCTGGATTAGCCGCCGGCGAGAACGCGTAGCGCCGCCGGCAGGTCGAGTACTGCTCGCGGGGCATCGAGGCGGCTCTCCGTGCGCCCGGCCAGCTCGTCGACGAGGCGCGCGACCGTGCCCTCCTGCGGCAGCGACACGCCATAGTGCAGCAGCCGGCCGCCGCGGTAGACGGCGAGCGTCGGGAAGTTCTCCACATCGATCTCGCCGCAAAGAGCGCTGTCGTCCTCGATGTCGAGCCAGACGAAGAGCTGATCAGGACGCGCCGCGGCGATGCGCTCGAGCGTCGTGCGAAACTCGCCGCAGGTGTCGCACCAGGCAGCGCAGAAGCAGACCACGATCAGCGACGAGTCGTCGGCCAGTCGTTCGGCGACGAGCGGCGAGAGACGCCTTTTGGTGTCGAACAGATTCATGAGCTAGTGTCTAAGCCAGGCTGGACGCGAGCCTGCGCCGTGTCGTCTCGACGGGCTCTCCCGCGCGCCGGCTGAAATCGCGGAGCTGATCCTCGCCGATCCTGCCCACCGCGAAGTACGTGGCCTCGGGGTGAGCGAGGTAGAAGCCTGCCACTGAGGCCGCGGGCAGCATCGCGTAACTCTCGGTGAGCGTCATTCCGATCTTCGCCGCTTCGACCACTTCGAACAGTCCCTCCTTCGCCGCGTGATCGGGACAGGCAGGATAACCCGGCGCGGGCCGGATGCCCTGGTATTCCTCGCGAATCAGCGCTGCGTTGTCCAGCCGCTCGCCGGGCGCGTAGCCCCACAGATCGCGCCTTACCCTCATGTGCAGCCATTCGGCGAAGGCCTCTGCCAGGCGGTCGGCGAGCGCTTTCAGCATGATCGCACGATAGTCATCCTTCTTCGCCGCGAATTCCGCGAGCTTCTTCTCGATGCCGATTCCCGCCGTTACCGCGAAGGCCCCCGTGTAGTCCTTGACGCCCGAACCTTTCGGGGCAACGAAGTCGGCGACACAGTAATTGGACTTGCCGAGCGGCCGCTCGTTCTGCTGGCGGAGGTTGCGCCAGGTGAACGCGACGCGCGAGCGCGACTCGTCCGCGTAGAGCTCGATGTCGTCGCCGACGGAATTTGCCGGCAGCAGCGCGAGTGCCCCGTGCGCCGTTAGCCAGCGCCCCCGAATCAGCTCCTTGAGCATCGCCTGTCCCTCGGCGTAGACACCGCGAGCCGCCTCGCCGACGAGCGCATCACCGAGGATCGCCGGAAAGGGTCCCGACAGCTCCCAGGTCTGGAAGAAGGGACCCCAGTCGATCAAGGCTTCCAGCTCGGCGAGGTCGACATTCCTGATCTCCCGCCGCCCGGGCAGCGCAGGTTTCGCCGGCGTGTATCTCGACCAGTCGGTCTTGAACGCATTCGCGCGTGCCGCTTCGAGGGAGAGGAGCACGGGGCCCTTCTTCGCCGCATGCTGCGCGCGGATCTTCTCGTAGTCGACAGCGACCTCCGCGATGTAGCCGCTGCGCTGCTCGTCCGAGAGGAGATGGCTCGCCACGCCCACCGCGCGCGAGGCGTCGGGCACGTAGACGGTCGCGCCGCCGTAATTCGGCGCGATCTTCACGGCCGTGTGCACGCGCGAGGTCGTCGCGCCGCCGATCAGCAATGGCTGCGTCATGGCGAGCCGCTGCATCTCGCCCGCGACGTGTGCCATCTCCTCGAGCGAAGGCGTGATGAGCCCGGAAAGTCCCACGATGTCGGCGTGCCGCTCGCGCGCGGTATCGAGAATCTTCTGCGCCGGCACCATGACCCCGAGATCGATTACGTCGAAGTTGTTGCACTGGAGCACGACGCCGACGATGTTCTTGCCGATGTCGTGCACGTCGCCTTTCACCGTGGCCATCACGATGGTGCCCTTCGGCTTGCCGACCTGACCCGACTGCGCTTTTTCCGCCTCGATGAACGGCACCAGGTGCGCGACTGCCTGCTTCATCACCCGCGCGCTCTTCACCACCTGCGGCAGGAACATCTTGCCAGCGCCGAACAGGTCGCCGACGACGTTCATTCCTGTCATCAACGGCCCTTCGATCACCTCGATCGGCCGGGCGTAGCTGCGCCGCGCCTCCTCCGTGTCCTCGATGATGTAAGTCGCGATCCCCTTTACCAGCGCGTGCGACAACCGCTCCGCGACGCTGCCAGCGCGCCAGGCGAGGTCCTCGCCGGCATGCTTGCCCTGCGCCTTGTAGCTCTCGGCGAAGGCGACCAGCCGCTCGGTCGCATCGGGGCGGCGATTCAGAACCGCATCCTCCACGCGCTCCCTAAGCTCGGGATCGAGCTCGTCGTAGACCCCGAGTTGCCCGGCGTTGACGATACCCATGGTCAGGCCGGCGCGGATCGCGTGGTAGAGGAACACGGTATGAATGGCCTCCCGCACCGGATCGTTGCCGCGGAAGCTGAACGACACGTTGGAGATGCCGCCCGAGACTTTCGCGTGCGGCAGGTGCTGTTTGATCCATGCGGTCGCACGGAGGAAATCGACAGCATAGTTGGCGTGCTCCTCGATGCCGGTGGCGATCGCGAACACGTTCGGGTCGATGATGATGTCCTCGGCGGGAAAGTCGGCGCGATCGACGAGAAGATCGTAGGCGCGGCGCGCGATGTCGACCCGGCGCTCGTAGGTGTCGGCCTGGCCGCGCTCGTCGAAGCACATGACGATCGCAGCAGCTCCGTAGCGATGCACGAGTCTCGCGTGGTGCAGGAATTGCGCCTCGCCTTCCTTGAGGGAGATCGAATTCACGACGGGCTTGCCCTGCACGCACTTCAACCCCGCCTCGATCACCTCCCACTTCGAAGAGTCGATCATCAGGGGAACGCGGGCGATGTCCGGCTCGGCGGCGATCAGGCTCAGAAACCGCACCATCGCGGCCTTCGAGTCGAGCATCGCCTCGTCCATGTTTACATCGATCATCTGAGCGCCGTTGGCGACCTGCTGTCGCGCCACCTCGACAGCGCCCGCGAAATCGCCGGCGAGGATCAGTTTGGCGAAGGCGCGCGAGCCGGTGACGTTGGTGCGCTCGCCGACGTTGACGAAGAGCGAATCCTCGCCGATCGTGAGCGGCTCGAGGCCGGCGAGCCGCATCGGGCGGGACGCGCGGGCGGCTTCGCTCGCGCGCGGCGGGCCCGCGGCCACTGCGCTACTCGGCACGGATTCTTCGCGGCGGCACGTCCCTCACCGCCTCGGCGATCGCGCGGATGTGCTCGGGCGTGGTTCCGCAGCAGCCGCCGACGATATTGACGAAGCCCTTGCGCGCGAACTCGCCGACGAGACGGGCAGTCGTCTCGGGCGCTTCGTCGTAGCCGGTCTCGCTCATCGGGTTGGGCAGCCCGGCATTGGGATAGCACGAGACGAAGGTGTCCGCGACGCGCGACATCTCCTCGATGTACGGCCGCATCAGCACCGCTCCGAGTGCGCAATTGAGCCCCACTGCGAGCGGCCTCGCGTGACGCACCGAGTTCCAGAAAGCCTCGGTCGTCTGTCCGGAGAGCGTGCGTCCCGAGGCGTCGGTGATCGTCCCCGAGACGATAAGCGGCAGCCGAATGCCCCGCGCTTCGAAATACGCGTCGATCGCGAACAGCGCGGCCTTCGCGTTGAGCGTGTCGAAGACGGTCTCGACCAGCAGCAGATCGACGCCGCCCTCGACGAGCGCCGTCACCGCCTCGCCATACGCTGCGGCGAGCTCGTCGAAGCTCACGTTGCGAAAGCCGGGATCGTTGACGTCCGGAGAGATCGTGGCTGTGCGGTTGGTCGGGCCGAGCGCGCCGGCGACGAAGCGCGGCTTGTCCGGAGTCTTCGCGCTCCAGACGTCGGCACGCTCTCGGGCGATGCGCGCCGCCGCGAGGTTGATCTCGCGCACCCGGCCTTCGAGACGATAGTCCGCCTGCGCGATCCGTGTCGCATTGAAAGTGTTGGTCTCGATGATGTCGGCACCCGCCTCGAGAAACGCGTCGTGGATGGAGCGGATCACGTCCGGGTTCGTGAGCGCCAGGAGGTCGTTGTCGCCCTTCACGTCGCAGGCGTGCTGCGCGAGCCCGCAGGCTGCGGGGCCGCGATAGTCGGCCTCGCCCAGCCGGCGGGCCTGGATCATTGTTCCCATCGCCCCGTCGAGCACGAGAATGCGCTCCTTGAGGAGCTTGGTGAGCTGCGCGGTCTTGTCGATTACGCTCGTCATGTTCAATTTTCCTTCGCCGTCGCGGGCACCAGCACGCACACCGAATCGGCGGTATCCGCAAACAAAAAACCCGTTCAGCTTGCCGCCGAGCGGGTTTCGGTCGAAAGCCGCTTTAGCTGGATTTGTATAGCGCCCGCAAGCTGGGGGTCAAATCGGCGCTGTGAATCACAAGTTAAGGGCTACGGCGGCTCTTGTCAACCCGAGCGTGCGATCGGCGTACCATCGCTGCTTTGCTCGACGATGAGCCGCGATGCTCGACCCGGACATCCGACGCCTGCTCGATACGATATTCGCATCCGCCCCCAGCGCGGACGAGCCCGACGTCACGCAGCTTCGTACCGCCGCTGAGGAAGCGCCGAAGCTTCTCGGCGGCGTGCCGCAGCCATTGGCATCGGTCCAGGACGCGAGCCTGCCGGGTCCCGCAGGGAGCATTGCCGTGCGCTGCTATCGCCCCGCCGCCGCATCGCTGTTGCCGCTCGTGCTCTACGCGCACGGCGGCGGCTGGGTCACGGGCTCGCTCGACTCGCACGATCGTCTCTGTCGCCTGCTCGCGCAGCGCCTGCCGGCCGTGCTCGTCGCGGTCGACTATCGTTGCGCACCTGAGCACGTGTTTCCGGCGGCGCTCGACGACTTTGAAGCAGCGTGGCGCTGGGCGCGTGCGCAGGCGCTCGCTCTCGGCGCGGACGGCGCGTGCTTCGCGGTCGCAGGCGACAGCTCCGGCGGTAATCTCGCCGCCGCTCTGTCGCTACGCCTGCGCGCCGCGCGGCTTGCACAGCCGGAGTTGCAGCTGCTGCTCTATCCCGCGCTCGATGCGCGCTGCTCGCGCGCGGCGTATCGCGAGTTCGACGTCGGCTACAACCTCACTGCGGCGCAGATGGCATGGTATTGGAACCTCTACCGGGCGGGTGCCGATGCGGACAACCCCGAGCTCTCGCCGCTCGCCGCATCCGATCTGTCTCGACTCGCACCGGCCATCGTGGCGGTCGCGGAGGCCGATGTGCTGCGCGACGACGGGATCGATTACGCGCGGCGCCTCGCCGCCGCCGGCGTGCACGTGCGCATCGTCGAATGCCCCGGGATGATCCACGGTTTCCTGCGCTGGACGGGGGCAGTCGCCGCAGCGAACGGCTGCATCGACGCGATCTCCGCCGCCGCGCGCGAGCTGCTCTCGCGGCCGTGAGCTCGAGACTGGTGATGTCGGCGTACGGCGTTCTGGGCACGCTCTTCTGCGAAACCGACGTGCCGCGGGCGAGCGAGGATGAAGTCCGCTGGTACGCTGCGCGCCTGCCGCGCGATGCGGGGCTGGTGCTCGAGGCGATGGTCGGCGTCGGGCGTCTGCTCGTCCCGCTGCTCGAGGCGGGGTTTCGCATGCACGGCGTGGATTGCTCGGAGGCTCGCATCGCAAGCTGCGAGAAGCGCATCGCGGCAGCCGGCCAGGAAGCGCAGCTCTATCGGCAGGACCTCGCCGCGCTCAACCTGCCGGCCCGCTACGCCGCGGCGATCATCGCCCGAGGGTCCTTCCAGCTTCTTACCGACCCGGTTGCAGCCCTGGACGCGCTGCTGCGCATCCGGGCGCACCTGATTGAGCCCGAGCTCCTGCTGCTCGACCTCTTCGTGCCCGCGCGCGCCGAGCACCCTCCGGGCGCGCCGGTAATCGAAATACGGATGGTCACCCCGCAGGACGGCCTGCAGATCGGCTTGCGCTCAGAGACCTGCTTCGATGCGCAGATGCGGCGCATCGACGTTCGCACGCGCTACGAGAGGCGCGAGCACAGGAAGATCACCGCGCGCGAGGACGAGGCGCGGGCGCTTACTTGGTACACGGAGGAGGAGGCGACGACCTTGCTTCAGGACGCCGGTTACCGCGACATCGGCATCGAGCCGGCGCCGTGGCATCGCGACGACGGCCGCCATTTTCTCGTGAGCGCGCGGGCCTAGCGCTCGCCGCGAGGCACCTGTCTAGAGCGCAAGCGACATGTACACGACGTCTGGCAGCGGGTTGCGGTAGTACGGCGCGCACTCACGGAAGCCGAGGGTTGAGTAAAGCGCGCGCGCAGCCTTCATCCGTTCGAGCGTGTCGAGCTTGAGCTCCCGATATCCGATCGTGCGCGCCTCTCCGATGAGCGTCCGGGTGAGGCGTTCTCCCCAACCCTCGCCGCGGTGCGCAGTTTGGACGTAGAGGCGCTTCACCTCGCCCGCGGCGCTGCCGGCGCGCTCGGCCGTCATACCGCCGCAACCGCAGCCGGCGTCCTCGTCGAGTGGGCGCAGCGCAATGCAGGCGAACGCTTCTCCGGGAACTCCGGCCAGCAGCAGACGTCCGCGTGGCGGCGCGTAGGCACCGGGAAGTGTGGCCAACTCCTGCTCGAAGCCCTGGAAGCACAGATCGACGTCGAGCCACTCGGCGTATTCGAGGAAGAGGGCGCGCGCCAACGCGATGTCTCGCGGCGACTCCGCACGTCGGATGGCTGCCGCACCCGCGGCAACCGATGCTGTCGTCAGCTCGCCTTCTCGCACGCGCCGACCTTGAGCTCGCTTTCGGGGAAGCCCGCCTGCAGCTCCTTGAGCCTGGACATCGCCGGCGCCGGAGGATCGCGCACGACGAGCGCGGTCTGCAGCAGGGCCTGGGCGCGCGGGCCTACCTTCGCGCCCTTGACACCCTTCTGCTCCAGATCGGCGAGCTGCGCCTGCGCGGACCCCTCCGTACGGAACACGCCGAGCGAGATGGCCCAGCGTTGCGGCCCGCCGTCGAGGAGCAGCACGTCCTTGACGCCCTGCGCCTTGAGCTCGGCGAGCTTACGATCGGCAGCGGGCTTGTTGGCGGCAGGCGGAATGAACACCCAGTAATTGGCCACTACTTCGACCTTTTTCTGCGTCATGAGCCGCGCGAGATCGAGCGGCTCGAGCGCGGCGAGCGCGCGCGCCTTCTCGGCATCCGACAGCGGACCCCATTCCACGCACACGTCGGCGAGCGAGGCGACCTTCGCGGGACCGAGTGCAGCGACCTGCTGAGGCGTGAGCAGCGATATCTTGTCCGGCTGCACCTGTTGCGTGAGGCGAATTCCCTCGCCCGAGCTCAGCCGGTCGAGTTTGATGTAGCCCCACAGCGTGACGTTCGCCAGCAGCAGCAGGAAGACGAGCGTTCTCATTCCTCGGCAGACAGAGCGAGGGCGAGCACGCCCTCGAGCACAAGATTATCCACGACCTCCACGGGCGCCGTAAGATGCGGCGCGATTTCCCCCGCGCCCCCCCCAGAGAGAACAACGCGCGGCGTTTCTTCCCCGCTGGCGAGGTGCCCGCGCATCTGCTCGATCGCGCCGCAGAGCGCCTGGATTGCGCCCGAATAGAGTGCATCTGCGGTGTTGATCGGGAAGTCGTGATACCTGCCCGGCGGAACCTTGAGCGCGGCGGTATTGGCGGCCAGCGCCTGAAGCATCATGGCGAGTCCCGGCAGGATGATGCCGCCGCGGAACACGCCTGCGGCGTCGAGCGCATCGACGGTGAGCGCCGTCCCGGCGTTGACCACGAGGTTGGGCGACGGAAAAAGCTCATCGGCGACGCGCTTGCGCACGGCGATCAACGCCGCCCAGCGATCGGCGCCGAGCTGCGATGGGCGCGCGTATCGGTTGTAGACGCCGCCGGCCTGTTCGCGGGCGATCAGCCATTCCGGAACCACGCGCCAGCGCACGAGCTGCGCCTCGACGCGCACCCGCAGCGCCTCGCCCGCGACGTTGACGCCGACGACGCGCGCCGGTCGCGACAGATTCTGCCAATCGCGCAGCGCGAGCGTACCGATTTCCTGGTTCGGGATGTTTCCCTGCGCCACCCAGCCATGCGGTCCGGCAAGACCCCATTTGAGCCGGCTGTTTCCGCAGTCGAGGCAGAGAATCATCGTCTGACGAGCGAGACTTCACCACTGGCAAAGCGCAGACGACGCCCGCCGCTCGCGAGCACGAGCGCGCCGTCGGCGTCCACACCCACCACCGCGCCACGCGCGCTCCCGCCGTCCGGCAGCAGGACGCGGACGGGGAGTCTCTGCAGGGCGTGCCGCCGTTGCCAGGCCGCACGCAGCGGCGCGAAGCCTTCGGTCTCGAATGTCTCCAGCGTCGCCTCCAGCTCGCGCAGGATTCGCGCGAGGAGGCGATTGCGGTCGATGGCGCGCCTGCGCGAGACACTCGCCAGGTCGGTCACGACCTGATCGATCTCGCGGCGAGAAGCCGCGGGCAGCACCACGTTGAGGCCGACACCGATGACTGCGGTTGCGGGCCCGCGCGCCTCACCTGCTAGCTCGACCAGGATGCCGCCGAGCTTCGCGTTTCCGCACATGATGTCGTTCGGCCACTTGAGCTCGATGTTGGCGAATCCCGAGGCAGCGAGCGCGCGCGCCACGGCAAGGCCCACCGCGAGTGTCAGCCCCGAGAGGCGCCCGGCGCCCCGCGCGAAGCGCCAGCCAAGCGAGAAGGTCAGGCTGCCGCCGGCAATCGCCTTCCAGACGCGGCCGCGGCGCCCGCGCCCAGCGCTCTGCGCCTCGGCGGCGAGCGCGCGGCGGTGGATGTCCTGCCGCGGCGCACGCCGCATAAGCTCGGTGTTGGTCGAGTCGATCTGCTCGACGACCTCGACGCCGAGCTTCGTCCCGCGCCCCATGGCGGCAGCGATCGCGCGGCGATCGAGAAGCGGCTGTGCATCGCCAAGGCGATAGCCGCGGCCGCGCCCGCTCTCGAGACGCCGTCCCGCGGCCCTGAGCTCCCGCAACTCTCGCGCGAGCAGCGCGCGCGTCGTGCCTGCCGTCCGCGCGAGGTCTGCACTCGAATGCCATTCGCCGTCCGAAAGCCGGCGCAGCACGGAAAGACTCAGGGCAGAGGTTGCCACGGGAGATCGCGCACCGGCGTCGGCCGCCCTACCCTTTGAGGACGCCGCGGCGGATCTGATCGAGCTCGATCGACTCGAACAAGGCGCGGAAGTTGCCCTCCCCGAATCCCTGATTGCCCTTGCGCTGGATGATCTCGAAGAATATGGGGCCGATCACCGTCGTCGTGAAGATCTGCAGCAGCATCTCATCCGCAGCAGGCGCTCCGTCGAGCAAGATGCGGTTGCGCTTGAGTCGAGCAGCATCCTCCTTGTGCCCGGGCAGGCGCGTCGGCAGCAAGTCGTAGTAGGCGTCCGGCGTATCCTGGAACGCCACGCTGCGCCCGCGCAGCGTCTCGACCGTCGCGTAGATGTCCTCGGTACCGAGCGCGACGTGCTGGATGCCTTCGCCGTGATAGGCGACCAAATACTCCTGGATCTGGCTCTTGTCGTCCGCGCTTTCGTTGATCGGGATGCGGATCTTGCCGCAGGGGCTGGTCATGGCCTTGCTCTTGAGCCCGGTGAGCTTGCCCTCGATGTCGAAGTAGCGTAGCTCGCGGAAGTTGAACAGCCGCTCGTAGAAGCTCGCCCATTCCTGCATCCGCCCGCGATGCACGTTGTGCGTGAGGTGGTCGATGTAAGTAAGGCCGGCTCCCGCGGGGTGCTGCTCCACGCCCGGTAGCGGCACGAAATCGACGTCGTAGATCGACACACCCGAGCCGTTGCCGGGGTAGCGGTCGACGAGATAGATCAGCGAGTCGCCGATGCCCTTGATCGCGGGGATCGCCAGCTCCATCGGCCCCGGGTGCGATTCCACGCCCCAGGCTCCGAGCTCGGTGGCCCGACGGTAAGCATGGCCCGCATCCTTCACGCGGAACGCGAGCGCGCAGATCGACGGTCCGTGCACGCGTGCGAACGCCTGGGCAAAGCTCCCCGGCTCGGCGTTGACCACGAAGTTGATCTGGCCCTGACGGTAGAGCAGCACGTTCTTCGCGCGGTGCTTGGCGATCGCCGTGAACCCCATTTCCTCGAAGAGCCGGCCGAGCGCGGCGGGGTCGGGCGCGGCGTACTCAACGAACTCGAAGCCGTCCGTGCCGAGCGGGTTTTCCCAGAGCATGGTGTCGGTGCTGGCCATCCTGCCTTCTCGTTCGCGGTTCGGTGCGAGTTTGCTCGAGATTCCAAGCATACCGCAGCCGCCGCGACGCAGATGCGGTGCGGCCGGCCACTGCTCCGATCGCAGGACCGCTCCAGGCGGCTGCGCCTCGTGGCGCCCGGTGCTCGCGCTCCGCGACGCCCTCAGCGCCGCACGATGCTTACGCTGCCCAGCTTCTCCTGTGCCTCCATCAGGCTGGCGACGAACTTGTCGCCGAAGCCGAGAAGGTTGGCGTTGACGAGGCTCTGGTGAACCGCCTCGCCGACGATCGCCGGCGACGGAAGCGACTCGGCGAAGTGCGTGTAGTAGCGCAGGTCCTTCATCGCGTTGACGAGCGTGAACTTGAGGCCCGTCAGATCGCCGCTCTCGAGCATCTTGCCGACCATCAGCTGGAAGATGCCCGAGTTCACCGCGCCCGCCGAGACGAGCTCGTGCAGCTTTGCGATCGATACGCCCGCCTTGGCGCAGGTGGCGCAAGCCTCAGCCACGGCGGTCGCAATCGACATCGCGATGAAGTTGTTTACGAGCTTCAGCATGTGGCCGTGGCCCGGAGGGCCCGCATGCACGATGTTCTCGCAATACGCCGAGAGCACGGGCTTGAGTCGCGCGAAGGTTGCCTCGTCGGCGCCCACCATCGTATTGAGGCGCCCCTCCTCGGCCTCTTTGGGTGTGCGCGCGAGCGGAGCGTCCACGTAGGCCGTCCCCTTGCGCGCGAGATCGGCGCGGATCCTCGCGGTCGATTGCGGTTCGGCGGTCGAGGTATCGACGACGATCAACCCGTCGCGCGCCACGCCGAGCACGCCGTTCTCGCCGTAGATGACCTCCTCGACCTGCGGCGACCCCGTGACGCAGAGGATCAGGACGTCGCAGGCTCGCGCGAGCTCCGCGTTCGTCTTGACCTCCTTCGCGCCTGCGGCGAGGATGTCCTCGGCGGCCTTGCGATTGCGGTGCACCCGTATCGTCAGCGGGAAGCCCTTGGCCACGAGGTTCTTCGCCATCCCGTGCCCCATCAGTCCGAGGCCGATAAAGCCGATGCGTGGCTTGTCGTTGCTCATCTCAATCTCCGAATGGGTGGGGTCGCGAGTGGTCAGACGGTCAGGCCAATTCTACCGCAACGCCGATCCCCGCTAATCGACCGCGGCCGGCTCGGATTGACGCAGATTCGCACGGCGCCGCTCGTACCAGGTGAGCACTACCCCGCTTCCGGCGATGACGACGATGCCGGCCAGCGTCCAGGCGTCGGGAAAAGTGCCGAACACGATCCAGCCGGCGAGCGTCGACCAGACGAGCTGGATGTAGGTGAAAGGCGCGATGGCCGATGCCGAGGCGCGCTGGAATGCGCGGATGAAGAGAAAATGGCCGATGAAGCCGAACGTCCCGATGCTGAGGAATGCCACCGTATCGATCATCGGGTACCACACCTCGCCACGGAAGAAGAGCGGCACGATCAGCGAGAGCACCGCAGTCCCGACCAGGCTGGGATAGACGAGGAGGACCATCAGATCTTCGCCGGCGAGCTTGCGCGTGAGTATCTGGAACGTGGCGTAGAGGAGCGCCGCGCCGAGCGCGAAAGCCGCTGCAGGCGTGAGCATGTCGCCACCCGGCCGAACGATGAGCAGCATGCCAACGAATCCGGCGACGACGAACGCCCAGCGCGGGCGCGTGAGGCGCTCGTCCAGCAGCCAGGCCGCCATGAGCGTCACCAGTATCGGCGCGGAATAGTTCAACGCCGTCGCCTCCGCGAGCGGAAGGAAGCGTAGCGCCGTGAAGAAGCATACCGACGATCCGATGAGCACCGCGCCGCGGATGAGGTGCTGCGACAGTCGCTTCGTGCGCACCAGGCCGAGTTTCATCTTCGGTCCCAGCAGAGCCACGATGATCAGCGTCTGCACCGCCCAGCGCGCCCATACGATCAGCGGCACGGGGTAGCGCTGGCTCAGAATCTTGACTGTCACGTCCACGGTGGTGAAACAGGCGCTGGAGACAACGATCAGCGCGATCGCCGAGAGCGAAATGTGGTGGTGCTGCTTCACCGATGGACGCCCGAACGAGCGACGCAAGGCGCCCGAAGCAGCGCATCTTAGCGGAAGGGCGCGAAAAGAACGATAATGCAACGATTCGGCGACGCCTCTGCGCCGCCGCGAGGAGAGGCCATGAGCGCGACACGTCCCATCGTTTCCCGAGCCCTTGCGCTGGTCGCAGTCGCGACCCTGCTCGCCGTCGGCGGAGCTGCGCAGCAGAGCAGCGCGGAGCCGGCACGGGTCGCGCCGAACAGGGTGGTGATGCAGGTGAGCGACGGTGACTCCGGCAAGTGGAACCTTGCGTTGAACAACGCACGCAACCTGCAGACCGACCTCGGCGCGGCGAACGTCGAGATCGAGATTGTCGCCTACGGGCCGGGTCTCGGCATGCTGAAGCGCGACTCGGCGGTGGCCTCGCGCATCGATGAAGCGCTGATCTCGGGTGTGAAGATCGTCGCCTGCGAGAATACGATGCGCGCACAGAAGCTTGCGCCCTCCGACATGCTGCCCTCGATCGGCTACGTCGGCGCCGGCGTCGTCGAGATCATGCAGCGGCAGCAGCAGGGTTGGTCCTACCTCCGCCCGTAGTCAGCTTGCCAAGGCTCGCACGTACCGGGCTCGCGAGCGCCGCGCTCGCGGCGGGGCTGCTCGCTGCGCCGATGGTGCAGGCCGAGGATTACCCCGCGCGGCCGGTGCGGGTGATCGTCCCGTTTTCGCCGGGGGGAGCGGTCGACGGCCCGATGCGGCTGCTTGCGGAAGGACTTTCGAAGCGGCTGGGCCAGGCGGTCGTCGTCGAGAACAGGCCCGGCGCCGGCGCAACCATCGGCACCGAGTTCGTCGCCAAGTCGCCTGCCGACGGCTACACGCTGCTGCTCGCTTCGCAGACCAACGCGATCAGCGCCACGCTGTATGCGCACCTCTCCTACGACCCGATCGAGGATTTCGAACCGATCTCGCTCATCGGCCGCGAGCCGGGCGTCATCGTTGTCAACCCTTCGCTGCCGGTTAGCTCGCTGCAGGAGCTGATCGTTTACGTGAAGGCGCATCCCGGAGAGGTCGACTACGCCTCCTCCGGCAATGGCAGCGGCCAGCACTTGTTCACCGCGCTGCTTTGCTCGATGACCGGAATGAAGATGAACCACGTGCCGTACCGCGGAAGCGCACAGGCCACTACCGATCTTCTCGCCGGGCAGGTCAAGCTCGCCATTCCCGGCACGGCGGGTATGGTCGGGCACATCCGCGCCGGAAAGCTGCGCGCGCTCGCGGTCACCGGCGCGAGGCGCTCGCCGCTGCTCCCCGATGTTCCCACCGTGGCCGAGGCAGGCGTTCCCGGCTACGAAGCGTACGTCTGGATGGGACTGCTCGCCCCCAAAGGCACGCCGCCAGCGCTCATCGGGCGGCTCAATCGAGAGCTCCTTGGCGTCCTCGCGACCGACGAAGTGAAGCGCTACATGGAAAGTGCAGGAATCGAAATCGTCGGCTCCACGCCGGCGCAGTTCGGTGCGTTCTACCGCGCGGAGAAGGCCTTGTGGGCGAAAGTGGTTCGCGAAACCGGAGCGAAGATCGACTGATTCGGCGCCGCGATCGCGTCGGGCTGAGGACAAGATCATGAACGAGCAAACGGCCGCCGGCATCGTTGCCGGCGTCGAGCACTGGACGCAGAAGAGGACCCCGGAGGGCGACGTGCGCCTGTTCCTGTGGGAGAAGTACGAGGTCTCATCCGCCCGCAAGCCGGTGCTTCTCTTCGTCCACGGCTCGTCGATGGCGTCGCAGCCGACCTTCGATCTCAGCGTTCCGGGTCGTCCCGATTCCTCGGCAATGGACTGGTTCGCGCAGCGCGGATTCGATTGCTGGTCGGTCGACATGGAGGGCTACGGCCGCTCGAGCAAGACGCGCAACATCACCTGCGACATCGCCAATGGCGCCGACGACCTGGAGGCGGCCGCCGATTACATCCTTCGGGTGCGCAATGCGCGCGAGCTCTCGCTGTACGGCATCTCTTCGGGCGCGCTGCGCGCGGCGCTATTCGCGCAGCGCAACCCGGGGCGCGTCGCCCGCCTTGCGCTCGACGCTTTCGTCTGGACGGGCGCGGGCGCTCCCACGCTTGTCGAGCGGCGCAAGAAGCTGCCGCAGTTTCTCGCGACCACGCGCCGGCCGATCGATCGCGCGTTCGTCCGCTCCATCTTCGAGCGCGATCATCCGGAGTGTGCCGAAGCGCGGGTGATCGACGCCTTCGCAGAGGCGATCCTCGCGCTCGACGACTCGGTGCCGAACGGCACCTATATCGACATGTGCAGCAAGCTGCCGCTCGTAGACCCCGAGAAGATTAATGCACCCACGCTCGTGATGCGCGGCGAGTTCGACGGCATCGCGTCGTTCGATGATGTGCTCGACTTCTTCCGCCGGTTGCCGAACCCCGACAAGCAGTTCAGCGTCATGGCCGGCATTTCGCACGCGAGCTTCCAGCAGAAGAACTACCGGACTGTCTACCACATCCTGCACGCCTACCTGACGCAGCCGGCGCCGGTTTACGTGAGATAGTGACCGGCAGTCCGCGCGCGCTTCTCTGACCGCAGCCGCTTGGGGATCCCTACGCGGATATTCCTGCGCTCGCCGCGGTCCAAACGCGGCCGAGGACTGGAGCGGGTGAAGGGAATCGAACCCTCGTCGTAAGCTTGGGAAGCTTCTGCTCTGCCATTGAGCTACACCCGCGAGGCTGGGTGATTGTAGCAAAGGCGGGCGCAGCGCCCCCTCGGCGCGTCACGCGCCTGTTACAGGGTGTAACTTGCCCCCGAAGGAGGCCGATTGCGCGATAATTTATGGTTCTGCGGCGCGACGAGGGCGCCGAGAAGTCATGTCGACTGGAAGGAAGATCTTTTCGGGCATCTTTGC